>JBAXAO010000118.1:0-1514 GCA_037142435.1 Actinomycetes bacterium | reverse complement strand
TCTCGTCTGTATTCATGGGCAGAGAAGACCGATTACACGACCCCGTTTGTTGTGGATCCTGCCGCACGTTCCAAAGTGGTTGGCACCATTAACTTTGACGATTCCATCGACGCCATGGAGGTTGCCAAAGCCCTACGCGCCAATGGCATCGTCGACACCGAGCCTTATCGCAAATTAGGCAAGAATCAATTGCGTATCGGTATGTTCCCAGCCGTTGATCCTTCAGATATCGATCAGCTCATCGCTAGCATCGAATACGTCGTCGAACAACTTCGTAAGTAGTTTCCGTGAGCTACAAAGTTCGGCGAGCAATCACTCTTGCTGTTCTTATTGGAATAACTGCATTTGTGTTGCTGGGATTTCACAAGTAATTAGTTAATTCTTACCAGACTGAAATCTCTGCGCGACGGTTCGCGGCTTCACCGGAAGCTGTCGCATTGGATGCAACCGGTTTTGCGTCTGCATATGCGCCAACTTTGATATTCATCTTTGGCAAAAGCTTCTTCAAGTAATCAACTGTTGCCTGAGCGCGATTAAGCGAAAGCTTGCTGTTGTCGATTCCGCCACGGCTGTCGGTGTGACCCGTGATAACAAGTCGGGTGAAACCTTCTTGTTTGATGACGGCAGCAACTTCTTGAAGATGTTTCTTGGCTGCAGCACTGAGGTCATATTTTGCTGTATCAAAATTAACTACTAACGCAGGCAGCGGCTTCTTAATGGAATAAACAGGGGTGACTTGAGTCTTCGTGTCATCGTTACCAAGAACCGTAACTGTTACCGGCGTTTGTGGTCCAACGGTTAATGGAACTTGGCAACTTGTCGTTGTCGTTGTGCAGGCAAGTTCTCCGCGTACCCAAACTTGATACTTCACGGCATTCGGTGATTGATCCCATTGAATAGTTGAGGTGGTGAATTTAATCGGCTGGGACTCACTTACCTTTGGAGCCACGGGAAGAACAAGTACCTGAACTTGCTGCTGTGTAGTTACACCATTAACTGTGGTTTCAACTACAACATTGGTTTTACCGCTAAAGCTAGTAACAGGGTTGTAGCTGACACTGTTGTTCTGCAAATTCGCATCAGACAAGCCAGTGCCGACGGAGACGATTTTTACTGTTGCACTGGCGACAGGCTTCGGTAATTCAATAACCGAAACCTGATCACCGGGTATAACCACCGGCTCCAATGGTGGGACAACCACTGGAGCTGGAGGTGTGCTCACTGAAGGCGAAGGGGTTGGAACAGATAACGAAACAGTCTTTTCGGTTGGCGAAGGATCAGGAGAAGGTGGCGCGGTTGGAGTCTGGCTTGCTGTTACGGAAGGGGTAGGAGTTGGCGTAGGAGTAGGGGTTGGAGATGGAGTCGGTACAGGTGCTGGCGCAGGAGCAGGCGCCGGAGCTGGTGCTGGGGCAGGCGTTGGAGTTGGGGTTGGGGTAGGCGTTGGGGTAGGCGTTGGCGTTGGCGTTGGCGTGGGCGTTGGCGTTGGCGTGGGCGTTGGCGTGGGCGTTGGCGTT
>JBAXAO010000117.1:0-1558 GCA_037142435.1 Actinomycetes bacterium | reverse complement strand
TGAGCAACGTTGTCATTGTGATGCCGATCTTTCTGCCTGGGTCCCAGGTCAGTAACCGTCATGGCAACCGTAAACGTCACTAGCTCGGAATTCGAGAGCTTCGTACTCAAGGGTGGAATCACCTTCGTCGATTTCTGGGCTGCCTGGTGTGGTCCATGTAGATCTTTCGCCCCGGTTTTTGAGAAGGCATCTGAGACCTACCCTGAAATCACATTTGCAAAGGTCGATACCGATGCCGAATCAGAGATCGCGGCGGCGGCAAATATCACGTCAATTCCAACACTCATGGCCTTTAAGGATGGCATCTTGGTTTTCCGCCAACCCGGTGCACTTCCGGCGGCAAGTTTTGAAGAGTTGATTCAAAATGTGAAGAACCTTGAAATGGAATCGATCAAGGCCGAGATTGCCAAGGAACAAAGTCAAGCACGTGCAGACTGAAGCTGGTAATCGTTGGCGTGCAGCGTTGGCGCAATGGGCTATCCCACAATCAATTTTGGATCAGGCTCCGGAAAATCCTTGGATTCATCCGCCTGCCCTATTCCAGATTCCGCAGAACATTGCTGATTCTATTTCGCACCAGCGTGCTCGGGAAGCTATGCCGGTTGGCGGCACGGTCTTGGATGTGGGCTGCGGGGGAGGCGTTGCGGCATTTGCGGTGACCCCACCAGCCGCGCATGTTGTGGGAGTGGATCATCAATTAGAGATGCTGGCAATGTTTAACGAAAATGCTCGGGAGCGAGGCGTTAGCTCTGAGGTATTTGAAGGATTTTGGCCAGCTGTTGCCGATCAAATCTCCAGCGCCGATGTGGTTACTTCGCATCATGTTGTTTATAACGTGCCTCAGATAGAAGACTTTTTATTGGCTCTTAATGCGCACGCCACCAAGCGAGTTATTGTGGAGATGCCACAGCACCACCCGTTAGCCAACGCATCTGCGCTTTGGAAACACTTTTGGAATCTGGATCGTCCGATCGACCCAACGCCATATGATCTCATGCAGGTATTGTCGGAGCTGGAGTTCGATGCACACCTAGAACTTTGGGATGGATCGATACGCCAGGAATCTGATGTAGCTCAACTTGCTCATTACTCCAGGATTCGGCTCTGTCTTCCCGCCGATCGTGAGAGCGAAGTCTTAGACTTCCTGAGTTCAGAACCAGTGGGTCAAGCAAGGAAACTAGCAACCATCTGGTGGGATATCTCGTGAATATTGAGAGAGTTTCGCCTCAAAAGAGAGTTCTGATTGCAAAAACGATGGTGGCGATTCAATTCTTGATGCTCGCCTTAATTGGAATATTGGCTCTTTGGAATTTGCATGCTCCGAGTCATACCTATCTAGGTGTGGAGATTGGCGCTGTACTCATTGGGCTGGTAATTATTGCCAGTGCGGGAATTTCGCTTCAGCCATCACTTCGAATCTCGCCGATTCCAAAGGATAATTCTCCACTCATTGAAACCGGAATTTATCGGCGCGTGCGCCATCCCATGTACCTGGGAGTAATCCTGATTGGATTTGGAATGGCCGGTTATGCCGACTCATGGGTTGTTTGGATCCTGG
>JBAXAO010000116.1:0-1568 GCA_037142435.1 Actinomycetes bacterium | reverse complement strand
CTTGCAGAAAAATCCACCGGGACGATCGAGTGGCATGAAGGATCAATCACGAACGAGGATTGGAAATCTCGAGTAGCCGATGCCGTTAGTCGGATCAAAAATGGCGACCTCGACAAAGTGGTCTTGGCACGAGATATCAATGCCACAAGTTCGACAGAGCTTTCTCGACGCGCGCTGATCCAGAAACTTGAGAGTCAATATCCATCAACTTGGGTCTTCTTAGTCGCAGACCTATTAGGCGCCACCCCCGAATTATTAGTGCGGCTCAGTAAGTCCATGGTCACTTCCCGAGTCCTTGCCGGAACCATTCGAAAGACCAATGACGAGCAAAAAGACTTCGCTCTCGCTGCATCTCTGGCGAAATCTTCCAAGGATCTTGAAGAGCACGAGTACGCAGTGCGCTCTGTCGCTGATGTGCTATCTCCTTTCTGTTCTTCAATAAACGTTCCTGATTCACCTTTTGTCTTGCACCTTGCCAACGTCATGCACTTAGCAACTGACGTTACTGGCGTAGTAAATGAATCTGCAGCGCCGGTCGACATTTTCACCGTGATGGAAAAACTTCATCCCTCAGCTGCGGTCTGCGGCACACCAACCAAAACTGCCGAGGCGCTCATCATTGAAATCGAGGGAATGAATCGTTCTCGTTATGCCGGACCCGTGGGCTGGATAGATGCACGCGGTGATGGCGAGATGGGAATCGCGTTGCGTTGTGGCGAGATGGCCGCTGACCATAAAAGTATTCGCCTCTTTGCCGGATGTGGGATTGTTGCTGGATCTATCCCTGAAGAAGAATTAGCAGAAAGTCAATCTAAATTATTGCCGATGCGGACAGCGCTAGAAACAATCTGAGTTATTTCTTTTAGCTTTGCTGCATTCGTCTCCCGATCCGGAACTTCAACCACGACGATATCCACGCCAGGTGATTGATGAGCAATGATCGATTTAATGTCAGAGGAAGTTTTTACTCTGTCGGCAGGAAGACCAAATCCACGAACAATTCGCGCAAGATCATTGTTGTGAGACGTACCAAAAATAGTTTCAAATCCATGGGTGCCCGCATGTGGGAGCGTTGAAAATATTCCGCCGCCGTTATTATCCAAAACAAAAATGGTGAGATTAACTTTTGGAAGATTTACAAGGGCAGAAATGTCGTGCAAAAATGTTAAATCACCCATGACCGCGTAGGCGCGTTCATATCTGGTGGCTATTCCCAACGCTGTCGAAGTATTACCATCAATGCCAGCAAGACCTCGGTTGGCAAAGACCGAAATTCCCGAACGTGGTTCGGCGAAAGCTTCAATGTCTCGAATGGGGCGAGAGGAGCCAACAAAAAGGGCGCTGCCATCTGGAAGTGAAGCCGCGATGGTCCTGACCGCCTCCTGCTCGGACCAAGAAACCTCCGAAGCAATGGCCACATGCGCAAGGCGGCTCACTTTTTCCCAAAGTTGTATCCAGGCTGGATCTTCTTCTTGGCTTGGACGCACGTGCGGAAGCGCAAGGTAGGTGTGATCGGCTTGCCGCAGCGAATCAACTTCAGCCATTCGCGGATCAACTACCGAGACTTC
>JBAXAO010000115.1:0-1579 GCA_037142435.1 Actinomycetes bacterium | reverse complement strand
TGGGCTAATTGAATTCCGATCTTGGTGCCCATTTCATGTGCGAAATCGGTAATTACTTTCCAAGCGGCGACTTGAGTGTCGTTATAAAGACCTGGGCAAGCGATCGAGATACGCCCTTCTGGAACGACACCAGTTGCTTCGGCGATGATCAAACCACTTCCACCGGTTGCGAATGATCCCAAGTGAACTTGGTGCCAAGCGCCAGGAACGCCGTCGACAGCTGAATATTGGCACATCGGACTCACCCAAACGCGGTTTGCAAATTCGACGCCGCGAATCTTGAGGGGTGAAAAGAGATGTGTTGTCATGGTGCTCCTTCAATGCTGTTCATGTTCTGCGGTTGAATCGCTTCGGATGGTTCAGAACTATTGAGTTTGTGGTGAACGTAGAGAAGATCTGAAAGTCTGCGGAAATTAATTTTTCCTTTTTGTTGAGATCGTTCGGAAATTTAATTTTCCGAAGAATCGCCTTCGACAACCGTAGTCGGAGCACCGTGAACGTTCAAAATCGCATTCGCGTCTTCGGTTTTCTTTTCGATCGGAATAGTTCCTAGACGGCCCTTCTGGAAGTCCTCGAAAGCTTGTAGGACTTCGGCTTTAGTGTTCATGACAAATGGTCCCATCCAGGCAACGCTCTCTTTGATGGGGGCTCCCCCCAGAATGAGAATATCCATCTCGGGTGATCTGGATTCTTGAGTGATATCAGCGCGAATAACTAAAACATCGCCATCGGTCATAACTGCAAGATTTCCCATTCGGACAGGTTGTTGATTTTCACCAACGGTGCCGTGACCGGCCAAGGTGTAGACAAGGGCGTTGTAATCCTTCTTCCATGGCAAACGTAATTCTGCGCCGGGCTGAATGGTGGCGTGAACCAAGGTGATCGGAGTTTGTGTTGAACCCGGACCCTGATGTCCAGCAACGTCGCCAGCGATCACGCGGATAAGTGCGCCGCCATCGTGAGATGAAAGTAGCGCCACATCTTTTGCGCGCAGGTCTTGATACGCGGGAGGTGACCATTTCTTGGCGGCGGGAAGATTGACCCACAGTTGGAAACCGTGGAAGAGACCACCGCTCATAACGAGATGTTCGGGTGGAGTTTCAATGTGAAGAATTCCGGCGCCTGCGGTCATCCACTGCGTGTCGCCATTGGTGATAGTTCCGCCGCCGCCGTGATTGTCCTTGTGATCAAAGATGCCATCAATAATGTAAGTCACGGTCTCAAAACCGCGATGCGGGTGCCATGGGGTGCCCTTGGGTTCGCCCGGTGCGTATTCAACTTCGCCCATTTGATCTAGGTGGATGAAGGGATCGAGGTCGGTGAGGTCGACGCCTGCGAATGCACGACGAACTGGGAAGCCTTCGCCTTCATAACCTTGGGGCGCCGTGGTGATGCTCTTGATGCGTCGGGCGCGTGCACTTGGCTCGGCGATGACGCGGGGCAGGACGGTGATATCGGCAACGGTTACGGCTGGCATCTTTTCCTCTTTTGGTAAGGGCGGCTCGTGCGGGTGGTTCAAGTTCCTGCGGGTGGTTCAAGTTCCTGCGGGTGGTTCAAGTTCCTGCGGGTGGTTCAAGTT
>JBAXAO010000114.1:0-1621 GCA_037142435.1 Actinomycetes bacterium | reverse complement strand
GCACTTATGGAATACGGCAAGCAAGTACGTGTTGAGACCGATGACATCGACCACTTCGGAAATCGTCGCCTTCGTACCGTCGGCGAATTGATTCAGAACCAGGTTCGTACCGGGTTATCCCGTATGGAGCGCGTTGTTCGCGAACGTATGACTACTCAAGATGTTGAGGCAATTACTCCTCAGACCTTGATCAACATCCGTCCTGTCGTAGCTTCCATCAAGGAGTTCTTCGGAACTTCCCAGCTCTCTCAGTTCATGGATCAGACCAACCCACTTTCGGGCATGACCCACAAGCGTCGTCTTTCAGCGCTTGGACCTGGTGGTCTCTCTCGTGAGCGCGCAGGCTTTGAAGTTCGCGACGTTCACCCTTCGCACTACGGCCGTATGTGTCCGATCGAAACTCCTGAAGGTCCAAACATTGGACTTATTGGATCGCTAGCAACTTATGCCCGCGTCACTCCATTTGGATTTATCGAGACCCCTTACCGCAAGGTTTCCAAGGGCAAGGTCACCGATCAAATCGATTACCTAACTGCAGATGAAGAAGACGAGCACGTTATTGCCCAAGCAAACGCACCGTTGACTTCCGATAATCACTTCGCAGAAGAGCGTGTCCTGGTTCGTCGTCGTGGCGGAGAAGTTGAATACATTCTTGCTGACGAAGTTGATTTCATGGATGTATCACCTCGCCAGATGGTTTCTGTTGCAACCGCAATGATTCCGTTCCTCGAGCACGATGATGCTAACCGTGCGCTCATGGGTTCTAACATGATGCGTCAGGCAGTACCTCTACTCCGTGCCGAAGCACCATTCGTCGGTACCGGTATGGAATTCCGCGCAGCAGTCGATGCCGGTGACGTAGTACTTGGCAAGAAGCCTGGTGTTGTTACATCTGTTTCTGCTGACGAAGTCACTGTCATGAATGATGACGCGACCACCGAGACTTACTTCCTCGAGAAGTTCACACGTTCTAACCAAGGCACTAGCCGCAACCAGAAGGTTGTCGTTAACCAAGGCGATCGTGTTGAAGTTGGTCAAGTAATTGCTGATGGTCCATCCACCGATAAGGGTGAAATGGCGCTTGGCAAGAACTTGCTCGTGGCATTTATGTCATGGGAAGGCCACAACTACGAGGATGCGATCATCTTGTCACAGCGTCTTGTTCAAGATGATGTGCTCACCTCCATTCACATTGAAGAGTATGAAGTTGATGCTCGCGACACCAAGCTCGGACCTGAGGAAATCACTCGCGACATTCCAAATGTCAGCGAAGAAGTTTTGGCAGATCTCGACGATCGCGGAATCATCCGCGTTGGTGCCGATGTAGTCCCGGGCGATATTTTGGTCGGAAAGGTGACTCCTAAGGGCGAAACCGAACTCACACCAGAAGAGCGTTTGCTCCGTGCCATCTTCGGTGAGAAGGCTCGCGAAGTTCGCGATACCTCACTCAAGGTTCCACACGGCGAGTCCGGCAAGGTCATCGCTGTTTCTATCGCTGACAGCGAAGATTACGAACTCTCAGCTGGTGTAAACCAGGTGGTTCGCGTCTACGTTGCGCAAAAGCGAAAGATTCAAGATGGTGACAAGCTCGCTGGTCGCCACGGTAACAAGGGTGTTATCT
>JBAXAO010000113.1:0-1622 GCA_037142435.1 Actinomycetes bacterium | reverse complement strand
GAGGGTTTCTTGTGTGATTGACTACAGAAAAAGTTTAACCCGTTACTGCTCCGCTGAATATTCCTCGCTCGATGGAACGTTGAGAGAGTAAATAAAGACCTATGGCAGGGATCAACATCAGCAACCCAATGGTGGCCGTTCCTTTGCCGTATAACAATTCCAGGCCAAGCGGTAAGGTCGAATGTTCGGGAGCATTGAGCAATACCTTCGGCAATTGATAACTGTTCCAAAGATTAATAAATGAGAAGAAAGTAACGATCGACCACAGGGCTTTGGAGAGCGGAATTCCTAGATGATAGAAAAGTCCCCAATCGCCCAAACCATCGATTCTGCCCATTCCCACGAGATCGCTCGGCATCGCCGAAGTGAAGTAGAGATAGGAAAGAAAGGCGCCGAAGGGGTAGTAAGAACTGGCGACAATCAGGCCAAGAATCGTGTCATTAAGGTGAATTCGATCAACTAATACGTAAAGCGGCATTGCCATCGCCGTGGTCGGAATGAGCATGGTAATTAAAGTCAGCACAATCATCGTTTTGCGAAACGGAATGTCGAGAATTGCCAAGACAAAGCCGCCCATGATGCTGGAAACTACGGTAAAAACAAGCGCTGCCGAAGTGAAAAACAGCGAATTCTTTACCCAGGCCAGAATCAAACCATCTTTAGAATTGAGAAAATCGAAGATGGCACTCTTTAAGAGCCAGAGAAAAGGAAGCGTCACAGTAAAAGTAAGAACCCAAAGGGTAATTTTGATAAGAAGAGCGTTCTTGGATTCAGATGGATGAGTCAATGACGTTCCCCTCTCTTCAAGAAATCGGTTTTCCAGACAAAGATAATTCCAAGCACGATATTTGGTATCAACATGTCGAGAGAGAGTGCGGTACCTCCCGCAAAATCGCCGGTGCGAAATGCGTAGCTGTATGCAACCTGGCTTAGAGACCAGTCGGTAGTAAACCCGGTATACATGAGAAGTGTCGGTTCGGTATATATTTGAATAGCGCCAGCGACTAACAAGATTGTCATGTAGCCGATGTAGCGACTAATCATGGGAAGCTTTATTCGAATTGCCAATTGAAGACGATTACAGCCATCTACCCTTGCAGCTTCCAGAACTTCATGCGATATCGACCGAAGGGATCCGTATTGAATGACGATCCAACTTCCAATGCCGGTAGAAAATGAAATTCCACCAATGAGCCACCTAATGTTGCTGCCATTCCATTGGATATTTGGACCTAAGAGCGAAGTCCAAATGAGAGTTGCAATTCCACCTGAAACAATTCCGGGTAGCAAAAAGATAAGCCGCATAAAAGTATTTCCACGCATTGGCGTGGCATCAAGCAAAAGGGAAACCGAAAGCACGACGATGATCATGGCTGGTACAAAGATCGAGAGCAGAAATGCGGTATGCGCTAGCGCTGGGATTACTCGAAAATCTCCCAAGATGCGGTAGATGGTTGTGTAGCTGCCTTTGGTATTTATCCAAGATGGATTAGCAACCTCGCGAATGGCCACGACTAGCGGAATTAGGCCACAAAAAAGCATCGCCGCAAAATAGGGGGCGAACATAAAAAGCGCTCCGGCTTTGACTTTTCGCACTTTTAGCATCGTGGTATTCATCATAT
>JBAXAO010000112.1:0-1626 GCA_037142435.1 Actinomycetes bacterium | reverse complement strand
CGCCGCATCGCCTTGATCTCTAAATTCGAAGAAGATGGCGCTATCTAGTCTTTTTTAAAGTATTTGAGGTCGGTTACAACATGTCCTTTGCGGATGCCCTGACCTTCAAACTTTGTTAATGGGCGCCACTCGGGACGATCGATTTTGCCACCTGTAAAGAGTGGACTTGCGGCAAAGACCGCTTCAATCCACTGCGCGTACGGAACCCAATCGGTGGCAATATGAATATAGCCTCCGGGTTTTAGTTTGTCGTGAATCAGTTGCAAGAACTCGGGTTGAACTATGCGGCGCTTGTGGTGGCGGCGCTTGGGCCACGGGTCTGGGAAAAAGAGATGGAAGGCGCTAAACGCTTGATCTGCGAAATGGTTCTGCAAAATAATTTGAACATCTTCTTCCATCAACATCAAGTTCTTTAGTTCGAAGCGCTCTATGTATCCCAGGAGCGCGCCCACCCCAGGCTTGTGCACTTCGACTCCGATAAATCCAGTCTCGGGAAAAGCGACGGCGATGAGAGCAGTCCCCTCGCCCATCCCGGTCCCAATCTCCATAATTTGTGTAGAAGTATCTGGGAACAATTCCGCAGGATTAACAATGCCCGCTAACTCAATTCCAAAGGTGCTCCAAGATCGCTTATAAGCATTCTCCTGAGCCAGAGTCTGGCGATCCCCGCGTAACCGGTAGCTCCGATTATCGGGACGCTCAATCATCTTGTAACCTGCTTCCTAGGGAATATATCCACAAATAAGAGCGTAAGCCTAGCCACACTGAGTCTGAGAGAAGCACATGCCTGGAATCAATATTTCACGATCCGAAGCCTTTGAGCGTTCAAGTCACCTAGTCGTAGATAGCTACGAAGTATTTCTAGATGTAAGCGGAAGTGGCGAAACCTTCTTTGCTCGCAGCACCGTGAAATTCAGCTGCAATAATCTGGAAAAACAGAGCTTCATCGATGTGGTCGCGATTCGTGTTATTTCTGCAACGCTCAATGGCGCCCCCGTCAACACCAACGGGTATGACGGCCAGACCATATTTTTAGAAAACCTTGCATCCGAGAATGAACTGATCATTGAAGTTGAAGTGCCGTATTCAAAGACTGGCGAAGGTTTACAAAAGTCTATCGACCCCGTTGATAACGAGACCTACCTTTATTCCCAAGGCGAGACCGCACATATTCGCAATATGTTTCCCTGCTTCGATCAACCCGATCTCAAGGCGACTTTTACACTCTCGGTCTTAGCTCCGCAGCATTGGGAAGCAATCTCCAATAATCCCGTGAAATCAGTTCGTCCCGATGGGGATTCAAAGTTCTGGGAGTTCACGACAACTCCTCGGATCCCGACCTACCTCGCCACCTTGGTAGCAGGTCCTTACTCCCATGTGCACGATGAATATGTCGGTGAGAAGACAGTTCCCCTTGGCATCTACTGCCGCAAATCTTTGGCTGAAAGCCTGGACCCGAAAGAGATTTTTGAGATTACTAAAAATGGCTTCGCATACTTTGAAAAGGTATTTGGCCTGGCGTATCCATTCGATAAATACGATCAAGCGGCGGTGCTCGATTTCAATGCCGGTGCAATGGAAAACGCTGGAATTATTACCTTCCGCGAGGAATCCCTCATATTTCGC
>JBAXAO010000111.1:0-1627 GCA_037142435.1 Actinomycetes bacterium | reverse complement strand
AGTCACAACGCTGCCAAGGTCATGCCAATGATCCAAAAGAGCCAAGTTTCTTTTCCAAATTGTTCTCGAAGAATAAATAACAGGAAGGCGAGTCAAATATGTGTAGCAGAGCTACTTGCAGTAAATGTGGGAAAGCCACCTGGTCAGGTTGTGGCGAGCACATTGAAATGGCGCTTGCGGGAGTTGCAGAATCTGATCGTTGCCACTGCCAGAACGATTTATCAGCATGGCTGCCTAGCAACTAAAGCTAGGCAGTAAGGTAATTCTCATTGGCTTAGGTGGTTCTATCCCCAGTTCTAAGTGCTGGGACGGCCATAATTAAAGGGTGAAATCTAAATTAGTTGCGGCTCTTGCCCTTGTTCTTACCGTTGTTGCCGCTCCTTCTGTTAGCGCAGTTACAACCATTGTCGGAGTTTTCTCCTCGATGTCCACCACATTGGATCACAAACTCTTTGTTTTGACGCCGCCGCCGTCTAATTCGCCGGGCGCGTGGAGTTTCACGATTGCCGATTCAACCATTGCGACCGTTTCGGGCAATGTCGCCACCTTGATCGGCGTCGGCGCTACTCAGGTTACGGCCACTCAAGCTGCCAGTGGTGTTTACACCCAGACCGTTCGCTCCACTCAACTTTATGTAGGTCAAGGCGTCACAACTCTTGGCGCTTTCCCAGCACAATCAGTTCAATATGGCTCCAAGACCTTCACCATCATTCCGCCTACTTCGAATTCCAGCGGAACATG
This sequence comes from Actinomycetes bacterium, assembly GCA_037142435.1. GTDB lineage: Bacteria > Actinomycetota > Actinomycetes > Nanopelagicales > Nanopelagicaceae > CAIMZW01. Next base: position 886 of record JBAXAO010000111.1, on the reverse strand, counting down.
GTCTTACATCTCATCCGACCCAACGATTGCAACAGTCACCGGAAATGTGGCAACTTTTGTGGATGCTGGATCGGTAACGCTCTCGGCGGTCCAAGCTGCAAGCACCAACTGGTCTGGTGCAACGGCTTCTATGAAGTTAACAATTGTGGCTCCAATTCAAACTATTGGAACTTTCGGAAATCTCTCTTTAACACGAGATAGCGTTTCAAGCGTTGGTTTGATGGCTCCCACTTCAACCTCTACTGGGGGCTGGACATTTACCTCTTCTAATCCAGCGGTTGCATCGATGAGTGGAAATCTTTTGACGCCAACCGGACTCGGGACCGCGGTTATTACCGCGCGTCAAGCACCAACGGCGGTCTATGGTTCGATCAAAACTTCAATGACGGTGACGATTACAGCGGCAATCCCAACCATCGGTACCTTTGCCGATCGAGAAATATCGATGCCAACAAGCACGCCATTCACCGGAACAATCGCGGCGCCAACCTCAAGTTCCAATGGTGCTTGGACCTTTACCTCTTCTGATCCGACCATCGCTTCCATCGTTGGTTCAACTATTACCTATTTGAAACCTGGCAAGGTCACGATCACTGCGAACCAAGCAGCGGCCGGAAACTACGGGGCATACGGTCCGATCCAAATGGTTTTGACGATCAAGGGAACGCCAGTTCTTTCTACTTTGCCCGACCTGCAAAAAGTAGTTGGGGATTCCGATTTCAGCCTGCCGATCCCAACTTCACTTTCAACTGGTGCGATAACTTATGTCAGTTCCGACCCAGCAGTAGTCACCATAACTGGAAATATTGTGAAGGTTGTTGGAGCTGGATCTGCCGTTGTCACGGTTTCACAAGCTCCAATTGATTCTTGGTCTGGTGCTTCCACT
>JBAXAO010000110.1:0-1667 GCA_037142435.1 Actinomycetes bacterium | reverse complement strand
ACCAGGTTCCGGAAAGTGTCGCTTTCTCTGGTCCTCCATAGATTTGGCTGCAGGCGTAGCCCGCTGGGGTTGGAGATAAGGCCTTAATTCCCAATTTCAATAACTGTAAACAAGCTGCGTTCCGATTCGGATGAGATCCGCCATTAGGTTGGCAATTTAACGTCCAGGACTTCGTCGTTCCGATGCCATCGTTAATGACTTCGATTAGTTGGATCTTTGGTTTTACTGTTGCAGCGCTGGCGCTGAGATTTGGAGTCATCAGTATGGTGAAAGAAAGCAGCAGGCCAAAATAGATTCTCATTTTCACCTTTCCCCGAGTAACTCGATTTTATCCGCTAAACCAGTGTTCAGTATAGGAAATTACTACTGAACTCAGCGGATAGGCTTTACTTATGATCAAGCAGCGCAAACTCGGCCCTTTCACAGTTTCGGCAATCGGTATGGGGTGCATGCCGCTCTCGTTTCCCCATGATCGAGACCCGAACCTTGTCAACGAACCAGATCGGGCAATTGCAGTTATTCACGCTGCACTAGATGCCGGTATTACCTTGATTGATACCGCTGATATTTATGCCCCCTCTTGGAACACCATGGGTCATAACGAAGTTTTAGTTGGTCGGGCTTTCCACAGTTGGACGGGAACCGCTGAACAAAAGGCGAAGGTTGTGCTCACAACAAAGGCTGGGATCACACGAGAAAAAGATGGCACGATGTTTGGCATATCTGGAAGAAATGCCTCGAAGCATTACCTCTTCCGCGCGGTTGAAGCATCCGCCTACAAGATGGGGCTTGCCAAAATCCCGTTGTGGCAACATCACCGAACTGATCCATCAATCTCCTACGAGGATCAATTCGATAATCTGATGTCCTTGAAAGAGCATGGCTACGTCGCTGAAATTGGTTTGAGTAATGTGAGTGCCGAGATGTTGCGTCACGCGGTTAAAGCAGGCGGAACTCCTGCCGAAGGTGGAATCATCTCTGTTCAGAATGAATACAGCCCAAACTATCGTCATTGGGGTGAAGTCATTGATATCTGCACTGAACATGGGATTGCATTTCTTCCTTGGTCACCGCTTGGTGGCGGTCGAAACTTCAAGCGACTTGGGAGCGGTGAGATCGGCGCCTTCAAATCAATGGCAGACAATAAGAACGTCTCGCCATTCGCTCTGACTATTGCTTGGCATTTGGCTCAATTTCCAACATCGATTCCAATTCCTGGGGCATCAAAAGCTAGTTCAATTTTGGATTCGCTCGAGGGAACGAAGATCGAACTCACTGCTGCCGAGATTGCCGAACTCAATGCGAGTTGCCCAACAGATACTGCAATCAACTCGGAACTGCTTGATATCGCAAAAGTTGGAAAGTAAGTAACCGACCGCTTTTCCGCTAAAGTACGCTCGAAATGAGTGACTGAGACCCAATCTTGATGAGATTGCTCGGGAAATGTGGAGAATCTTCACGCCTGCAGTTCTAGCCTTAACTTCTACTTCTGGAGGAGTTATGGCGCAATTATTGATTTCGCAAGTAATTAATGCACCGGTTGAAAAAGTTTGGCCGCTTGTTTCTGATTTAACAAAGCATTCATTGTGGTCACCGAAGCCATATACCATTGAACTTATTTCGGGCACTTCAGGTGCTGTGGGCAGTCGTTATAAATCTATTGGCTG
>JBAXAO010000109.1:0-1722 GCA_037142435.1 Actinomycetes bacterium | reverse complement strand
CGCGGATCAATAAACTGGTTGTGATACAACAATCGCTCTACATCGGCAGGCGTGATAATTACTGTGTGTTGATCACTCATATAATAGTGGACCAGCCCATCAATCAAGGTCACCGATTCGATTTCCACATTTTTGGAAAGATCAAGCACCGATCGAAGCCTTTGACCGTTGCCTTGATGACGACATTCCGAACAGGCGCACATATCTCGAATTAGTTGAGCCGAAAAGTGCTTTCTATCCAGTTTTTCCATGCCACTATTGAATTCAGCATTCGTATAAATGGCGTGTATCCTGAGTGAATAGTTAGCCAATTAGCATTGAATAGATTCTGTGGAGGGCTCATGGCTTCAGATTCCAGTTTTGACATCGTCTCCGAGGTCGATCATATGGAGGTCGATAACGCCTTCAACCAGACTGACCGTGAAATCGGTACTCGCTTTGACTTCAAAAATACCGGCACCAAGATCGAAAAGTCTGGCGATAAGTTCCTGATCGAAGCCGACACCGAGGATCGAGCGAAAGCAGCTCTTGAGGTATTTCGCGACAAATTGATCAAGCGAACCGTTTCGCTCAAGCATCTTGAGGCATCAGAGCCACAGCTCAGTGGCAAGATTTACAAAGTTTCTTGCGAATTCAAAGAGGGTATCTCTACTGAGAATGCCAAGAAGATCGCCAAGTTGTTGCGCGATGAAGGTCCTAAGACCCTTAAGAGTCAGATTATGGGTGAAACGTTGCGCGTCACCAGCAAGAGCCGCGACGATTTACAAGATGCAATTGCACTTGTGAAGAACCATCCTTGGGAGTTTGCAGTCCAATTCACCAACTACAGATAGCCCTAGCAATTGAGTAAATACCGGCTAGGACTGGTTTTTGGGGTCAGCGCTTATGTCCTCTGGGGACTCTTCCCGTTGTATTGGCCCCTATTGGATAAAGCTAATTCTTTAGAGATCGTCTCTCACCGGGCCGTTTGGACCTTCTTCTTCTGCCTTATTGCACTAGGTCTTACTCGAAAGCTTCGGTCTGCCTTTTCGGTCTTGAAGGTACCAAAGTTATTTTGGACATTGGCATTTGCCACATCGTTGGTTTCGATCAATTGGCTTACTTATATATGGGCCGTGAATCACCAACATATCGTCGATGCATCTCTTGGTTATTACATCAACCCTTTGGTAATGATCGCATACGGCACCATTTTTCTGCATGAGAAGTTGCGCAAGCTGCAATGGATCTCAGTCATTGTCGCATTTATTGGCGTATTAGTTCTGACCATCGATTATGGGCGTCCACCGTGGATTTCGTTAACAATTGCGATTTCCTGGGGCAGTTATGGTTTTGTTAAAAAGAAGCTGGGAATGGGCTCTCTTGAAAGCTTGATGATTGAAACACTGATTTCACTCGTTCCTTACAGCATCTATCTCTTCTGGCTCAGCGGTTCGGGCAAGGGGCAATTTGCTCATGGCTGGCTAATATCAATTTTGTTGGTCGGAGCTGGCGCAGTGACTGCAATTCCATTATTGCTCTTTAATGGCGCGACGGTGCGCCTGCCTTTTAGCATTATTGGTTTGCTGCAATTTATTACGCCAACAATCAACTTCGTTCTGGGAGTTTGGGTAAAGCACGAGTCCATGTCTGTGGGACGGTGGATCGGATTCTTAGTGATTTGGGCGGCGTTGGTAGCTCTTGGCGTGGACCTGATGAAATCAAGCGCTCCGAGTGATGACC
>JBAXAO010000108.1:0-1750 GCA_037142435.1 Actinomycetes bacterium | reverse complement strand
GAGGGTTTCTTGTGTGATTGACTACAGAAAAAGTTTAACCCGTTACTGCTCCGCTAAAAATGCCGCGTTCAATGGAACGTTGAGAGAGTAGATAAAGACCAATTGCTGGAATTAACATCAAGACTCCAATGGTGGCGGTGCCTCTCCCATAGAGCAATTCCATTCCAACCGGCAAAGTTAAATGCTCTGGTGCGCTAAGTAGCACTTTTGGCAATTGGTAACTGTTCCAAAGGTTAATGAAGGAAAAGAAAGTAACAATCGACCACAGCGCCTTTGAAAGCGGAATTCCAAGATGTAAGAAGAGACCCCAGTCCCCCAAGCCATCAATTCTTCCCATTCCAACCAAGTCGCTGGGCATCGCCGATGTGAAATATAGATAAGACAGAAAAGCGCCGAAAGGGTAATAAGAGCTTGCGATTATCAAACCAAGAACGGTGTCGTTGAGATGAATTCGATCTACCAGAACATAGAGAGGCATAGCCATAGCCGTGGTCGGAATCAACATGGTAATCAGAGTTGCAACAATCATCGTCTTACGAAAAGGCAAATCAAGAACTGATAAAACAAATCCAGCCATGATGCTGGAAACAACTGTAAAAACAAGTGCAGTAAGTGTGAAAAAGAGCGAATTGGTGACCCAATCCAGAATGATCGGGTTACGGGAATTCAGAAAATCTGAGATAGCACTTTTTACAAGCCAAAGAAATGGAAGGGTAACTGTGAATGTAAGTACCCAGAGCGTAATTTTGATATACAGGGCGGCTTTTTTCTCGCTCATCCGATTCAATGCCGTTCCCCTCTCTTTAAGAAATCAGTCTTTGCAACAAAAATAATTCCGAGCACCACGTTCGGTATCAACATGTCTAGGGAGAGCGCGGTGCCGCCAGCAAAGTCGCCGGTGCGAAACGCGTAACTGTAAGCAACCTGACTAAGTGACCAGTCGGTAGTGAATCCAGTCGATATGAGAAGAGTCGGTTCGGTATATATTTGAATAGCGCCAGCGACTAATAAAATTGTCATGTATCCGATGTAGCGACTAATCATTGGGAGTTTAATTCGTACCGCCAATTGAAAACGATTGCAACCATCTACTCTCGCAGCCTCTAGAACTTCATGCGATATCGACCGAAGAGATCCGTATTGGATAACAATCCAACTTCCAATGCCGGTAGAAAATGAGATTCCGCCAATAAGCCATTGAATATTGCTGCCGTTCCATTGAATATTTGGACCCAGTAGAGACGTCCAGATAAGAGTCGCAACTCCTCCTGAAACTATCCCGGGTAGCAAAAAGATCAAGCGCATTAACGTGTTGCCGCGCATGGGGGTTGCATCCAACAACAAGGAAACCGACAGTACGACGATGATCATCGCCGGAACGAAGATGGCGAGCAAGAATCCAGTATGTGCGAGCGCCGGAATAACTCGGAAATCTCCCAAAATCCGATAGATAGTTGTGTAACTACCTTTGGCATTTATCCACGAAGGATTAGCAACTTCTCGAATGGCGAAAAATAACGGAATCAATCCACAGAAAAGCATCGCCGCAAAATAGGGGGCGAACATAAAAAGCGCGCCAGCTTTTGCTTTTCGCACTTTCTTCACCATGAAATTCATCCTATAGGATTTAAACTTTTGCTATCTGAGCAGCATTGACCTCAATAAGAGGTGGCTGGTGAGAAGTCAGAAGTATTTGCGGAGACGAGAGGATTTGAACCTCCGAACCCCTTTCGGGGTTACCTCATTAGCA
>JBAXAO010000107.1:0-1772 GCA_037142435.1 Actinomycetes bacterium | reverse complement strand
GCTGATGAAATGGGCCAACTTCAAGAGCGCATCACTTCAACCCGTGGTCACTCCATCACCTCGATGCAGGCAATTTATGTTCCTGCTGACGATATTACCGACCCAGCTCCTCACACCACCTTCGCCCACTTGGATGCAACAACAGTTTTGTCTCGTCCAATTTCCGAACTTGGAATTTACCCGGCTGTAGATCCGCTGGATTCAACTTCTCGTATTTTGGACCCACGCTACATCGGCGAGCATCACTTCCGAGTTGCCAACCGAGTCAAGCAAATTCTTCAGCGATACAAGGATCTCCAAGACATCATCGCTATCTTAGGTATTGATGAACTCTCTGAAGATGACCGGATCTTGGTAGGTCGCGCGCGTCGTATCCAGCGCTTCCTTTCCCAGAACACCTTCGTCGCAAAGGTCTTCACCGGTATCGAAGGTTCCTTCGTGCCACTTTCAGAAACCATCGAAGCTTTCGAAGCTCTTGCCGATGGCAAGTATGACCACGTTCCAGAGCAGGCATTCTTTATGTGCGGTGGCTTGGAAGATGTAGAACGCCGAGCAGCAGAATTGGCAAAGGCGTAAAACAAAATGGCTGACAACTTAACTGTTGAAGTAGTTTCACCCGAGAAGCGGGTGTGGTCTGGCGAAGCCACCATGGTTTCTGCCAGAACTCTCGAAGGTGATTTGGGGATTTTGCCTGATCACGCCCCGCTTCTGGGTGTACTTGTTGACGGAGTTGTTTCGATCAAAGTTGTTGGTGGCGAAAAGCTGGATTTCAATGTAAATGGTGGATTCATTTCGGTTGCGAAGAACCAAGTTTCAATCCTTGGAGAAAACGCCAACTAGTTTATTTTAAGCTCAAGCAAAGTATCACAAGTAGCGATAGTGCTTAATTTCTGGCCTTAGATTCGAGTGACATCTGCCCCAAGCGAACGCAGTGCCTCGGCAAAGCCTGGATAACCTCGATCGATGTGGTAGCCATCTTCCACGGTGGTAATTCCCTCGCTGACTAATCCAGCCAAAACCAGTCCCGCGCCAGCGCGAATATCGGTGGCGACAACCGGCGCACCAGAGAGCCGTTCAACTCCAGTAATCGCAGCGTGATGACCATCCACCTGAATCTGAGCGCCTAGGCGGACAAGTTCATTGACGAACATGAATCGTCCTTCGAAAACATTTTCCGTGACAATTGATCTGCCTTCGGCCACCGCATTGAGAAGAATGATGAGTGGCTGCAAATCCGTGGGGAAACCAGGATAAGGCAAGGTCGCCACATCCACGCTATGTGGCCGATGATCCATGCGGACTCGAATTCCATCAGTGGTAGTTGTCACCACTGCGCCAGCACTCACTAATTTATCTAGTGGGATTTCCATATGTTCGGCTCGAGCCCCGTGGATGGTTAAGTCGCCTTGAGTTATAGCCGCGGCGAATGCCCAAGTACCGGCAACAATTCGATCGCATAAAGTCGCGTGAGTTGCTGGATGTAAAGTGTCGACGCCGGTAACAGTGATAGTTGATGAACCTAAACCGGAAATTACTGCACCCATGGCAATAAGGAATTCTCCGAGATCAACAACATCTGGTTCGCGAGCGGCATTGTCTATAACGGTCATACCCTTAGCTAGAACCGCTGCAGTCATGAGATTCTCGGTGGCGCCAACGCTGGGGAAATCTAAACTGATACTGGCGCCGCGGAGCCCATCTGGGGCCGTGGCAATCACATATCCATGTTCAGAGTGTGCTTCTGCACCTAACTCCTTTAAGCCCTTGATATG
>JBAXAO010000106.1:0-1852 GCA_037142435.1 Actinomycetes bacterium | reverse complement strand
ACATGGGTAGTAATGGCAGACCCAGAAGGCAACGAATTCTGCGTGCTTAAAGCCCTGGCAAAATAATTTATAGTTTCATCGAAAGGAAACCAATTCATGACCCGATACTTCATCTCTTTTAACGACGGTGACATGACCTTTCCGGAAGAAGATTTTGCCGCAGTTGGCGAAGCTGCCCATGCAGTCATGGCTGAAGCCATCAACGAGGGAATTTGGGTTCACGGTGGCGGATTTTGGGGCTACTCGACGGTTGTTGTCTCCGGAGACGGTTCAGTTAGAGAAGGACCTTTGCAAGAGAGCAATGTGCACATTGGTGGTTTTGCAATTGTTGATGTTGACTCGGATGCCAGCGCCCACGAGTGGGCTCGAAAAATAGCGGTGTCCTGCAGATGCTCTCAAGAAGTTCGAAAGATTATGGACGATCCAGAGCAAGTGAGACTCATGTCAGAACGAAAGCAGTAATTTCAAAATACTTACCTTAAAAACGTGAAAAGCCCCTCTGGATTTACACAGGGGCTTTTCTAGTCTTATGACGAAAGACAGATAAAGAATAGCACCATCCACAAATCTGTTGAATCCCCAATATGAAATCATAAACGCATGTCTTGATGCCAAGCGAAATAACTTATTCTCGTGCGGCTGTAGCTCAGCGGATAGAGCAGTTTTGTGACGAAAGACAGGTGGTGAGTTCGACTCTCACCAGTCGCATATAAACGGGAGGGTCCCCGCTTCGTCAACGGGGACTTCTCTTATTCTGATAAGCGCACGCGCTCCTTTAAGTCCATATTTTTTGAGAAATATCTATTGATCTTGAAAATCTAAAAATCTTCGGGATAAGAGCTCCGGATTGGGTTGTGCTGCAACATTCCTAGGTATCCACAACTCGGTTTTATCGGCTCCTTTAAAACCATGTTCCAACATTGGTCCGTCTACTTCTTCCATTAAGTCATAGCGAATATGAATTTTGTATTCCGCATCAATGCCAACAATATTTATGTCATACGCCGCGTGGTGAATCTTGCACAAACTCAGCCCATTGGTGACTGAGGTTGTGGATGATTGATCACTGTCAGGAATAATGTGAGCAGCATCAAGCAACCTACCGTGGTTGATTCGGCATATCGCGCATTTAGTTTCGTAGGCCGCCAAGACTTTAGCCCTGAATGCTGGTTGGTGAAGTCTTTGTTTCATTATTCGTTCAGCATATCTACGTTCAATCTCGGATTCAGAGCTTGCAACCGAAGCAAGTTCGCGATCCGGAGCAATCAAGCAATATCCATCGGCAGGAAAATCGCTTATTATGAAAACTCTGTACGGAATGTACCTTCCATTTTCTTGCTGAACGAACCAAAGCAGCGGAAACTGAAACTCCATAACTTTACGCATTTTGGTGTTTTTTCCTGCGCTACCGCCCGCCTGGTAGTCATACCGCCAAAGTCCACCCGACATTTCTTGATCTTCATACTTTCCAGAATTTGTTGTGTTTATAGAAAGGGTTGCGACAAACTCCATGCCTGGACCCCACGGCCCTTTTGGATTCCAGATTCCACCTTGTGAGTCGATTACACGCACTTCTTGACCTGCATAGTTGAACTTCCCAAGTTCGGCCCGCGAAAGAGTTCCATCAGTCTCGTTTGCGCATGCGATAACTTTCCGAATTAAGTCCTCTCGAAGGGTTCGTTCCTCTTCAGAAGTCCACATAAGCAAAGCTTAAGCAATGTGGTGCAAAAAAAGCCTTACTTCTTCTTGTAACCCGCTGGGCATTTAGGGGCGAATGCAGATACCTTCTTGACGGTTTTGCCCTTGACGCAACTGATCGTCTTCTTCTTAGAGATCTGCTTCTCTAGCAAAA
>JBAXAO010000105.1:0-1889 GCA_037142435.1 Actinomycetes bacterium | reverse complement strand
GTGAAATACCTAGTTGGGCAGCCGAGGCATCGAGGCCGGCCAAGATTTCTGGGGGGAGATCTCGAATAAGTAGATCAGCCATTTATCCTCCAAAGTGATAGCAGATGATATCACTTTGGGAAGTTGGTGCGCGCCTGGTAGGAATCGAACCTACGACAACCCGCTTAGAAGGCGGGTGCTCTATCCGACTGAGCTACAGGCGCATGGCGTGTTTAACCAGCCAAAGTCTACTCAATGCCCATCCCTATACCGCGAGAAGCATCTGCCCTAAGGTTCACTTCGACGAATCGGGAGAATTCGACATGACTTACAACGGCGAGATTTTTTCCAGCCCTTTGGCGGCAGCGTCAAAGCATGCGCAGGCGTGGTTGGACGCGCTACCTTCGCGGCCCATTAACCCAAAGATGAACGTCGATGAAATTCGAGCCAGTTTTGGCGATGAACTTCCTGTGCGCGGAGTGGATGCGACCGTGGTAATTGAACGCCTCGGCACTTTAGGTGAACCCGGCCTAATGGGAATGGGTGCAGGGCGATTCTTCGGTTGGGTCATTGGTGGCACTATGCCCGCCCCGCTCGCTGCGGATTGGTTAATTAGTACCTGGGATCAAAATTCCGGTGCTCCGACGTTAACTCCCACAATTTGTGCGCTAGAAGACATTGCCGGCGAATGGTTACTTGATTTATTGGGGCTTCCCTCAACTGCAACCGTTGGTTTCCCTACTGGGGCACAGATGGCAAACTTCGGCGGACTCAGCGCGGCACGTGGTGAAGTTCTTGCTCGAGTCGGCTGGAATGTAAACACACTGGGATTGACTGGTGCACCGCGTGTTCGCGTATTAGTCAACGAAGAACGCCACGTAACAATTGATACGTCACTTCGATATTTAGGTTTAGGCGCTCCGCAAGAAGTTGCTGCTGATTCTCAAGGGCGAATTCGAATTGATGCATTGAAAGCCGCACTGGAAAGTGGAGAAGGTCCAACAATTCTGGCGCTACAAGCCGGCAATATTCATTCAGGAGATTTTGAACCCTTTCGCGATGCAATTGAGCTGGCTCACCAACATGGCGCTTGGGTACATGTCGATGGCGCTTTTGGATTATGGGCGTTGGCTTCGCCAACTTTGCGCCCTATGTTGGATGGAATTGAGCTTGCGGATTCCTGGGCGACAGATGCGCACAAAACTCTTAATGTTCCTTACGACTGTGGAGTCAGCATCGTTAACAATGCGGGTGCACTTCGTCGGGCTTTTGGTGTCGAAGCTAGTTATTTACCTAGCGACCGCGATGCTCATTTATGGCCTAGCGAAAAAGTTGCAGAACTTTCACGGCGCGGCCGCGGCGTAACGGTATGGGCGGCCTTGCTATCGCTTGGACGTAAAGGCGTTGCTGAACTAGTTGATGGCTTAGTTTCAAACGCGAAACATCTTGCGGCCGAGATCGACAAGATCCCAGGATGCACTGTTCTTAACGATGTGGTTTTCACCCAAATTTCATTTGCAATGGAAAGCGATGAACGAACCGCTGAAGTAGAAGCGTCCCTTGTGGCCGATCCTTCGATGTGGATTTCAGGTTCGCATTGGCAGGGCAAAAAGATTCTGCGTATTTCAGTCAGCAATTGGAGCACCAGCCCTGAAGATTGTGCCTTGACCATTTCCGCCGTCCGAAAAGCGGTGGGTTAACGGTTTTTTAGGCATAAATTTAGGTCTGGGGTAGCCACCCGATAAGATTTCGCATATGGCTGAGTTCATATATACGATGAAAAAGGCGCGTAAAGCGCATGGCGACAAGGTCATTCTCGACGATGTGACTCTCTCGTTTTACCCCGGAGCGAAGATCGGCGTGGTTGGCCCTAACGGAGCCGGTAAGTCCACCGTCCTTCAGATCATGGC
>JBAXAO010000104.1:0-1891 GCA_037142435.1 Actinomycetes bacterium | reverse complement strand
GTGGGAGAGAGTCCAATCCGGACCCTGCTCTATCTCTTTGAAGAGCAAAAACTTCGGGTATTTTTCGCATTCATTTTCTTTAGTATCAAGCACTCGCCGACCTGGGTCATTCCGCTCTTAACTGCGAACACAATTGACATTATCGCCTCGCACAAAAGTCTCGCGAAATTATTGATAAACGTAGCAATTCTCGCCGTAGTAACTCTCCAGAACTGGCCCATGAATTTGCTCTACGTAAGGTTGCAGAGCAAGGCGATTCGCGAGGTCGAGAACCGCCTCCGATCAGCCCTCGTTGAGCGAATGCAGCAGCTCACGATGGGTTTCTACTTAAGATCAAACGCTGGAGTCTTACAGACCAAGATTGTTCGCGATGTAGAAAATATCGAACAGATGGTGCGAAATTTGTCGGACGGTGGTTCAACTGCCATCAACGGCGTGGTTGGTGCAATAGTCATCACCGCCATAAAAGTTCCGATTTTCCTCCCTTTCTTTCTAGTACTCGCTCCACTCATTGCAATCTTTATAGCAAAGCTGCGTTTCAGACTTCGCGCCAGAAATGAAGAATTCCGCGAGGAGATTGAGGTGATGTCGGCACGCGTCAATGAAATGACCACCTTGATGCCGATTACACGGGCTCATGGTCTAGAACAGAGCGCCTTGCAGACCATGTACGCCTCTTTTGGCAATGTGAAGCGTGCAGGTCTTAAGCTCGATGTCTTCAACGCCAAATTCAACGCCCTCGCGTGGGTTACCTTCCAATTGGCCAACGTCTGCTGTCTCGCCGTGGCAAGTTACTGCGCTCTGAAAGGAAAATTCGGGGTCACGATCGGAGATGTCGTTCTTCTCACCGCCTTCTTTGGGCAACTGATTGGCTCTGTTATTTTGCTCTCGAGTCTTATGCCCCAAATAGCTAAAGGCTTTGCTTCAATCCGTTCTCTTGGTGAAGTGCTTGAATCCCCAGATGTAGAAGAAAATGCCGACAAACCGGCGATGCCAGAAGTAATCGGCGCCGTTGATTTAGCGGGAGTCTCTTTCAAGTATCCAAATAGCAATAGAAAGGCAATCAGCAAATTCAGTGTGAACGCTAAACCTGGTCAGATGATCGCTCTGGTCGGTCCATCTGGATCAGGAAAATCAACTCTCATTAATTTGCTTACTGGTTTTCTCCGCCCCCAGTCCGGAGTTATCTCAGTGGACGGAAATGATTACTCGCAATTTGATTTACGAACTTTTAGAAAATTCATCTCTGTAGTGCCGCAGGAATCGGTTTTATTTGAGGCGAGTGTGAGAGATAACATCACATACGGTCTCGGTGCGGTCTCCGACGAGCGAGTGATCGCGGCTTTGAAAGCGGCAAACGCCCTTGATTTCGTTAGTGAGTTACCGGAAGGCGTAGATACCTTGGTCGGGGAGCGCGGCGCTAGAATTTCTGGAGGTCAAAGACAACGTTTGGCAATTGCTCGTGCGCTTATTAGAAATCCTCGGATCCTAATTCTGGATGAGGCCACGTCGGCTCTTGACTCAAAATCCGAGAGCGAAATTCAGCAAGCTCTTGAAACACTGATGCGCGATCGAACCACCTTTGTCGTCGCTCATCGACTTTCGACTGTGCAACGGGCGGATTTGATTCTGGTCTTAGATAAAGGCAAGATGATTGAAAGTGGCCGCCACTCTGATTTAGTGCGCGCAGGTGGGCTGTACCAACAACTCTATGAGGCACAAGCCTTCTCAAATGCTGGTGGAAAGAAGTAATTTGCAGTTGATTTAGGCCGAATCCACTCGATTATTTGCTCTCTCTAAAATGGGGTAATCTACGCAGGCTGCTTCAAAAGATAGCCCTGGCGGGTTGCCCGAGCGGCCAATGGGAGGGGACTGTAAATCCCCCGGCTCT
>JBAXAO010000103.1:0-1982 GCA_037142435.1 Actinomycetes bacterium | reverse complement strand
CAGCCAATTGCATACGCAACGATGGATGATCCATTTATTCAACCAATGGTGGACTTTGCTAAGGCATACCTTGATAAGAAGGGCTTCACTGAAGCCGTTTACAAGGTGTACCCAGCAGAGACAACTGACTTCTCTCCTATCGCATCAGCTGTTGCCGCTTCCGGCGCAAAGATCGCAATTTTGGGAACGATGCCACCTGATGGTTATGCAATGATTCAAAACTTCATTCAGGCTAAGTACAACCCAGAGCAGCTCATTATGGCTTCAGGTCCCGACCAGGGCGCTGACTTCACCAAGAGCGTGGGAATTACTAACACTGAAGGAATCATGGTTCCAAATACTTGGATTCCAACATCAAATTACACTGGTAACAAGGACATGGTTGCTCTGTATATCAAGACCTATGGTGGAGATATCAACTCAATCAATGCCGACGTGCCAGAGGCGTTTGCTGCAGGACAGGTTCTCGCTCAAGCAGTTAACAAGGTTGGATCAACCAGCAATGTTAAATTGCAGGCGTATCTACACTCCGGAGCTAAGTTCATGAGTGTTCAAGGCCCAGTTCAATTCGCTGCAGATGGCCAAAACTCTGGCGCTGCTCCTTATGTCTTCCAATGGCAGAAGGGTCAATATGTTCCTGTATTGCCTCTAGGCGGTCCTGACAAGGTTTCACCAATCGAGACGCTACGTCCCGCTTGGGGAACTACACCAGGTATGTAAGTAGTAATTGCCGGAACGGGGCGGGCTCTAAAGTCCGCCCCGTTTCACTAATAAACGAGATACCGACATTGGGAGGCTTACGAGCGTGTTAGTTTTACAGGCAATTATTGAAGGAGTGCTCGTCGGCGGCTTTTACGCCTTGATGGCAGCAGGACTTACGCTGGTCTTTGGCGTAATGGATATTGTGAATTTTGCAATCGGCGCCCTCATTGTTCTAGGCGCTTATCTCAGTTATTCACTTACTGTACATTTCCATATAGACCCATTTGTGTCGTTGATCTTCACGACTCCCTTGATGACCGCTTTGGGTATGTTCATTTATGTTTTCTTAATTAAACCGATTAAGACGAATAAAGTCGTGATGTCGCTTCTGACAATGTTTGCAGTTGCCACTTTGATCGAAGGCATCCTGGATATTTGTTATAACAGTGGTTTTGTGCAGATCCATGCTTCGTACATCAACAATTCGCTGCGTATCGGAAAACTTAATTTTCCCTTGATTTATGTCCTCTCCTTCTTACTGAGTGCATTCTTACTCAGCTGTCTATATTTTGTTACATATCGCACCAAATTCGGACGTTCACTGCGCGCCTCTATGCAGAACCCGGTTGCCGCACGTTTGGTTGGAATCGATACTGATCGAGTTTCAATGATTACCTTGGGCATTGGAATCGGTCTAGCCGCAATCGGCGGAATGATCTTTGGAACAACCAATGCGTTTAACGCATCTAGTTCATACGACATTATTTCTCGGCTCTTGGTAATCGTAATTCTGGGTGGTTTCGGTAGCGTAGGTGGTGCACTAGTCGCGGCTATCTTCATGTTGGTGATTCAAGATGTGGTGGCAGTTGTCTGGTCTCCAGTTTGGGGTTCAACGGCTTTCTACATGATTTTGATGTTGGTCCTATTGGTTAGACCTCAAGGTCTATTTGGTAAAAAGGGAGTACGAGCTCAGTGAGTACCGATACGACGATCAGTCAGCGCCCGACTCCACCATCCTACGAGGTGCCAAAAGCGATTCGTTTTGGAGCACTCGCTGTGGGCTTCTTGGTGCTAGTTCTCTTCCCACTGGTTTTCAATAACCCAACCATTTCAACCATTGGTGTCTTTGCCATGATTTTCTTAATGGCAGTGACTGGATGGAATATCTTCTCGGGATATACCGGCTACATCGCACTTGGCCACGCTGTCTTCTTCGGAATTGGACAGTACGCAACTGCAATGTTGGCTTCGTATTGGCAGATTCCGCCAGGGTGGGAGAC
>JBAXAO010000102.1:0-2029 GCA_037142435.1 Actinomycetes bacterium | reverse complement strand
GGGATCGAACCGACGACCCACGGATTAAAAGTCCGTTGCTCTACCGACTGAGCTAAAGGCCCCAACTTGCTTCAAGGAAGCAGCGCAAAGTGTAACGCGATAACCCTCGTTGCAAATTCGCCTCATATTTGGGCTGAATCGCTACGAAATTAATGTGCCGCCCGCTTCAACCTATCCCTAATAGCGGCTGCTAAGCCATCGCCCCCGGGTTGGAGCACCACCACGATCTCTAAGTTCTGTTCATCTGCTGCGCGCAAAGCGGCATATAAATCGCGGGCATAACCTTCAATAGTTGAAGGCGCCGCTAATCGAATCACACCATCAGGAGTCGGAATCTGATCGGGAGCGATCAAGCCATCGCCGGCTTCGGCAATTACATCCAATAGGACTTTTGCCTTTGGCGAGTAATGCGATTCCAAAGATCCAGAAACTCGAATCTCTTCCGAATCGTCGGCGAGTGAAACTGACAGGCCCGTGCTCTCGGAAATCATTTCGGCAGTTACTGCACCAGGGCGCAAGATCCTTGGCGCTTGCCCTGTGCAATCGATGATCGTTGATTCCACGCCCACTAAAGATTGCCCGCCATCCAAAATTAAATCGCGGCCATCTTCTAAATACTCACCGATTTCATCAGCAACTGCTTGGGCATTCGTAGGCGAGACCGCACCAAAACGATTCGCGCTCGGGGCGGCGATGCCTTTGCCACCTAATGAAATTACCGAATTTAAAAGTGCGAGCGCGATTGGATGGGCCGGGACTCGAAGCCCCACACTCTCTTGACCTCCCGTGATGAAATCTTTTGCTAATTCACTTCGTTTCAAAATAAGTGTCATGGGTCCGGGCCAGAAATCTCGAGCCAGCGTGATCGCATATTCTGGAATGTCGATCGCCCATTCACCCATCAAATCCAGTGAAGGAATGTGAACAATTAAAGGGTGATCAGCCGGCCGCCCTTTGGCGGTGTAGATCCGCGCAATCGATTGTGGATCGGTGGCATTTGCTCCCAAGCCATAAACAGTTTCAGTTGGGAATGCGACCAAAGCCCCATCTAGTAACGCTTTTGCCGCTCCAATGATGGTGTCAGTGGTGCATAGGGAGAGCAGCGTCATACAGGGGATTCTCTCACTTATTTCTTGCTCATTTTTCAGCCGAACTATGAGAAGGTTTAGATATGAAACTAAACCGTAAACCCGTCTTTGCCTTGGCCGCCGTTGCCGCCTTGGCTTCCTCCCTCATCCTGGGTTCTTCGGCACAGGCCGCAACCTCACCTACGCGTTACATCAGCCTTAGCTCATCTGGCACGGTAAAGGTAACCCCAGACGCTGTTCGCATCAACGCCACGGTCTCTGTTGTATTGCCTACCAATAAAGCGGCACTCACTGCTGCTTCGACTTCGGCCAATGCGGCTCGAGCCGCCTTCATCGCCAATGGTGTTGCAACCAAGTACATCAAGACCACTTCCATCACGGTCTACCCGGAGTACAACTACACCCAAGATAAAGGTTCGGTTTTGGTTGGCTATCGCGCATCGGAAAGCTTCGATGTGACGGTAGTAAATGCCAAGAATGCTGGCACTGTTGTAGATGCTGTGGTTGCCGCCGGTGGCGATAACTTCCAATTAAATGGTGTTGCACCCTTCGTAATAGATAACAGCAAGGCAACCGAAGCTGCTCGTGCCAACGCCATTAAATTGGCAAAAGCTAAGGCCGTTTCATACGCCAAATTGTTGGGCGTCCGACTCGGTTCCGTGATCTACATGGAGGAATCCAGCGCGCCGACTTCTTACCCAATCCCCTATATGGCCATGGCAAAAGCTGACTCCGGCGCCACCCAGGTGGACTTGGGCCAGCAAGATGTGACGGTTTCCGTCAATATCCGCTGGTATATCTCCTAACCATTTCGACCGCTAATCAGGGCTTAAATGCCCTGGTTTTGCTGCGAGTGGCCACTCCGATACCCTTAGCGCCTGTCATTCGGTCCCCATCGTCTAGAGGCCTAGGACATCGCCCTTTCACGGCGGTAACACGGG
>JBAXAO010000101.1:0-2235 GCA_037142435.1 Actinomycetes bacterium | reverse complement strand
ACCTTTGCCTTGATTCGATCGGCGACATCTTTGGTCATGCCGAATGTGCCCGTTGGAATTCCGCCGGCAATTGCCTTGCCTATCGTCAGAATGTCGGGCTTGAGCCCTAAATCGGCGGTCATTCCGCCAGCACCAACAGAGATCGTGTGAGTCTCATCGATAATCCACACTGCGCCATATTTCTTGGCAAGTTCTCCAACCGCCACCAAGTACCCATCTTCTGGCAGAACAATGCCGATATTAGTCATGGCAGGTTCCATCAAAATACAAGCGACATCGCCTTTAGCTAGTGCGGCTTCCATAGCGGCAAGATCGTTGAATTCCACAACGCGTGTTGTCTGATCTAAGTCAACTGGTGCACCGAGATTGCCAGCGCGCTTTACGGTATTGCCCGCGCCATCTAGCGTTGCAAAAGTTTCATCGACGCTGCCGTGATAGCACTTGTCGATAACCACTACTTTCGATTTACCTGTGATCAATCGCGAATATCGAATTGAATGTCGATTGGCGTCGGTTGCTGACACCGTAAATTGCCATAGGGGCAATCCAAACCTGCGAGCTAATTCTTGCGAAACAATAACGGCGTTCTCGGTGGGAAGCATCGCAGTGATACCGCGCTTCATTTGTTCGGTAATCGCTTCAACTGTCGCGGCTGGTGAATGCCCGGTCATTGAACCAGTGTCGCCTAAGCAGAGATCTACGTATTCATGGCCATCAACATCTGTAAAACGCGCACCGTGTGCTGAATCTACGAAGATCGGATATTTCCCCGGCCACTTTGCCATCCATGACATCGGCACGCCGCCTGGCATAACTTCCGACGCCTGTTCAAAGAGTTTGCCTGACTTGGGGTGTAATTCCAGAAAGCGAGCCTCTTCGATTGCAATCAAATTCTTCAAGTGTGCGCGATTTATTGTTTTCACAGACCGATTCTCTCCACAGGAAGCACCAAACGCAAACTTCCAATGTATGCGCTTTATCTACGTTTCGCGTGCTAGCCATGTAGCTCAATGGATAGAGCTCTGGATTCGCACCCAGTGGTTGTGGGTTCGATTCCCACCATGGCTAGTACGCGAAAAGAGGGACCTGAAATTCAGGTCCCTCTTTTTTAAGCACTGTTCGCACCCAGTGACAAAAATATACTCATAGTTTCGATTACTCGGAGTAATTAATCCTCCGAGAAGGTGAAGAGCGCTTCGATGTAGTGATCGCCGACGATGCCGAGGTTCTCGGCATCAGGTGGCGCAGTCTGTGGTTCAAGACAAATACCTTCGGTATCTTCGGAGTACACCGTCCAATATGGCGCATCGCAATCAATGGTGATCTTGGCGGCGCCCTCCCATGTGATTGTGGGTATTCCCTTGACGCCGGTGAAGCAATCGTCCCAAGGCTCTTTAGATGGAACCACTAGTTCTCCCGTAGGTAAACCGTCATCGCCGCGCAAGAACATCTGTGTGGGAATGAATTCAAATTCTGCTTGCTCGCCCCGCGTCAGTTCGCGGGCAAACCAAGGATGAAAGCCGAGCCATGCGGGCACTTGGCAACCATTGGCCTCGTACTCCAAGATCCAGCGCACGGCATCATCCAGAATTTCTATGGTCTGTTCGACAACAGCGCCGTTGTATGGGGCTGGCAGTTCCAAGCGCGCACGACCATGTCCGGTCTCCTCCCACGAAGAAACAAAACCAAAACCGTGAATAGCATTCGGTGGATCCCATGAAGTTGGAAGTGTGTGCACATTTCCTGAAGTGTCAGCAATCAAACCATCGCGAATGCGTCCCGCCCAAGGAGCCATTGCATACCAACCCCACGACAGCGGTGTGCCACGAAAAGGCACCACAAACTGCAAATCGCGCCACTGCAGCGAGGCAATGCGCGCACCTTGGTCGAGATCTATTGAAACCGATATCTCGGCACCATCTATATGTTGCATTACTTTTCCAATTCTTCTTTGGTCGGAGGTTGCGCCCCCGCGCGAGAACAGGTGATAGCCGCAGCTTTTGCGGCACGAATTAAAACGGCCTCTAGGGTCTCACCGGTAAGTGCGCCAAGCCCTTGTTCAATAAGGGCTTCAACAATTATGGCACCTACTGTGTCACCTGCGCCTACGGTGTCGATTACATCAACTTTAACGCCGGGCACTTTGATTACATCTTCGGCAGTGACACCTACCAAGCCATGTGCGCCTTTGGTCACGACCACCAACGCCACGCCCTCGGAAATCCACTTCTGAGC
>JBAXAO010000100.1:0-2377 GCA_037142435.1 Actinomycetes bacterium | reverse complement strand
ATTCATTGACGCTGCGGACAGGATCCAACGGTCCACGGGTTGCATCTCCAAAAGGATCCCTGGCTTGCCAACCGACTGTCCAAAGTCCGAAAGTGAATTTATCTGTTGCAGTTGGGGTGACAGACATGTAAGTAGTCCTTTTCTTCTCATATGCGGCGACAAGTGCCGAAAAAGCCCTCAGTTTGGAACATCAGGCAACTTACCTTAGCCTTCTCCTACGCTCCAGCGGGAGTGGTGAAATGGCAGACACGCAAGTCTTAGGAACTTGTGTCTTCGGACGTGCGGGTTCAAGTCCCGCCTCCCGCACTCAAATGGGTTCCCGCCTAGCCTCATTTTCTATCCGCTTGCTGAGATCATCTACTTCCTGCAGAACATCCACTGCACCCCAGATTTGGTCTCGCTTTCGATCCGTTAATGACGAAATAATGCCTGAACCACTCAGTTTGGAGATGGCGTTGTAGATACTCGTCGAGTTGTAGCTGATATCGCCGATAAGTTCCTCCGCGGAAAAAACAGGCTGTGAAATCAAACGATCCAACAAAAGGGAAGTTGCACTACCTGTTCGAGTGGTTCCAATTTTCTTCCGCCAAATTTGCGGAAGCTTCTCAAGATTGTTCGCAGTTAAGGTGGATTCTCGCGATGCAACTTTTGCGGCTCTGGCAAATCGCTTTACGAGATTAGACAGAGAGCCATCACGATATTGAGTGAGATCGTCAAAGTATGCAGCACGATCAACAACCAAGAACGAAGTGAGTGGAACAACAACTCGAGTTGTTATTCTTCTTCTTCGAAGGATCGCATTTACCAATGCTCGTCCAACTCGACCATTTCCATCGGTGAATGGGTGAATTGTTTCAAACTGGGCGTGCGCAATAGCAGCCTGAATCAAGGAAGGCATGTCATCTCGATTGGCAAAGGCGAGTAAATCTTTCATGAGTTCCTCCACTTCTTTCGGGGGTGGAGGTATGAATATCGCGCCTCGTGGTGAATGGTCACTCCCTTCAATCCAGTTTTGGACTTGGCGGTATTTGCCCGCGGTTTCGACCTCGCGAGGTTCATTTTTCATTAACGTTCTATGAGCTTTTTTAATCGCATTTTCCCTAAATTCACTTCCGGGAACAATGGAGTCAATGAGGGTCGTTAGCGCTTCCGTTCCTGCAGCCATAGCAGTTGCAGAGGAATTGGATTTGTTTCCATACATGGCACGCGCATACTCTGCAGTTGTAGCTTGAAGGTTTTCAATTTTGGACGATGCAATTGACTCCGTGCGAATGAGCAATCGATCTAGAGATTCAAGGGTGCGTCCGTGAGCATTGTCTAAATTTGCAATTGCACCAATCGCTTCTTCCGATATCGAGATTAACTCAGAATCCAAGGCGAATTTTCGTTTTGAGATTTCGGGAGGAAAGCATGCCCTTATGGACTTAACCATCCTGTCTTCTCTTGTGCCCGCCCGCATTTGTTGTTGCCAAGGCACATTTTTATAGGTACAGGCAATCCATTCCTTCGCCATTTTCGGACCCCCTAACTTGGAATAAGGATAGTGTTATTCATGGTTAGTTGCAATAACTTGGAATAACGAGTGAACTAGTCCAAGTAATTGAGCGTAGAAGGCTTAGGTTTGTTGGAACCATAAGTGATCGGGTTCAAGTCCCGCCTCCCGCACTCAACGTTTATTGCGATCTACCTTTGGGTCCTAACTCTCAGGCCCTTCTTAGGCGCCGACGCCAACTCTCTGAAATCCCAAATTTTCCATGACTGTTAGGCGCTCTAGCGCTTGGGGCGTTTCCATTGAGGAGAACGAAGTAACTCCATCGCTTAATTTCGAAATAATGACGTAGGAAACCAAGGCCGAAGCCAATCCCCGGTTTCGATATTGTCGATCGATGCTGCAGGTTAAGAACTCGAAATTTCCATCGCGCAAGGTGCCGGTGAGGAACCCTACTAATTTTGACGAATGAAAGACCCCGTACACAATTGGCGACTTCCCAGCCATTCCTGGGATTTTGATTGCAGATTTAATATCTACCGTCGGGTTTACATACTTGGGCATGTCAGAACTGCGTACGTGAAGTTCTTTCACGACATCAAAGTATTGCGGTCCAATCGGCTCAATTCGAAATAAACCATAAATCACTCGCAAGTAGCATTCTTCAAATTTAGAATAACTAAATCCGTGCGAAGTATCTAATCTATACAGCTGCTCATCAGCAGCTTCAATCGCGGACTCAGACGTGGGCGATGATTCGGCAGGTACGATGCCCTGAAAAAGAATCGTTTCAAAGAGAAATGCAAATGCTTTGAAATGCTGGGATGAAACCAGATCTATATCTCCGTCATGGAGATCAGGATCAAAGTAGACAATCGATTTGAAAAG
>JBAXAO010000099.1:0-2503 GCA_037142435.1 Actinomycetes bacterium | reverse complement strand
TCGGCGAAATGATTGCCGAAGCAATGGACAAGGTTGGCAAAGAAGGCGTCATCACCGTCGAAGAGAGCAACACATTCGGTCTCGAACTCGAACTGACTGAAGGTATGCGTTTCGACAAGGGTTACATCTCTCCTTATTTCACCACCGACACCGATCGCATGGAAGCAGTACTTGAAGATCCATACATTCTTATTGCTAACTCCAAGATCGCAAATGTAAAAGACCTCGTTCCAGTTTTGGAAAAGGTTATGCAATCTGGCAAGCCACTCGTCATCATCGCTGAAGATGTTGAAGGCGAAGCACTTGCAACTCTCGTTGTAAACAAGATTCGCGGAACCTTCCGCTCTGCAGCCGTCAAGGCTCCAGGATTTGGTGATCGTCGTAAGGCAATGTTGCAAGATATTGCAATCCTTACTGGTGCCACCGTTATCTCTGAAGAAGTTGGCCTCAAGCTAGATGCCACAACAATTGATCTACTCGGAAGCGCTCGCAAAGTTGTTATCGCTAAAGAAGAGACCACCATTGTTGAAGGCGCCGGCGATGCTGAACAAATCAAGGGTCGCGTTAATCAAATTCGTGCCGAAATCGAGAAGAGCGATTCCGATTACGATCGTGAAAAACTACAAGAGCGTTTGGCCAAGCTTGCTGGTGGCGTAGCCGTCATCAAAGCCGGAGCCGCTACTGAAGTAGAACTCAAAGAGCGCAAGCACCGCATCGAAGATGCAGTTCGCAACGCAAAGGCCGCTGTAGAAGAAGGAATCGTCGCCGGTGGTGGCGTTGCTCTTCTTCAAGCCGGCAAAGTTGCCTTCGCTAAGTTGTCACTTGTTGGCGATGAAGCAACTGGCGCAAAGATTGTTGAAGCAGCCATCGAAGCTCCGTTGAAGCAGATTGCCATCAACGCAGGTCTTGAAGGTGGAGTTGTCGTAGAGAAGGTTCGCAACCTTGAAACCGGTTTCGGTCTCAACGCTGCAACTGGCGAATACGTCGACATGATCAAGGCCGGGATCATCGATCCTGCCAAGGTCACCCGTTCTGCCCTCCAAAACGCAGCATCGATTGCTGCGCTCTTCCTGACCACAGAGGCAGTCATTGCCGACAAGCCAGAGAAGCGTCCTGTGCCTAATCAGCAGCAGGGTGGAGAGATGGACTTTTAACCGAAGGTTAAAGTCCAAATGAACAGAGATTTCTAGCAAGTAATTCGTAGGCAATTACCCCCGCTTATTACGGCGGGGGTTTTTGCTTTAAGGTGGGGGAGTGAAGATGAACGATCCATACGGCGTACTCGAGCTCGCTCGTGCTGCCGCGATCGAGGATGCTCATAACGCAGATTTTGTAGGCGACTTAGTTTCAATCGATGCGGAAGATGAGCGCATCGGTACATATTTATTTGAAGCCAATCTGCCTGGTTATGGCGGATGGCGCTGGGCTGTCACTGTTGCCAAAGTAGATGCCGATTCGACTGCCACCTTGTGCGATGTTGTTCTCCTTCCGGGTGTTGATTCGCTGATCGCTCCCGAATGGGTTCCTTATAAGGATCGTGTTCTGCCAGGAGATGTTGGGGTCGGGGATATCGTTCCTACATCTGTTGATGACGAGCGTCTGGTTCCAGGGTACGCCGCTCTTCCCGGCGATGAAGAGATGGAAGCCGTTCAATTGTGGGAGCTGGGCTTGGGCCGCGCTCGCACCCTTTCCATTATTGGTCGCGATCAGGCCAGCAAGCGTTGGTATGAAGGCGATCGCGGTCCAAACACTCCTTTGGCCGAGCAATCGCCCATGCCTTGTGCCTCGTGTGGCTTCTTTATCCCGATTTCTGGCTCTCTTCGTTCCGCTTTTGGCGTCTGTTCCAACGCCATATCGCCCGAAGATGCCCGCGTCGTCTCCGTAGATCACGGATGTGGCGCACACTCTGAAGCCCTCGTAGTTCCCGAATAAATCACCCCGCTTCAAACGGGTGTTGGGTTAAACTTCTCTTCTGCTCGCTTAAAGCGGCCTAACCAGCGTTACCAAGAATGGAGTTCACGATGCCAATCGGTCGAGTGAAATGGTTTAGCCTGGAAAAAGGTTTTGGCTTTATCTCATCTGAAGAAGGCGAAGATGTTTATCTCGCCGCCGCCGCGTTGCCCGAAGGTATTACTTCGGTAAAGCCCGGTACCAAGCTTGATTTCGGTATTGTCGAAGGCCGTCGTGGACCCCAGGCCCTATCGGTGCGCATTATTGAAGCGCCACAATCAGTCGTAGCTAACACGCGTATCAATCCCGATGATCTGGCAACGATGATCGAAGACACCATCAAAATTTTGGACAAAGTGGGCAATGGTTTGCGCCATGGACGTCACCCACAGGGACCTGATGCAGAGAGATTAGCGAAGGTCTTGAGGGGCATTGCCGGACAAATCGAAGGCTGATAAGCCTTTTGATTTAGTCTGGCCAAAGTAGATTGCCGGACAAATCGAAGGCTAGTTCTTCTCTCGGCGGTACCGCTTCACCATAAAACGCAATCCAT
>JBAXAO010000098.1:0-2510 GCA_037142435.1 Actinomycetes bacterium | reverse complement strand
GAAGCAGATCCTTTGGAATCCAACGTGACATCTGCGGTGCAGGTAGGCAGCTCCGAAAATTTCACATAGTCCAGATGAACTTTGTCGGCCTCAAGTTCGGCTTTCGCGCTTTGGCCATAAGCATCTGTGGAAATGCCATCGATAAAGTAAGCATCAATTCCCAAACGTGCCAAAGCCTTTGCAGTATTGGCAGGGCCGCCGCCAACAATCGCTTTCTTGATTCCAGTAGATCCATCGGGAATTAAATCTATGAGGACTTCGCCACAGACCCAGATTTCAGTGCTCACGAAAGTTCACCTTTTCTGGCCAGATATTCGGTCAAGATTTCGACACCTAACAAATGATCCTGAACTTGGGGCAGCCCACTAATAAGTAGAACCCCCTGCATTCCCACCCCGGTGACATTCAGTGGAAAGCCCCCGCCATGAACAGCATGAGTTTCCTCGGGCAAGCTATTGACCTGATACCAATTCGCGCCCGCTTCTTCGGCGGCGACTCTTTCAAACATCGTGGAACGCTCTTTTGCCATGACTACCCGCGCCTTGCGCGCCATCCAGCGGTCATTTTCGGTGGTAGATCCAGGCAAGCTAACGTGAAATACCGTCCAATCGCCCAAGCGAACTTCCACGGCAATCGGCAGGCTGCGCGCCCTACCCAATCCGACGGCGATTTCGCCGATCTCCAATGCATCTGAAATATCAAGGGAAGGCAGGGTCAAAATGGCCGCTTCTTGGGCCAAGCCTTCGCTGGTAAATCCACCGGTCGTCACCTGCCAACTCTATCGGCTTTCAATTTTCACATCCCCTGCCCATAGAGCAGAATCTCGGGATGACCTCACTTATCACCATTCCCAAGACCGACCTCAAAGTTCACCCGCTCTGCCTTGGTGGAAATGTCTTTGGCTGGAGCGCCGACGAGGCCCAGTCCTTCGCCATCTTGGATGCTTACGTCGCAGCCGGTGGAAACTTCATTGACACCGCCGATGTGTATTCCGAATGGAAGCCAGGTAATACCGGTGGCGACAGCGAAACCATTATTGGAAATTGGATGAAGGCGCGCGGCAATCGCAGCAAGATTGTCATCGCCACCAAAGTAGCTAAGTACTCAAAGCGTCCAGGTCTCTCCCCCGACAACATTCGCAGCGCAGCGCGTGATTCCTTGCACCGCCTGCAAACCGATTACATCGATCTCTACTATTCCCACGAGGATGACGAGAAAGTTTCAATTGTTGACACGTTGCAAGCGTTCAACGAGTTAGTTACCGATGGAAAGGTCCGTTACATCGGCGCCTCTAACTTCACCGCAGAACGTCTGAAGGCTTCTCTTGCAACATCGGTTGAAAATAATTTTGCTCAGTATTCGGCCATTCAAAATCATTACAACTTATTGGAACGATCCGAATATGAAACCGACATGGCACCAGCACTTTCTGAATTAGGAATCTCTTCCTTGCCGTTCTTTGGTTTGGCCCGTGGATTCTTGACCGGTAAATATCGCGAAGGTGTAACGGTGGATTCAGTTCGCGCTGGTGGCGTTGCTGCCTACCAAAACGAACGTGGTTGGAAGACCGTGGCGAAGTTGGAAGAAATCGCACAAGCCCATAACACTTCTATTGCAGCCATTGCTCTTGGTTGGTTACGCGGTCAATCGACTGTTTCCACACCGATTGCCAGTGCGCGGACGGTAGAACAGCTGAACGAAATTCTTCCTGTAATTGAACTTTCTGCCACCGAAATTGCGGAGCTGTCAGCGATTACCGCTTAATTTGCTGGGTTTTTGGGATCGTATCCCCAGGCTTGATCGCCATGGCGTTCGATAACCCAACACGAATAATCAATGAGGTCGGGATTGGTAAAGATGCGTGCGCCATCTTTACCAGCGACTACTAGAGCTGTAGCAAATGCATCAGCCAAACCGCCATCAGGTCCCATCACTGTGGCACTTCGCGCACCAATGGCAATCAAGCCGGTGTGAGGATCGCGGATATGAGCGCCACGTTCATACGTTCCGGAAGTGGCAATAGCGCCGTCCATAATTTCAAAGACTTTCACGATCGTATGAGCCTGCTCGGGATGACGAATGCCAACTGACCAAGGTTTGCCATTTTCGAATCCCCCAGCCAAGGTCAAATCGCCCGCGGAATTTACTTGAATATTTTCAGCACCATGTCGCTTCAAAATAACGACAGCGCGATCGGATGCCCAGCCTTTTACATAACCAGAAGGGTCGAAGCCCCCTTCGACGCACCACGGGTCGAAGGAGCCTTCGCTGAGTTCTCGCGCCTTGAGGCACAAGTTCCAGACTTCTTGTAAGTCATCTGGACACTCAGTAATTTTAATTTCTCCTCGGCGAAGACGCGAGACGAATGAGTGTGATTTGTACGTCGAAAAAACTTCATCTACCTCTTTAACGAAGGCTTCAACCTCCGCTAAACCTGCCTGCAATTGCCCAAGACCAACCTTTGTGGAAGCCACATCGATGTAGATGATGGTTCCCCACGTCTCAATTTC
>JBAXAO010000097.1:0-2702 GCA_037142435.1 Actinomycetes bacterium | reverse complement strand
TGAAGCTAAAAAGAGCGTAATAACTACTGCGGGAACTGCAACCTCGCAAGAGTTCAGGAAGAACAACCACATTCTCGATTGGACAAAGGCGTGCGTGTAATTTTCAAAGGTCAGGTGATTTGGCCACGACATAACCCCTTTAGAAACGACATCCGCAAAGGGGCGGAAGGATTGCAGAATCGTAAAGAGGATTGGTGCAACCCAGATGAGTGAAAATACCGATAGCACTCCAACAGCTATTCGTGCTCCAGTTTTGCTCTTCTCTCCGGTAACCATTTAGTCATTTCCTTTGCTGAAGTTCTGATAGAGATAGACCATGATCGGACCAAGACAGATTAGGAAGAGCAACGTTGCATAGGCAGCGCCCCAACCGATACGAGCAGATTCTCCTTGAATATTTTGATAAACCAAGACTCCAAGGGTCTGCAACCCATTGGTACCGCGGTTAAGAATAAAGACCAGGTCGAAGGCGCGGAGTGATTCGATAACTGTGATAACAACAATAATGACGTTGACTGGGCGCAAGGAAGGAATGATCACACGGCGGAAGGTGTACCACTCTGTCGCGCCATCAATCGCTGAAGCCTCACGGAGCGATGCATCAACGGACTTCATGCCAGCTAAATAGAGCAGCATGACGTATCCAATATGTCGCCAGGAGGCGATAACCAGGACGACCCAAATATTCTTATGCGGATCCCCCATCCAAGAGATAGCCGTGTCCGCGTTTGTGTTGCCTAAAAGTGAATTGAGCACACCATCGGTGCGAACGATGTTATCCCAAATGATTCCAGTTACCGCGAGAGAGATAACAAGTGGGAGATAGAAGGAAGTTTGATATACCTGAGTTCCTTTTAAATTCTTGTCGATGTAATAAGCGAGAATAATTCCGAGGGGGCTGGCGATTAAAGCGAAGACAGCGAGCCAAAGAATGTTGTTGCGAATAGCGACCGGTAAATTATCGTCAAGAGTAAAAATTTGTCGGTAGTTAGTAAAACCCACCCACTTAATACTTTTAAGCCCACCAATGCCATCCCAGAAAGTGAAAGAGAGCAGAATCGTTCCGATTGCAGGTATCCACACAAAGAGAACGTGCAAGAGAGTTGGGAATCCAACGAATGCACCTAAGGTAACGCGATCGCTACCACTGAAATTGTGGGAACTGTTCTTCTTCTTTTTCTTGGCAGGCGCGACCTCGGCCGCTGGATGATCTAGAACGCTGGTCAATTATTTAATCCTTCTCCTGGTTCATTACTAGAGCTCATGAAAAGGGAATATCCGCTGGCGAGTTAACTCGCCAGCGGAACTCCTTATTAGTACTGAACTTTTCCTGATTAAGCAGGAGGCAACGCAGCCCATTGTGCCGCGAGGTTTGTAGCAATTGCCTTTGGATCTCCGCCAGTGAGGAACTTCTGAATAGCTGGGCCGAAGATTGGTCCTGCGAAATCGGGACGTGAGTCACGATCGAAGAACTGAGCAACGTGCTTTGTGCTGTTGACCAACTTAACCTGAGACTGAATGAATGGATCAGCAGGCACCGAGGAGTTCTTGTTAGCGAAGAGTCCTGGAGAGATTGCCTGGATGATTCCGGAGAACTTGGTTGAACCAATGAACTCCATCAGAGCCTCAGAAGCCACCAAGTTGGAAGCAGCTGAAGTTGAAGCCAAGACGCCATCGATAGGAGCATCGATCGAGTCTGTTCCATTAGCCGAATCAATGATTGGGAATGGGAACAGTGCTAGATCTGGATAATCAGCCTTTGGATAAAGTCCGCTTGTGAAGGAGCCCATGATGATCATGGCAGCCTTCTTCTGAATAACAAGCTTTCCAGCATCCTGATCGCCAAGATCAAGTGGGTGTGCGCTCATGTATGGAAGCAGTGCCTTCCAGTTTGTGAAGACTTTCTGAACGCGTGGATCGGTCCATGATGCACGGCCGGCAGTCAAGTCCATGTGGAACTTGAAACCATTGGTACGCATGTTGATGATGTCGAAGACACCCTGTGCTTCCCATCCACCCTTATCTGCTTGTGCAATTGGGGTGTAACCCTTTGCCTTGAAAACCTTACAAGCATTGATCAAGTCAGCAATTGTCTTGATCGAAGCTGGGTTAACTCCAGCTTTCTTCCAGACAGACTTGCGATAGTGAACTGCCCATGGATACCAATCGGTTGGCACGAGGTACTTCTTGCCATCAAGTCCGGTTGATGCTCCGGCGAAACCAGCTGAGTAGTTTGAACCAATCTTCTTCCAAAGATCATCAATTGGTGTCAAGAGACCCTTTTTAGCAAAGAACTGCATGCGGTATCCAGAGAACCAGTCGAAGACGTTATCTGGAGTACCTTGCAAATATGAGTTGATGTTATTTTGGAAGTTGTTGTGATCCACAACGTTAAGTGCAACGTCAAGAGCAGGGTCATTAAACTTTGCTGCAGCTGTCCAAGCAGCATCTTGCTGTGGTCCAGGTCCATTCGAATTGTTTGAACCGAAGCTGACCTTGAGGGCATCAGCAGCACTTGCAACTGAAGTCCCCAGAGTTGACGCACCAACACCACCGACAGTTAATGCGGCAGCACCGGCAGCGGCACTCTTTAATACGGAACGACGTGAAACCTCGTTCTCAGTAATGATCTCTTTCATGTTTTTCCTATTCTCTTCTACAGAAGTTATTGAAAAACGACCCCACCTGCACAGGGGAGACAT
>JBAXAO010000096.1:0-2750 GCA_037142435.1 Actinomycetes bacterium | reverse complement strand
ACATGAAGGACAACAGTTCCATAAGCAGTGCCGCTCATACGGCCATCGCAAACTCGAACCAAATCGGTGATGCCCTGCTCTAGCAGTTTCTTCGGAATTGCCATGTTGGAAACCTCGGGCATACCCGGATAACCCATTGGACCGCAACCTCGAAGCACCAGCACTGAATCTTCGGTGACATCTAGATCAGGATCGTCGATCCGATTGTGAAAATCTTCAATGCTTTCAAAGATAACTGCGGGACCGCGATGTTTTAAGAGATTCTTACTTGCGGCCGCAGGCTTAATTACTGCGCCTTGGGGCGCCAAATTCCCATATAAAACCGCTATTCCAGCGTCAGACTGCAGTGGTGAGGCCAACTTTGAAATGACATCCTCGTTGTAGATTTCTGCACCTGCCAAGGAATCTACGAGTGGCTTACCAGTTACATTCAAGGCCTTGCTATCGAGCGATCCTTTTAACTCATTAAGTACGGCCCGCAAACCACCTGCGCGGAAGAGATCTTCCATTAAATGCACGCCAGCCGGCTGAAGATTCACAAGTAGCGGAATGTGCGACCCAATTTCATCAAAGTCATGAAGAGTAAGGTCGACACCGACTCTTCCTGCGATTGCCAGTAAGTGGATAACCGCATTAGTGGAGCCACCAATTCCAGCCAATGCAACGATGGCATTAACAAAGGAACCGCGAACCAAGATGTCGCTTGGTTTTAAATCTTCATAAACCATTTCAACAATTCTGCGACCGGATTCGTGTGACATCTCAAGAAGCCGCGAGTCAGCAGCAGGCGTGCCAGCTAGCCCGGGCAATGTCATACCTAAAGCTTCTGCCATACATCCCATAGTTGAAGCGGTACCCATAGTGTTGCAATGGCCCTTACTTCGGATCATAGATTTTTCGGAGGCATTGAAATCGGCTTGTGACATTTTTCCAGCTCGGACATCTTCGCTGTATTTCCAAACATCGGTACCACAACCAAGGGCTTTGCCGCGGAACGAGCCATTGAGCATTGGTCCGCCAGGAATAACCAGAGTCGGCAAATCAACTGAGGCCGCCCCCATGAGAAGAGCAGGAATAGTTTTGTCGCAACCACCTAGCAAAACGACGCCATCTACGGGATTAGCCCGGATCATCTCTTCGGTAGCCATTGCCGCCAAATTGCGCCACAACATTGCAGTTGGTCGCACATTAGTTTCACCAAGTGAAATCATCGGTAAATTTTGTGGAACACCACCAGCAGCCCAAATTCCATCTTTAACTGATTGCGCGACCTCATTTAAATGCATATTGCAAGGCGATAAGTCAGAGGCGGTATTAATAATTACAATATTTGGTTGCTTGCCTTCAAAGGCAGAATCAGGATTACCTCTGCGCATCCAGGCCCGATGCAGATATGCATCTTTACCATTGCCACCGTACCAGGCCGCACTTCGCATTTTTATACTCCCAAATCCAACTTGTACGCCCGAATTGCGGTTCCGCTCCAAAAATCTTCTTTCTCACTGGCGCTGAAATCCGTGGTCAATTCTTCCGCCAGATCTATGACCTTACGATAGCCGCCAGCTAACACTGATACTGGCCAGTCGCTGCCAAACATTAATCGGGCCGGGGTGAAGCTCTCAACCAAAACCTCGAAATAAGGGCGAAAATCGCTTACTTTCCACTCATTCCACTTCGCCTCAGTGACCATTCCCGAAACTTTGCAATAGGTATTTGGGAAGGAGGCCATAACTTTAATTAGTTCTTTCCAAGGCTCCATAACCCCATCTGCAATCATGGGCTTCGAAATGTGGTCAATAACTAGCGTGGTCTCTGGACAATTCTCAATCAATTTAATCGAAGCCTTCATTTGAGGTGTCTTAGATAAAATATCGTAAGCAAATCCTCTTCGGCCGATCTCCTGAACGTTGGCGATGACCGCTGCCTTTCCCAAGTAATCAGGATCTGGGTAATCATGAGCGATATCTCTAATACCAACAAGATATTCGTGGCCCAAAAGGGTTTGGTAGTGATCCAAATGCTCAATGGCATCCTCGGCATCAATCTTTAACCAACCAACTACACCCGCAATTAATTCATCGCGGGAGGCAAGAGCTAAATACTCTGGTGTTTCTTCGTACAACATAACGGTCTGGACCAGGACGGTCTTTTCTATGCCGGTACCAACACTTGCTGCTCGATAGTCGTTCATATCGAAATTCCGGCGCACTGGCGCTACGGCGTCACCCACCATCCAGCCTTGTTCTCGAACTGAAAGATCCCAAACGTGGTGATGAGAATCGATTCTCATTTCTGCTCCCTCCCATCAACAATGATGTTCCTAAGAGATTTACCTGTTGCTAATAGTTCAAGCTGGTCTCGCACTAGTTTCTGGCATCGAGGTTCAAAGGCCGTGGTATCGCCGCCAACATGCGGCAAGATCAAAACATTCTTTGCGTGCCATAGTGGGTGATCACTTGGAAGTGGTTCTGGATCAGTTACATCGAGCGCCGCAAAAAGCCGCCCCGAATTCAATTCGGCGACTAGAGCGTTTGTTTCAATGATAGGTCCGCGAGCGACATTAACAATCAGGGCACCATCTTTCATTAACGCCAATCTGCGGGCATCAAATAAATGCTGGGATTCTGGGTTGAGCGGCAAGATCAAAATCACAATATCCAAATTCGGAAGATATTCGTCTAACTCAGATATCAACTTAGATCCAGCACGCCCAGATTTACTAAACCCAGTTACCTCAACTTCAAATCCAG
>JBAXAO010000095.1:0-2774 GCA_037142435.1 Actinomycetes bacterium | reverse complement strand
CATGGGCCTTTGAAGCCCAGGGTCCAGGATCGATACCTGGTGGCGGAGCGATAGCAGAGCCGCCACGAAGGCAAAGGTGGCGGAGCCAGAGACTTGCTTTAGGTAGATAGGCTTAACCCGAAGTACCAACCCACTTTCTAGGCGTGATAAGCAGGGTAGGAGCCGTTCATTGAACCGACTTAATGTCGCAATTGTCCTCGCCGCTGGCGAAGGCACTCGCATGAAATCGGCAACGCCCAAAGTACTTCACACCATCGCTGGAAAAACGATTATCAACCACGTTCTCGAAGCAATCGAACCCTTAGCTGCAGAGCATCTCCGCGTCGTAGTCGGAGCACACCGCGAAGCTGTCGAAAGCCATGTGAACGAAATTTCGCCACTGGCATCGACTATTTTTCAGGCAGAACGAAATGGCACAGGCCACGCAGTTCAAATTGCACTCGAAGGATTAATCGCAACTGGCACAGTGTTGATATTGGCTGGCGATACGCCGTTGATTACTTCAGACACTTTGGTGGATTTTTATGCCGCACATCTAGAAGGCCAAAACGATGTCTCGGTATTGACAGCACTTTTGCCAGATCCATTTGGCTACGGTCGTATATTGCGCGATGAGTCCGGTGCGCTCGCAGGAATCGTTGAAGAACGTGATGCCGATGAGGATGAGCAACTCATTGAAGAAGTAAACACTGGCATTTATCTTTTTGATCTTGATGCGTTACGTAAGGCCATCTCGCAGATAACCACCGATAATTCTCAGGGCGAGCTTTACTTGACCGATGTCATCTCTCTAATTCACGTATCCGGCGGATCAACTGCAGCCATTCTGACTACTGATTACACCGAAACTTTAGGCATCAACGATCGCGGCCAACTAGCTGAAGCTTGGGCCATCATGCGCGATCGCATCAACGAATTCCACATGCAATCCGGGGTCGCCATTGTTGATCCGACGACTACCTGGATCGATGCATCAGTCACGATCGAACCTGACGCCACGATTTATCCGGGAACGGCGCTCCTTGGAGATACTCATATTTCTAGCTGTGCAATTATTGGACCCCGTTCAACTTTGACGGATGTTCGAGTCGGTGCTGGCGCCTCTGTTATCGAATCCAACTGCACTGGTTCAGAAATTGGGGCAGGGGTAAAAGTAGGCCCCTTTAGCTTCTTGCGAGCTGGAACGGTGCTGGGGGATAACTCCAAAGCCGGCGCATTTGTTGAAATCAAGAATTCCACTGTGGGTGAAGGCTCGAAGGTTCCTCATCTGTCATACGTTGGTGATGCAACGATTGGTAAGGGAACCAATATTGGTGCTGCCACCATATTCGTGAACTATGACGGCGTGACAAAGAACCGAATCGAAATTGGCGATCAAGTCCGCATTGGCAGTGACACTATGTTGGTGGCACCGATTTCAGTAGGAGATGGCGCCTACACCGCCGCTGGTTCCGTTATTACCGAAGATGTTCCGGCCGGGGCTATGGGAGTCGCTCGTGCTCGGCAGCGAAATATTTTAGGATGGGTTCTGCGAAAGAGATCTGGCACCAAATCGGCTGAAGTCGCGCTGCGAGCGGGCGCAAGCGAATCGGCACCACAAAAGGAAAACGAGGAATAAGCATGAGCGAACTTCGGCTGACATCGGAAAAGCGTCTGCGCCTGTTTGCAGGCCGCGGATACCCAGAACTCGCTGAAGATGTCGCCGCCGAACTCGGCATTCCATTAACCCCAACCTCTGCTTACGATTTTGCAAATGGTGAAATCTTCGTTCGCTTCGAAGAGAGCGTTCGCGGAAGCGATGCCTTCGTTCTACAAAGTCATGCCGCCCCCGTTAACAAGCAGATCATGGAACAACTCATCATGGTCGATGCACTCAAGCGTGCGTCTGCAAAGCGAATCACCGTTGTTGCCCCCTTCTACGGCTATGCCCGTCAGGATAAGAAACACCGCGGACGCGAGCCAATATCTGCTCGATTGATGGCCGATCTCTTCAAGACTGCCGGGGCCGATCGTCTTATGGTTGTTGATCTCCATACTGCACAAATTCAAGGTTTCTTTGATGGGCCAGTCGATCACCTCTTTGCACTTCCTTTGCTCGCAAACTATGTCGGCAGCAAGGTTGATCGTTCTCGCCTCACCATTGTGTCACCAGACTCAGGTCGAGTGCGCGTCGCCGAACGTTGGTCTGATTTGCTCGGTGGCTGCCCGATCGCCTTTATTCATAAGACTCGCGATCCTCGTATCCCTAACGAGTCCGTAACCGGTCGCGTGGTCGGAGATGTCCAAGGACAGACGTGCGTTGTCATCGATGACATGATCGATACCGCAGGCACAATTACCAAAGCCGTGGATGCACTCTTTGACGAAGGTGCCAAAGATGTCATCGTTGCAGCGACCCATGCGGTTCTCTCGGGACCGGCCGTCGAACGATTGAAGAATTCTCGCGTCAGCGAAGTTGTTGTCACCGACACTCTTCCGATTCCCGAAGAATGTCGCTTCGATAATTTGACTGTTCTTTCGATTGCTCCGCTATTGGCTCGTGCTATTCGCGAAGTCTTTGAAGATGGTTCTGTTACCAGCCTTTTTGATGGCCACAGCTAAGAAGCAGCAATAATTGCTCAATAGCCTGCATCCCACGAAACGAACGCTTGTTAAGAGCGCCGTAAAGTTCTTGGAAACGACCGCCCCTGAAGATATTACGAGCGAGCAGATTTTGGCGGACTCTGGAATTTCAAAGGGGTCGCTGTATCACCATTTCGCGGATTTCCCCGATC
>JBAXAO010000094.1:0-2803 GCA_037142435.1 Actinomycetes bacterium | reverse complement strand
GAAGGTCTTGGAGAGATCCTCGGTTTCCAAATTAAAGTTAATTGGCGAAAGTCGGGTATACCCATCCGGAACTACAAGTTCATCCCACTGAGACCAAATCACATGTGTCATCTACAACGCCACCAAAACTTTCCCAGATTGTTCGGAATCCTTTGCCATCTCAAAACCAGCTATCGCATCCGCTAGCTCATATACATGAGTAATCGCATTGGAAATCCAAGGATTGGCAGCCAGAACTTCGATTGCTTGATCAACTTCATTATTGAATCGAAAAGTTCCGCGCAGCTGCAACTCCTTTGAAACCAACGGGGCGATTGCAATTGCATGATTGCCGGCACCTAACATTCCTACCTGTACAACGATCCCTGCTCTTCGAGCTGCGGCCAGGGCGCTAGTTATTCCAGGCGCACTGCCGGAACATTCAAAGACAACATCAAAATAATTCTCTGGAATTGAATCGTGGCCAATTTGAATTACACCTGTTGCTCCGAGCTCCTTGGCCCGGGCCAATGGAGAAGGTAATAAATCAGTTGCAACTATCTCAGTAGCACCGCCAACCTTTGCAGCTGCGACCGTTAAAATCCCGATCGGTCCAGCACCTGAAATTAAGACCTTCTTGCCTGAAACCCCGCCGGCAACAACTATTGCATGCAGGCTCACGCCCAGAGGTTCAGCCAGGGAAGCGGTCTTTAAGGTGAGTGAAGTAGGCAATAACCGCACACTTGAGCGTTTCATAATGAGATATTCGGACATGCCGCCTTGGGTGTGAGGCAAGGTTGAGGCGCTCCCCAAATAGCCGCCACTTGGCCACAAATGTGGCTGCTCCTCAATCCCGGGCTCAGATTTTCCTAAAGTCGAAGGATGAACCGTCACTGGAGTCCCTGGTGAATATTTTCCGCTGGGGTCAAGGTCAATTGTTCCGCTTAATTCATGCCCAGGGATTAACGGCTCTTTAACCACAAAGGCGCCATTGGCCCCATCAAAGTAATAATGTAGATCAGAGCCACAGATGCCGACAAAGGAAACCTTGATTCGAACTTCATCAGCCTTTGGCTCTGGGGTTGAAATCTCTTCAACACCGCCATCTAATTTGCCACGAATTAAGAAAGCTTTCATGACGCCATTCTATTAAGAATGCTTTCCACCCGCTTTAGGTTGCCCAGCCAGTTGGTCACGGTTTTATGAAGTAAGACGTGAGCCCAGTAGCCTTTCACTTGTGAGCGATAATTTGGAACTAGGAAAGAGAACTGCCCCGAATTCAACACTGATTATTAAAGAGAAACCGCCAAAGACCGGGATCGTTCACTTGGGGCTCGGTAATTTCCATCGGGCTCACCTAGCGGTCTATACCGCTAATGCTGTTGCTAAGAGCGGAGGCGACTGGGGAATTTATGCCTACTCGTTTCGAAATCACTCACTAGCTAATGCATTGATTAAGCAAGACCTGCTTTACAGCGTTATTGACTTTGCTCCCGAAACCGAAGCGGTTGTCATCCCAGCAATCCATACCGCTGCTGTCGCTGGAATTGAAGCCTGCGATGCCGTAATTTCTAAGATTGCAGAAACGTCAACCAAAATAATCTCTATAACAGTAACTGAAGCTGGTTATTCAATTTCTCCCAATACTGGTGGTCTTGATTTAGGTGCTCAAGATATTCAGTCTGATTTAGCTGGAAATACGCCCAAGACACTGATTGGGTTAATCGTTCGGGCACTTCAGTTGCGATTAACATATAACGGCGCACCTATCACGGTTCTTAGTTGCGACAACCTTTCGCAAAACGGCGATCGGACCAAGCGACAAGTTTTGGAATTTATTAAAGCGCTACCCGCTAATGAGCAGGAGAGCTTGCTTGTTTATCTAGAAAAATCGGTGAGCTTTCCAAACTCCATGGTTGATCGAATCGTTCCCGGGACGGAACCAAGGCACTTACTGTTGGCTCAGGAACGTCTTGGTGTTCGCGATTCTTCGCCAGTTCCCGCGGAGCCTTTCACGATGTGGGCGCTAGAAGATGACTTCATCGCTGGCCGCCCAGCTTGGGATGAGGTCGGAGCCATATTCACTACTCAGGTGATGCAATTTGAGATAATGAAATTGCGCTTACTTAACGGGGCTCATTCACTTTTAGCCTACTTTGGCGCTTTGGATAACAAAGAGACCATTCCTGATTCCTTCTTTCAACCGATTATTCAAGGTGCGCTTAAAGCTGCGCTTTACAATGAATACTTACCAACTTTGGTAATGCCTGACGGTTTAAGCGCGCAAACCTACATTGATCAACTATTTTCTCGCTGGTCCAATACCGTACTTGCGGATAAGACCAACCGAGTTGGTTCTGACGGTTCCACCAAACTACCGCAGCGAATTACCGAGCCGGTCATCGAACTAAGTTCTCGAGGTCAGCTACCTGAACTGTTAGCTCTAACAGTTTCCGCCTGGTTGGCGTGCATTGCCCCAATCTCTGGATTCGACCCTGGCCCTTATGCGAATTCAATGAAAGACCCCGCCCGGTCAAAATTAATGGGTTTTGCCGCTCGCTCAAGCAACGCCGCTGAAATGGTTGATCTGGTTTTTAGCGAAGGGAATATCTTCGCACCGGAACTTGGGAAGTTATCTGAATTCAAAAGTCGAATAGCAGAGTATTTAGAAATCATACTTTCCGGCGGAATTGAGTTAGCGATTACCACCGCAACTTCTCGGTCAAAATCTGCCGTCGAGTAATTTTCTGGGGCTTCGCTTTCTAAACCGAGACCGCTTCTATTAGAGCCTGTATGTAACCAATCGCGTGAGCACGCCCACGGT
>JBAXAO010000093.1:0-2813 GCA_037142435.1 Actinomycetes bacterium | reverse complement strand
TTCTGGAGCGGCGAGGATGAACTTGAGGAAGGCTTCCTGAACGATCTCGGCGGCATCAGCTTCGGAACGGAGGATCCGGCGGGCCTGTGAGGTTAAGGATGAGCGTTGCTCGGCATATAGCGCGGAGAGATCGGCAACCGACCAGTCGGATACGGCTGTAGCCGTCTCGACTGTCGTTTTCGCAGATTTGCGAAGTGCCATGGTGTGAATCTCCGTTGTTTTAGATGGAAACGTCTTTCCCTCTACTAGTTAAGACACGTGGGGAGGGGAAATGTTGTGCTCTGGTGGGAAAAATCTTTAAATATTTCCACCGCGGGGGCTCCCAGGGCTCAAATCGACGTTTACTTATCTATAGGGCGCAAAAATACCGAGATCGGCTGGGAATGGGGTGAGAAAATTAAGCCCAGGGTGCCTGGAGCGGCAGGATTCGTGCCACATAATCAACAATCTTCTGCCCATCTTGAAGGTCAGCCAAAACCATTTTTGGGGTTAAAACGGAGGAACTATCGCCGTAGTCGCCCAAATGCCGCTTCCTTTTTATGCGTCGAGCCGGGCGCAGCACTTCCTTGAACTCCTCTGAAGCCTGGGCGTTGATCGCATCAATCACGACCTCGTGCCCACCTGCCCTAGTTGGGCGTAGACCTTGAGCGAGAAGCAATGCCGCCATCGACTTGCGAACGGCTGAGTGCAAAGCGTCGTATGCCAACTTCGGATCTGATTCGGCAATCAATTTACAACTGAGTAAATGGGTTTGCGCATCTTTCAACCAACCAGCGGCTTCTCGCGGGTTCGGAACGACTGCCTCAAGTTTACCGTCCTGCACGAGGAGCCGTACAAAGTCATTGTTTATCAATGGTTTTTCCAATTATCGATATCCAAGAGGTATTTGCCGTCCTGCTTATTGATTTCAATATGCGGGCGACTTTTTACTTCTTGCACAAAGGGTTCGAGAGATGCCTCCCAAATGCTGGTATTCATTACTTTTGGATTCACTGGTGTGCCGACGATTTTTTCAACTCGCTCCGCGGCATCAAAGACTTCGTCCAAGTCGGGGGTTCCTAATATGAGAACATCGATGTCTCCCGGAAAATTGCCTTGGTAGCCGAGATATCGCGCGGCCCAAGAACCGTAAATAATCACCTGAGTTACCCCTGAAACCTTTGAAAACTCGTCTTCGATAATTCGACGTGGCCCGAAGGTCATCAGGACAAGCTCGCGCAGGGGTTTAAGCGCTGGATTTTCTTCGTTAGCGAAAACTATTCGGGATTTTCCGATGCTTTTCATGCGGAAGATTCCAGCCTTTTCCAAGCGATTAGCCTCACGAGCAACTGTTGGAAAAGGTTCTTGAATGAGCGCAGCGAGATCTGAAATTGAATGCTCGCCCGGCTCCAGCAGGACGCGCGCCATGAGGTCGCCTTGCAGCTTGCTTCGGAAGATCGCCAAAAGGGGCGGAGGTAACGTTCTCATTAGATGACTATTATCTCTCATTTAAAGAGAATGTCAATTGAGATTGAGAAGAAGAAAAAGCCCCGCTGGAAGCAATTTCGGGTGCTTCTGGCGGGGCTAACTTCTTCTGCTTGTTCGATATGGACCGCGAAATCCGTATCGATCGGGGTCGGATGTGGAGGTGTCTATGCTCGCCATCCGGGTCGTGCGCCTTACATGGTTGCCTTACGGTTTGCTCGACCTTTCAAAGCAGCCCTCCGACAGCTTCTTGAGGTCAAGCGAGAAGAACTTTGGTCTTAAGCGGAAGCGGTTTCGGTCAAAAGGGCTTCGATCTGCGCGATCATGTGCCATTTATCCGAATCCGACAGGGTCTCCCAGTCTTCAACTTGGTTCTCGACCTCAGAAAGGTCACTTAGCTCTAAAACTTTGGTGTTCATAGTTGAATTGTAACGAAGTCGTTATAAAGGGCGAGCCAAAAGTAGAGGATTAGCTTGTCTCCTTCGTCACGCCCATAACGGCAAATACTGGGACATAGGCCCACAATCGGGGCTGTCTCTCTTTTGCTCACCGCTAGCCCTCATGTCCCAATTGCACCCTTCTTTCTCTAGAGGGGCGGTCTTACCCTGCACAAATGGAAGCGATGACGTTGCGAGAGAAGGCCCGGATCGTTGAATCCGCTGAAGCTGCCTATTTGGCGGCCTCCTTTGGAAATGCCTCCCACGAGGTAGCCCAGGCTTTGGGCATGAAGGCTTTCCAGATGTGGGGCGGGGTGGCCACCATTA
Organism: Actinomycetes bacterium; assembly: GCA_037142435.1. Taxonomy (GTDB): domain Bacteria; phylum Actinomycetota; class Actinomycetes; order Nanopelagicales; family Nanopelagicaceae; genus CAIMZW01. The sequence continues at coordinate 585 of JBAXAO010000093.1, read as the reverse complement.
TGTCCAATGACCCCACGGGTGGATTCTGGTCGCGTTGCATCGGAATGGGCATCGACCGCGAGATCTCAACCGACCTGCTGGAGGCGCTGGATTCCTTATATTTGATGAGCGATGGCAAGAGCATCTGTTTTCAAGTCAGCCCAATTGCCCAGCCCATCAATTATGAAGATGTACTGGAAGCCAATGGATATGTCCGCGGGCGAACTTGGGAGAAATTGCTGCGGGAACTACACGATGTCCCCGAGGTCGAGACCTCCTTGAAGATCAAAGAGCTGGGTGCTGAACATGCGCCGGAATATGGCGAAGTCTGTTGCGCTGCCTTTGGCATGCCGGGCCCGCATTTGGTGGCCTGGATGAACGAGCACTTAGGCAAACCAGATTGGCGAGCGTTTGGTGCCTTCGATGGCGCCAAGATGGTGGGCGTGGGCGCGATGTATGCGCGTGGAGATGTGGCGTGCTTGGTGTCCGGTGCCACCTTGCCGGAATACCGCGGGCGCGGAGCCCAAAGCGCGATCATGGTGGCCAGGTTAAATGCCGCCGCCGAAATGGAATTGTCATGGGCCAGCACCGAGACTGGCAGCGAAA
>JBAXAO010000092.1:0-2886 GCA_037142435.1 Actinomycetes bacterium | reverse complement strand
ACCCGTGTTACCGCCGTGAAAGGGCGATGTCCTAGGCCTCTAGACGATGGGGACCTAAAGACAGACGCTAAGGGTATCGGGCGAGGCCACCGCCAGCAAAACTGGCTCTGAGAGCCGATAACTGATTGCTTTTAAAACGAGAGTGGGCCCCTTATCGCGAGATAAGAGGCCCATGAAGCGTTGATTTATAAGCGGATTTAGCTGATGTAGAAGCGGATGCTGATCGAAACCGTTACATCCTGCTGGCCCAAATCAACCTGGGTAGCGGAGGAATCTGCCTTGGCTGTGGCATAGACCGGACCTGGATAGACGTTAGGAGTACCGGTTTCTTCCATGTAGATGACGCTTCCGAGCTTTACGCCCAAGAGCTTTGCGTAAGCAGCGGCACGGGTACGAGCGTTTTTAACCGCCAAGGCACGGGCAGCATCGCCGGCTTTGGCATTGTCGAGAACAAATGGTGAAACACCATTGATCTGAAGAGCATCGCCACCTGCAGCAACTACGGAATCAACAACTGCTCCGGCGCCCTTGGCATTAACCAAAGTGACATCAAAGCTCTGTGTTGCGCGGTAGCCAGAGAGAACGGGAGTCCCGCCATTGGCTGGGTAGGTGTATTCAGGATAAACGGTGATGGAAGTGGTCTTGATGTACTTACTAGCAACTGATGCTGCAACGAGAGCAGCGCGAACTGCTGACGAAGATGTTCCAGCGGTTGCTAGAGCTTCTTTAGTGGTTGCTCCAACTACGGATACGGTGGCGGTCAATTTCACGGCATCGGGGGTTACTTTGACGGTGCCGGTAGAGCTAAGGCTGATGTAGCGGGTCGGGGAGGTCGCAGCATTTGCGGCAGTACCGGTGACAAGGGTTGAACCAAGTCCGATGGCTGCGACAAGAGCGAGGGCATATTTATTTCGTAGTTTCATGGATTTACTCTCTCACATTCATCCTGCTATTTGAGACAGGAAATGATGAGAGAATTCCGAGTATGACCGTTCTTTCACAATGCACAACTGACACCATAATCAGTGCTGCGCAATCACTATTGAACGGCGCACTTGTGGCATTTCCCACTGAAACTGTTTATGGCCTGGGCGCTGATGCCTCTAACCAGGGGGCTGTCGCACGAATTTACGCGGTGAAAGGGCGTCCCGAAAACCATCCCTTGATCGTTCATATTGGTTCCATAGAACTATTAGGTGAATGGGCGGCCGAGATTCCGTCATATGCAATATCTCTAGCTCGTGATTTCTGGCCCGGGCCGATGACTTTGATTTTGGAACGAACTGACCTTGCTGGAGATTTCATCACCGGCGGACAGAAAACAGTAGGTGTTCGAGTGCCGGCTCATCCGTTGGCTCTGGCACTGTTGAAGTCCTTTCACTCTCTAGGTGGCAAAGGTGTGGCCGCACCTAGCGCAAACCGTTTTGGTGCTGTGTCTCCCACAACCGCCGAGGCCGTTGATGAAGAGATCGGCGAATATTTGGCTAAGAGCACCGACCTCATTCTGGATGGCGGTCCATCCTTGGTGGGCGTTGAATCCACCATCATTGATTGCACCGGTCCGACCCCGCGCATCCTTCGCTTCGGCGCCATCACGGCGGAGATGATTGAAGAATCGACCGGGCTAAAGATAAGTGGGGATAACACCACTTCTGAAATTCGAGTATCTGGAGCTCTGGAATCTCATTACTCGCCAAAGGCACGTGTTGTGCTCGATGCGCTCGCGGAAAGCGGCGATGGATTAATAGCGCCCGCTTCCATTCCAACCCCTGCGGGAGTTATTCGGTTGGCTTCACCTTCGACGGTCGAGCAATATGCCCGCGATCTATACGCGGCGCTGCGCGCTGGCGATGCCCAAGGTCTGACCACAATCGTGGCTTTGCAACCGGCCGGCGAGGGCTTGGCTGAAGCGATTCGTGATCGATTAAAGAAGGCTGCCGCCGAGTAAAACCTAGACAATGTCAGTGGTCCAAGTCATTATTCGTATCGGGACGCACGGAATTGGATCTAGTTTTCTTGACTCTATGGAGGACCTAATTTACCCGACCCGACGATTGTTTGAACTCACCGAATTCATTCGCATCAATAAGCCTTCTCAGGATCAACTTGTTGAATTCTTGGTGACGCACTCACTTACAGGTTTTCATGCCAGCCATATTTGGTTCTCAGCCGTTCGCGAAAGTGGCGCTGTTTTTTATCCAGCCGGCTTCGGATATGACCCCAAGAATTTTCTCAATACACCAGAACGTTTGGTCTCGACCGAAACTCCGGGCAATAAGACTTTGCGTGATGGAACCGTAAATTATTGTGGCTCTTTCGACGAATATTTATTTTCAAATATCAGCAACGCCGATGCGCTCTTTCCCCAAGGTTTTGCCGCCTCCGTTTCCTTTCCTATTCCTGGTTTCGGTGGCGTCATCGTCATGTTTCAGAAACCGTTTCAACTCACTGCACAATTCGAACTATTCTTTAAAAGCATTGGTTCCATCCTAGGTATGCACCTTGCAAAAGTTTCCAAGTCTCTCCACGAAAACGGGGTCGAAGTTGAAGGCGAACCTGCCGAACTTCTGACATTAACTAAACGCCAATGGGAGATCCTGGATCGCATCCGCAAAGGCGCAACCAATAATGAAATTGCCCTTGAACTCGCTTATAGCGAATCTACGATTCGTCACGAGACCATGCGCATTTACGAGAAGCTGCGGGTCAACGGGCGCAAGGACATCCTCTCGCCCAATTTCGACCTGGCCGAGCGCCAAATTGGCTGAATTGATCGGTTCTTTCTTCGGCTCAATCTCAGGTTACACTTACGCGCTGCGCAAGCAGAACAAGGGCCTCTAGCTCAGTCGGTAGAGCAACGGACTTTTAATCCGTGGGTCGTCGGTT
>JBAXAO010000091.1:0-2943 GCA_037142435.1 Actinomycetes bacterium | reverse complement strand
TTAGCGTGGAGCGGGCTTTAGCGTGGAGCGGGCTTTAGCGTGGAGCGGGCTTTAGCGCTCAGTGCTCTTTCGCCATTTGATGCCAGCCTCGATGAAGCCATCGATTTCGCCATCCAGGACGGCAGCAGGATTACCCACTTCAAAATCAGTTCGAAGATCTTTCACCATTTGATAGGGAGCTAAGACATAAGAGCGCATTTGATTGCCCCAAGAACCAGTGTTGTCGCCCTTCAAAGCATCGATGCGAGCGCGCTCTTCTTGTCGGCGGCGTTCTAATAATTTGGATTGAAGGACCGCCATCGCGGTGGCCTTATTTTGAATTTGGGAACGTTCGTTCTGGCAGGAGACAACGATCCCGCTGGCCATATGGGTGATTCGAACCGCGGAGTCGGTGGTGTTCACACCTTGACCGCCAGGGCCTGAGGATCGATAGACATCGATGCGGATCTCTTTTTCATCGATCTCAATGTGATCGCTCTGTTCTACAACGGGAACAACTTCTACGCCAGCAAAGGAAGTGTGGCGCCGGCTCTGGCTATCGAAAGGTGAAATGCGAACCAGACGATGTGTGCCTTGCTCTACCGAAAGCGTGCCATAGGCATATGGCGAACTGATGCGAAAAGTTGTGGACTTGATGCCCGCCTCTTCGGCGTAAGAAGTTTCTAGGACGTCGACCTTGAATTGATGGCGCTCGCAATAACGCAGATACATACGCATCAACATTTCTGCCCAGTCCGCGGCTTCTACTCCCCCGGCCTCGGAGCGAATCGTCATTAGCGCATCCCGCTCGTCATATTCCCCGCTGAGCAAAGTTTGGATCTCAAGATCGCGGATCGATTTGGCGACTTCATCTAGTTCGTGGCCAGCGTCTTCTAGCGCCTTGCCATCCTTTTCATCACGAGCCAATTCGATCAAGATCGGGACATCGCTTAAGCGACGTCGAATAGTTCTCACTCGGGTAATCACCACTTGGACGCGGGATAGTCGGCTAGTTACAACCTGGGCTTTCTCGGGGTCATCCCAAAGGTCTGGGGCGCTGGCTTCGGCTTCGAGTTCAAGGGCGTCGGCGGTGAGTTTCGGAAGATTTAGCACCTGCTCAATTGCCGCCAAAGTTATATCAAGATTTTTGATCTCGAGTTCATAATCACGGGCGGCCACAGGTAGAGCGTAATGGTTACTAGGGCTGGACTGAATTTGAGGCCGACGGAGCGGCGATCGAAGTTGCTCCGACTTGGGCCGAGATGGTCTGCGCCTGCCCGGTGAAGAGTCCCAAAAATGGAATGACCAGTGGTGGATCAAAAGGTGCGCTTACCGCCGCCGAAACCGAATCTTGGTTGCAACTCCAACCAGTAATTGTTATCAAGCGCCCTCTAAGTTGTGAGATTCCGATTTGGTTCGAAAATTCCACCCGAGCTCCCTCACAGTCGATGGGAACTTTGAAGGCCTGCGAATTGCCAGCGTGCGATAGGAGCAATAAATCACCTTGGTAATAGCGCTCCAACGCGATTCTGTGGGAAGACCTCTGGATAGCGCCTTCGCTGGTGATAATTAGTTCACGCTTAGCTAAGTAAGTACTAGAGATATTTATTGTCTCTAAGCCGAGCAGAAGGACTATCAAGAAGAGTGTGGTCATGAAAATGGTCAGTGAGCCGCGATCGCGGTTGGAATTGCAAGTCATTTCAGCGCCAGGCATCCACATACTCAATCGCACTTGCTTTGAAATTCTTAGCGGCGGCCGAGGCAGTTACAGTGATCTCGACTTTAGCGTTTGGAGATAGGCAAGGTGAAGATTCACATGCAACCACAAAGCTCGGTGAAGCATCGATTCCATCACGGCTAAATATTTTTGCTGTGAATAAATCTTGGACCGCGGCGAGTCTAGGAGCAGTGATTGCCTCAGCAGGGCTGCTCACGTAAGCCCGAGCTAACTGTCTAGCGTAGTTGGCGATGTCGAATTCAATTTGAGCTTGATGATTGATCGATTGGAAAAAAATTGTCAGTGGAAGAAATAGTGGTAGCGCAAAAATAAGGAATTCAATAATTGCACTACCGCTTTCTGAACAATCTTGAGGTTTGTCGCGCGAATCACGAATTAAGGCATCATTGGCATCATTGGCATCATTGGCATCATTGGCTATTTTCATCTACGGCAATCCCGATCGAAGTTATTTCATTGTGACCAACCAATAGGGGAGAGAGTTGCGGAACTAGCTGTTTGCGTTCGCCAGCGATAAGAAACCCACCACCCGCAAGCGGCGTTCTATCAACTGCTAATCCGGTAGTGGGCTCTTGTGAATCCAACAGAGCGACTCGTGAAACTTGCCCTTGAACCATGTTGGTTGCAATCGCTTTTGAGAAAACGGTACTTATTAACTGCAACGAGCCGAGAAAGAGGAAAAGGGTAGGAATCATCACGAGCGCACTCTCCACGACGCCTCGATCATCGCCAAGGTTCCTGAACCAGCGCCTAATTACTTTCGGCCGAACCCGCTTTCGAGGTTGAAGCGAGATGCGGCTTCTCGAGCTGTCAGTAGATTTATTGAAAGGTAAAATTTTCATCCAATGAAATTCAGCGAATGTTATTCATTGAATCCAGCGAGTGCGTCAAAATGGCCGACAGCCTTGGGGCCGCGACCGTCCAAATCCCAGTTATGAGTCCGGTGGTCATCAAAACAACCAGCACCCATCCTGGTACATCTCCGCGATCAGAAGCGTCAGCCATTAAATTAATTTTTTGCATAAACATAGATATAAAGCGCCCTTCGCGAAATTTATCTATTGTTCTCAAGAGTCGAACTGCAAGCCCAACGGCAAGAGTTTCAAGTTTCCGCACTTTCGAACCAAATTCAATTTCCCGTGCTTGCGAACTAAAATCAAGTTTCCGTGCTTGCGAACCAAATTCAATTTGTTTGATCGAAACTAATGTAGCCATTTCTTCCTCCT
>JBAXAO010000090.1:0-2968 GCA_037142435.1 Actinomycetes bacterium | reverse complement strand
ATGTAGTTCTGTCGCATCTTCCCGCTGATGTGTGCGAGAACTCGGTGCCCATTTGTGAGTTCTACCCGGAACATGGCGTTCGGTAGCGCTTCAGCAACGGTGCCTTCGATTTCGATTGCTCCGTCTTTCTTGGCCAAGCGGTACCTACTTATCTGTTTAGGGTGAGAACTGAATTCACCTACGTTTTTACGCGCAGGAAAAATCCGCCTTATTTAAGGGCAGAGGAGCAGTTTAGAGGAGGAAGTTGAATAGGGGAAATCCGCAGGTTTGGGCAACAATCGTGGTAAAAGCGACCCGCTAGCCGACCGGCCGACGTAGAACTCGCCCTCTGGCTATAACCCAATCCGGGTGCTCTAAAACCCGTAAATCGGTGCGTGGATCAATGGCATAAATCGTCGCATCAGCGCTGGTTCCGGGGACTAGGTTGGAAAGACCTAAGAAAGATCGGGCTAGCCACGAGCCTGTGCCGATAGCTTGGGTGGGGGTCAAGCCAGCACCAGCCAAGGCTCTTATTTCATCCCCGATCGTTAAATCCGCTGAATCTGTCCCTGCAAGGACGGTGACTCCCGCTGCAATTGCGGCTCGAACCAGGCCAGGATGGCGATCGGTGCCATCGACATACCAGCTTCGCTTAGCCGAGGGCTCTTTTGCCCGAAAACGGTCTACCGATTGTTCAAAGACACGCAGCGTCGGGGTCAAGACAATTGCCTTATTGGCCATTTCATCCAAGAGGTCTTCTTCCAACCACATGCCATGTTCTAGCGAATCAACTCCAGCTTTGATTGCCGCAAAACTTCCGGCAGAGGTCTGGGAATGGACTGCAACTCTTCCGCCTACGGCATGAACCGCTTCGACAATCGCTTTCATGACAGCCGGCGAAACGGCTTCATCGTCAATTCCCCAGTCGGCCGTGATTTTGCACCAACCGCTGGCAGCTGCCTGTGCAGCGGCGGTTCGAGGGAAATCCTGATCAGATACGCGCTTACCCCAACCAGTTATAAATTGCCCAGGTTTTGCCAGCCACGGACCAGCATGAACTGCGTAAGGAAGTTCGGGATCTTTGCCAAACCAATCGGGTGGGTTGCCGGCAAGGCCGGGACTGCGAATCGCGATGACGCCGTGATCGATATCTCGAACTAACTCTTCACGCAATAACTTTTCATTGAGCGGCTCCCCCGGTTTGGTTGCGCCCGGATGAGTATGCACATCAACTAAACCCGGCAGCACCCAACCTTCAATGCGTAGATCAGTTTCCAGTCCAAAGGAATACTCCTCTACCCATTTGCCATCGGCCACGGTGAGATCAACAACTTCGTCGTTTGGTAGTGAAACGCCAGTGACGCGAATAGTCATGAGAGCAGAGATGAAATTTCTACGCCGAGAGCTCCGAGTCTTTCTTTGCCACCATCCAAGGCCGTAAGAACAAAAGGTTTCCCGTCAGGCAAGATTGCATAGGAGTGTTCAAAGTGTGCACCATTGCTGCGGTCAACAGAGATAACTGTCCACTCATCACCTAAGATAATGGTCTTGGCGCTGCCACGAGTAATCATGGGCTCGATCGCCAAAGCCATGCCAGCTTTAAGTTCAGGGCCTAATCCGGCTTTACCGTAATTGAGGACGTGGGGCTCCATATGCATTTCTGAGCCGATTCCGTGTCCACCGTATTCGCGCAAGATTCCAAACGAACCTTGGGAATTAATATAATTTTCTACCGCGAATGAAATATCAGTTAAGTGACCACCGGCTTTACCAGCTGCAATTCCACGCCACATGGATTCTTCGCAAGTATCCATTAACTTCCGATCGGCTGGATCAACATCGCCCACACCTACGGAGAATGCAGCGTCACCATGCCATCCTTCGATGATTGCACCAAAGTCGATCGAAACTACATCCCCACTTTTTATTGGTCGCCCATTTGGAATTCCATGGACAATCTCTTCGTTGACAGATGCACAAATGACATTGGGATATCCGTGGTAATTAAGAAATGAAGGTACGGCTCCGCGCTTCTTTAAATGCGACACTGCGATTGCGTCCAATTGGAGGGTGGTCACTCCAATAGCGATGGCCTCCCGCATTAGCTGAAGGGATTCGGCAACAACAATGCCGGCTTTACGCATGGACTTAATTTGATCCAAAGTCTTTATTTGAATTGCCATATTAGCTCGTTAGGAAATAACTGCACTCAATGCAGCAATACTTCTTTGCGCGATCTCTGAAACGTCGCCGATGGCGGAGATCGAAATGAGAAGACCTTCGCTGCGGTAAAACGAAATGATGGGCTTGGTCTGCTCTGCGTAAACTTCCAGGCGCCTGGCTACGACATCTTCTTTGTCATCTTCACGTTGATAAAGCTCACCTTGGCAGTTATCGCAAACTCCTTCAACGGCGGTCTTGCTATTGATCACATGAAATGTAGCGCCACAGTTACGACAAGTGCGACGTCCTGAAATTCTGCTGATGATTTCAACATCATCAATGGCGAGTTCAAGAACTGCATCGAGTGGAGTCTGCTTCTCAGCCAAAATAGCGCGGAGGACTTCAGCTTGGAATACATTGCGGGGAAAACCGTCAAGCAAGAAACCTTGGGCAACATCATCTTCATTGAGGCGGGCTTTGACCATGTCATTTGTGACTGAATCAGGAACCAGATTGCCTTTATCCATGTAGGACTTTGCCAAGATACCTAGTTCAGTTCCACCCTTGAGGTTGGCACGAAAAATATCGCCCGTGGAGATATGGGGAATGTTGTAGTGCGAGGCAAGGTGTACAGCTTGAGTTCCTTTTCCAGCACCTGGTGGACCAACCAGGATTAATCGCATTAGCGCAAGAACCCCTCGTAGGAACGTTGCTGCAATTGGCTTTCAATCTGCTTGGCGGTATCCAGACCAACACCGACAACGATCAAGATAGCCGTACCACCGAATGGGAAGTTGGTGCTGGCATTAAACAAGATCAAAGCGAT
>JBAXAO010000089.1:0-2988 GCA_037142435.1 Actinomycetes bacterium | reverse complement strand
AACTTGATCGACTAACACGCTCGGTTGCTGACTTCCTAGAAGTGTTAGAGCGCTCGCGCAAAGGTAAATGGGCGCTAGTAATTGGAGATCTCTCTATCGACACTTCCTCACCTATGGGCGAAGCAATGGCAACGATTAGCGCGACTTTCGCACAACTTGAAAGGCGCAGAATTGGCGAGCGCACTAAAGAGGGTATGGCGCAAAAAAAGTTACAGGGTGTCCATTGCGGGCGAAGTGCTGAAATGAGCGCTGATACTGTCGAGAAAATAGTTTCACTCCATAAAGCAGGGCTGACCTTCTCGGCTATTGCTAGGGAAATGAACTCCTTAGGAGTCCCTACTGCTCACAATGGCGCGAAGTGGTATCCCGCAACTATTAGCAAAACGCTTGCTAGAGTTTCAATATGAGCAAAAAAGCCGATACTTACACCGTAACTCAAGCTTCTATGGTGCTAGGTGTATCGCCCAAAAGAATTAGGCAGATGATCGCTGAAGGAAAACTAACAGCGCACTCTGAAAGTCCCGTAACGATTACTCAAACCCAAGTCTTAGCGCTGAAGGCAACCCGCGAGAAGTCCGGCGCGGTAGTGCGAACGCCTAACCCTTCCAAACCTGAAGCGAACGCCGACCTACTGGCGCAGATCTCTGAACTTATCAACCAATCAAGCGAGACTAATCGCCGAGCAATAGAGCTTGTCCAAGAGTCAGCCCAAAGGAACGAGCAAAACCTCATAGGGCAAGTAAACGAACTCAAGGCGGAAATAGAGCGCCTACGCGCTCGCAAGTGGTACAAAAAAGGTTAGGAATTATCCCAAAGGATAATGCGCTAAAAATTATCGTCTAGACACGCCGAGCAAGTCCTGAGTTATGTCTAAACCTGCCCTTACCGTTGGAATATGAAACGCACTCAGAAGGCTAGAGATCTCAAGGCGCAGAAGTCCGCCGAAAAGATCGCGCAAGTCTTATTCCCCGCTGAAGGTAAAAGTAAAAAGGCACTTCTAACTGTTCGCCTAACAGAGGCAGAACTCCAAGCCTTGAAAAGTATTTCCGAAAAGGAAGGGCTAACAATGTCCGACCTAGTAAGAGAGCGGATACCGGAACTATCCAAGTCCGCATAAAACTAAATAAGTCATAAAAGCAGAAAAGGGACTCTTGGCGGAGTCCCTTTTCTAAATAACTTTCGCTTCAACGGGCGATTACTACTAACTCCTAGAAAGGAGCCTTTGCTATGGATAACGATAACTCAACCGACCCTGCCCGCGCTATCTCTAGCGAAGGTGTCGCGCTCGCCAGAAAAGCGCTCTTTGAGGCACATCAAGCCCACCTAGAGGCGGAGTACGCCAGAAAAGCCCTAGAAGCTGAGGAAGCGGAGAAGGTCAAGCAAGCGAAGGCAGAACTAGAAGCCCTTGAACTCCCTACTCGGACACAACCTAATCAAGAGCCAAGCCCCGCTGAACAGGTCGAGCAATGACTCCCGTCAGCGCCGAGAAGCGCCGAGAAGTCCAAAAACTAATCCTTGAAAATAAAGCTCTCGCTCTCGCATTAGAGCAAGAAGTCCAAAAACAGCGAGCGCAATGGCTTGCCCTCATTGCTGATCTCTCCAAACTTCCAAACCAAACTGCCCGCGACCGGCGAGCCTTAGTCGCGCTCAAAAAATGGAAACCTGAAGTAAATACCAAAGGAAAGAAAAGAGTTTCTAAAGGCTAAAACCTCATAGAGCGCAGGTGTTGGGGTCTGCTTACCAAAACCCAAGCGGGGCTGATAACCCCGTCTAACAGCCGTTAGAGGGCTTATATGTCCCTGCCTATCAACAGGCGCGAAGTCAGCGAAACGACTACTAGATCGAGGGAATTAGAGCCTTACCAGCTCTTGCCAGCGGTCGATATAAGCAGGTGCTACTAATACGGGTTGCCTAGTAGCGCACTTCCTAGCCTGCTTATTAGATAGCGCAATCGGGTTAGGTGTAGTGCCTAATCCCTATCAGCCAGCGAAGCGACAGGGTGACGGAAATAGTCACAACTTCAACGAGGAATAGTTACGGGGGGACTCAACCCCCCCTAGCTATCCCCGCTCGCTCTAAGGCTCTGGAAATGCGCCAATGACTTTGACCTAGCCAATGACCAATAAAACGCCGACCGACAATCTCAACCGCTGAAAAGATCAAAAGAAAAAACAGCAGGGAAAAAAGAAAATAGCCCTTTGCCCTACCCACTTGTTCGCGCGCGTTAGCTCTAAGCGTGACCCGCCCGCAGGGGCGGGTAGTGCGCGAACAATGAGGCTTGGCAATGGCGTACCTAGTACAAAAACTTCACATAAAGGCAGGGCAAGGCGCACCGGATAATGGGAAGTACTGCCCTAAACGAGATCTCAATTTCCGCACATAAAGAGCAGTACCCAGATTTCCGGTTACGAGCGCAAAATCTCTAAATGAGGCAATTCCTATTTTTCCACACGAGAAAATCTGAGACCCCGCCACCAAGACCGTATCCACTTCCGCACTTCTAGGGGGTGGGGGTCTGGCAGGGAACTCCTAAGGAAGTACTTAGGGAAGCCTTGCCTATTCCCTGCCTAAAAACACGCTCAAAAAGAAGCTAGGAAGGGAACTCCCCGCACTTCCTTCCCTGAAGTAAGAGGGAAGTTAGGGAAACTTCTCTAGGTACTTGATACAAAGGGGTCGCTTAGTATAAGATCAAACTATGAAGCCCAAACTAATCGGTTATGTCAGAGTTTCAACCGACAAGCAGATCGAGAGCGGTGCCGGTATCGAGGCGCAAGTTTCCTATCTAGAAGCTGAAGCCTTACGCCGAAACGCTGACCTAGAGATAGTCAGCGAAGGCGAAGGCGCAAGCGGTAAATCTATGGGCAAGCGCTCGGCTCTCAATGAAGCAATGAAGCGCCTAGATCGTGGAGAGGCTAACGCTCTAATAGTTTCCAAACTTGATCGACTAACACGCTCGGTTGCTGACTTCCTAGAAGTGTTAGAGCGCTC
>JBAXAO010000088.1:0-3085 GCA_037142435.1 Actinomycetes bacterium | reverse complement strand
GATCATCAGGATGAAAGCAAAGAACCACGCCTGCTTCTTCGCACGCAGTGATAACCCCTTCTACGAAATATTTGTAGTTCGCCCACATCTGCTCAACTGAAAGAGTCTCACGGCCGAGCGGTATGAAATTGCCACGAGTAAAGGTGTCTTTGATGTTGGGGTCTCGCAAATCTCGCCGTGCCACCCAAATCTCTTGATCACGCGCGCGATCAAGAATAACGGAATGGTCATATACCGAAATATAGGAATTTCCTCTGCCTGTGTAATTCAAATCGGTACGCCAGACACTTTGGGGCATCCAGTGAAGTCCCAAGATTGGAACACCAGCGGCCCCCATAGATTTAATTAGGTGACGCATATTTGCAATTTGTTCATCTCGACCTGGAAGGCCAAGCATTGCTTTGTCGAAGAAATTATTTGGAACATTCTCAAAAGATTCAACTACCAAACCAGCATCAATTACTGGCTTGATAAAATCTTCGATATCTTTTCTTTCCCAACGAAATTCACCCTTTACTTCAGGAACGTTGAAAGATACGCCATCACACCCAAGTGCAACAGCGAAGTCAAGATATTCTTTAGTGACAGTTGGGTATTGACCTACAGCTACCCGTAGCTTCCCAAGCGTCATGGTTCAGGAACTCACTATTCGATAAAGCTATGCGACGCGATTTTCGAGTTTTAGAGCAGACATAAATGCTTCGACAACTTCTGCTTTACTCCATGGCGTTGGAGCTTGAGTAATAAAGAAATCTTCGAGGGCGATATCCGCCAAATTATCAATATCTGATTCAACAAAGCCAAGACTGGAAAGCACTGGGAAATTGAGTTCGGCAAGAATCTTTCGAACCGCCTTAACCGCCCGTGATCCATCTTTGCTTCCATCGTCGGGAACACCCATAGCGTCCGCCACTCGTTCCATCTTTGCCGGAACAACCTTTGCTTCGCGCGTAAGAGTTTCGACAAGTACCAAGCCGATCGTTAGTCCATGGGGAACGTGTTTGAGTCCGCCGATCGCCTGTCCCAGCGAATGTTCCGCTGTGCAATCTGAAATATTCATGGTTAGACCAGCCATCATTGAACCCGCGGCCATACCTGAACGTGCTGCCTTGTTATTGCCATCTTTATAGGCGCCAACTAGGGCTGGAGTCATCATGTGAATTGCTTCGTACCCAATAGCATCCCCAATCGGAGTGCTGCATTTGGCAATGATTCCTGCAATTGCTTGAGCGAGCGCATCAATTCCGGTATTAGCGGTCATCGTTGGCGGCATCGAATAAGTCAGTACTGGATCAACAATTGCGAATTGTGCGCGAAGGTTTCCATTTGCAATTCCGGCTTTGCGGCCGGCAGCTGGATCAGAGATAACTGAACCACCAGAAACTTCCGAACCGGTACCTGCGGAAGTTGGCATTGCAATCAGCGCAACAGTTGGGGCTGGGTATACGGGTTTTCCTGATGAAAATTCGCGGAATGAGATCCCTAGTTGAGCACACAGACGTGCAGCTTTTGCGGTGTCGATCACCGATCCGCCGCCGAGCGCAACGATTGCTTCGGCACCTGATGCGACAACTGCTTTAGTCGCGTCATCGACCATATCGATCGTTGGCTCACCGGCTGGCTTTTCAAAGGTAGTAACTGTGATCTTTGAATTGGCCATCAAATTATCGATACATGCCTTAGCGGCCGGGTTAAATTTTTCGATCGCTTCATCGACCATCAAAAGGACTTTCGTCGCTCCACATTCGGCAATGACATCTGGGAGCGTTAACGCCTTACCTTCGCCAAAACGAACTTTTACCGGAAGGTGGTTATTGAATGCTTCGATGTTTTCCACGAGTGCTCCAATGTAGGTAGTCGCGAATGAATAGAGCGGAGACGAGAGGATTTGAACCTCCGAACCCCTTTCGGGGTTACCTCATTAGCAGTGAGGCGCACTCGACCGGGCTATGCGACGTCTCCGAGTTGCATGTGTGAGTTTACATGCATTTAGGACCTACTTTGGAACACCTTATTTAACATTGTAGTTGTCGGTTTGACCTTCGGTTTTGGGCAATGGATACGGATCTGGCCGTATATAAATGAACCCGGGGCGAACACATGGCGTTCCACATGCAACTGGCCCGGTTGAGACATACAACTGATAGCCGCCAGGGCCAACGCATTGATAATTCTTGGCATCTGCCGCTTCTTTTGAAATTACAAAACTGGAAGGTGTAAACCCTAACTTTGTATAAGGCTCGAAAGCTTGAGTTGTCACGTGTTCAAAAATTGATTGATAAACCACTTTCCCACCTGCCAAATTGGCCTCATATGCGATTTGCACTGAGTCCATTGGGCCTACCGTTCCAACCAGTTGTCCAGATTTCACTTGAGAGCCTTCTTTTAACCCTGGAATCACATCCGAGTGGTAGAGCCTTACGATCCAATGCGAATTGGATTTAGCCTTAATTATAATTTGCAGTCCTATTTCTTTGCTCGAAGGATTATTTGGATTTATTCCTTCTGGTCGGGTCGAATACTCGCCATCGAATGGGGCATAGAGATTTATGTTGGGATTGCCGGCAGTTGGTTTAGAGCGATATGGCAGCCCGTTGATGAAATGTCCGTAATTTCCATAATGGTTAAGGGTTCTACAAGTTTCGCCATCCCAGGATTTGTAGGTGTAATCGTGGCCGACTTTAGATCTATAGGGAGTGAGTGCATATACTCGATCAACATCCCATGGTAAGTGTGTAATTTTTGGGATTTCTGCCATTTGCTTGGGCCCAAAACTTTCCAGCGCATTCATGGATTGCTTAGCAAATTGTGAACCGACTATCAAAATAATCAATATGGATAATGCAGCTATCTTGGTTTTTCTTCGCTTCTTAAAGAATTGGGCTGGCCGCTTCATTTTGACATCTTAGGACTCATTAAAAAGTGAGTCATTAACTTTAATGAATTTTGGAATACTCATATGGAATTAAGTGGCACCACTTACCTCATTAGCACCTAGGCGCACTGGACCGGGCTCCGCGACCTCCGAGTATGGGGAAGTTTAAAGGTTGAAAAAACCAACTAATGAAGAATATTGACTGCTCGG
>JBAXAO010000087.1:0-3101 GCA_037142435.1 Actinomycetes bacterium | reverse complement strand
GCAAAGATTCCGAGAGGTTTGCCCGCCAGTCTGGCTCCAATCATGACCAAAAGTAGTCCGCCTGCGAATGTTTGTGAGGTTAAATCAAACTTACGAAAGAGAATGACGAAGAGAAAGAGTGGAATAACTAAATAGGCAGAGACAGGTTCCAAGATCCTTAGCAGGCGATTCTCTATTGAAACTATTGCTGAACTTTGGCCGATCGTAAAAATTCCAAAGAGCACAGCTGAAAGCGAAACTGGAATACCAGCCTGGTCGCCCAAAATAATCCCAGTAATAAAGAAGACCAGTAACAACGTTGCCGAATGGCTACTGCGACTTAATTGAATGTAACCGATGAATACCAAGACAAAAATCAATATGTAGAACCAATGAGCTGTGCTCTTTTGAATAAAGGAGAGCACGATGATCGAACCGATATCGTCCAATGTAGCCAGCGCCAAAATAAATGGCCGAAGCTTGCCCTTCTTTAAAATTGCCACCAAAGCCAGCACCAGGGGTAGGTCTGTTGCCATAATGACACCCCAGCCTTGATGCGAAAGATGCAACATCGACGTTAGCAACAGGAATATGACAACAGGCACAATCATTCCGAGACCGGCGCTCAGAGCACTAATGGATAAGAATTTTCTCTCTTTGAGAACTCCATGGATTAGTTCGAAACGAAGTTCAAGACCGATTTTATAAAAGAAGATAGCTAGAAGATATTCGACCACGAATTGGTAGAGACTCAAATGAACGCCTAAGACATGACGTTCTACGCTCAGAAATGATCCGCTTCGATTGTGCCCCAGAACAATTGCGCTTAGGGCTACGGGAAGTAATAGGTAGGCCGAAAACGCTTCGGTCATCATGATCGAGAACGCCCGCTTCACCCATCTCCAATCCCGTGCGTTAAAAAATATTTGTTTTTAAGCCTGCGTAATTCTCTCACTCTGCTGCAACTTATAGGTGTTTTTCAGTCAAAACCCAGCCAGCACTCCTACCTTCGTAATCAGAATAAGAAGAAAGGAGATGTCGCCACATCTAGCCGCAGGTCCCCTAGTTGATTGAGGGCAACAAGGATTTCAGAAAATCGTGCCGGTTTAATCGGCAGCGATCCACGAATTCGAATCAATTGGGAGTTTTTAATGAAACTTAAGCGTTCGCTCACTATCTTCGCCACAACATTTTTAACTGCTTCAACAATTGGCTTGGTGACTTCTCTTCCAAGTCAGGCAGCAACTTCGCCAGCTCTCGGCGCTTCATCAAATTTCGCAGTTCTTTCCAGTGCTGGATTAGTTAACGCCGGCGCCTCCTCCATTCAAGGCGATATCGGAATGTCCCCCACTATTTCGTATACCGATAGCGGCTCGATTGCCACTTCTAGCGGAATTCACTTCAACGATGCCAGCGCTGCTTCGGCTATCGCCTCCGCTAATGCTGCATATTCCGCAGCAGCAGCCTCTACTCCAGCTACCCCGATCACTACTGATCTGGGAACACAAACTCTGGTACCCGGTACTTATGCTGCCGCAGCTGGATTAAATATCAACGGCACTCTCACTTTGGATGGCCAAAATAACCCAAGCGCAGTATTCATTTTTCAAACTCCTGCCACTCTTGCTACAGGCGCCGCAAGTCACGTGACACTTATTAATGGCGCACAGGCTTGTAATGTATTTTGGCAAGTGGGTGCAATTGCCACCCTCGGAGCAAACTCGGATTTTAAAGGTACCTTGCTAGGAAACGCCGGTATCGGCGTAGGAAGCACATCAAGCATTGCCGGTAGGTTATTTGCACTTCATGGAACAATCAGTCTCAACGCGAATTCAATCGTGAAGCCGAACTGCGTAACCCCTGGCGCAAGTGTTATCAAACCACTTTCACCACTGACTGGTATCTATCTTCCCGGTGTAAGTCTTACGCTTTCCAGCCAAGTGCTTCCGAAGAGCGGAAATGCCGTCTGCGCTGGCGCAGTAACTTATTCCCTCGATAAGAATCCATTAACCGGAGCATCTGGAAATTATCCATTGGCTTCACCTGTTGTCACCACAAATTGGTTGCTCGGTAGCTATCACTTAATAATCACCTATCCAGGAAGCCTTACTTGTGCACCATCAACAAATAATTCTGTGGAATTGAAATTTGGAGCAACAGTTCAATCCGCAATTTCAGGCGGCGGTTCTTACAATCTGCCTGCTGGCCGAGCCAATTTCTCGCTTTCGATCAAAAGTGCAACCCAGGCAGGGGTTAGCACGCCAGCGATCACTGGGAAAGTCATATGGCAGGTGAAGAAGGCTTGGAAATTCCAAGGAACCTTAAATACTTTAACTGCAACCAATGGAGTAAATGCATCCACAGGTTCGGGTTCTCTTTGGTACTGGAGCAGTATCAACAAAGGTCATGACGGCAAATGGGTGCTTGCGACTACAGGCAACGCGCTGACTACCGTCCAATTTACGACGCCGGCCGCGTCTACAAAAGGCCGTTCACGCCCGATCAGCTCCTTCGCTATCGGTTTCAGCGGAGCAGCCACCACTGGCACGCCCTCGTTGCCAGTGCTTGGAAGCTTGATTCCCGTGAGCGGTGGAAGCGATGACTGACCTCTCATAGTCATCGAGTGCGTGCCCTGGTGGGGAAGCCAGGGCACGTTTTCCGTCGCAAATTTTGTAGTGGTGGCCCCATATATTTTGATAATTCATTGATATATTTGTGATGTAATTGTGATTATTACTTCAAGATAGGACGTTAAATGTCGGAATCGCGTCCAACATTGAAGGCTACAAAGAAACACCTCCTCGAGGTAGCCGCATTTCTGCTTCAAAAACATGGCCAAGAAAACATCACAAGTGATCTCGTTTTACTTGAATCTCATGTGAGTAAGGGTTCGCTCTATCATCATTATGAAGACTTCCAAGACCTCGTCGAAGATGCCCAGCTATATCTATACACGCAGCACGTTATAAATACCCTTGAAGGTTTGATCACTTTTGTACGACGAAACGAAAATCCAGACGATGTTCGAAATGAATTCCAGAAGTTAATCCGAGCGCCAGAAACAGTGGGCTCTGTCTTTTTTAGGGAACAGAAGTTTGAAATTGCCTATGCCGGTTCTCGAA
>JBAXAO010000086.1:0-3211 GCA_037142435.1 Actinomycetes bacterium | reverse complement strand
CCTCGGACCTCGTCAAACTCAGATTCACTTGGTTAACGAGATCCAAGAGGTATACCGCTCACAGGGTGTAAGCATCCACGACAAGCACATCGAAATCATCGTTCGCCAAATGCTCAAGCGCATTACTGTTCTTGAACCTGGCGATGCCGATCTTCTTCCAGGTGAACTCGTCGAGCGTAACCGCTTCGAAACTGAAAACCGTCGCGTAGTTTCAACTGGCGGTAAGGCTGCATCAGGTCGCCCAGAACTTATGGGTATCACCAAGGCATCTCTTGCTACCGAATCATGGTTGTCGGCTGCATCGTTCCAGGAGACCACTCGTGTTCTCACAGACGCTGCACTCTCAGAGAAGAGCGATCCATTGCTTGGTCTCAAGGAGAACGTCATCATCGGTAAGTTGATTCCTGCCGGTACCGGTCTTGCTCGTTACCGCAACGTTCGCGTTGAGCCAACTGAGGAAGCAAAGGCAGCGGTCTACGCAGCTTATGACGAGTACGACTTCACCCCATTTGAATCCCAAGGTTCAGGTGAGGCAGTTCGTCTCGATGAGTTCGAAGTTCGCTAACTAGTTAAAAATTTAAAGCCCCACACTTAATTGTGTGGGGCTTTTTTAATGCCAGAAATTAATTATTCTGAAAGACCACCAAGATTGCGGCAACGAAGTGACAGAGGAAAGCAGCCGCGGTGAGTGCATGAAAGAGTTCGTGAAAACCAAACCAGTTAATCGAGATGTTCGGTTTCTTGATGGCATAAATAATTCCGCCGGCTGAATAGCAAATTCCACCAACTGCGATCAAGGTAAAGACAGCGATGCCACCGTGTTGCCAAAATTGTGGCAAATAAATGACGGCAGCCCAACCAAGAGCAATATAAAGCGGTACATACAACCAACGTGGTGCAGTAATCCACGAGATGCGCATGATGGCAGTAAGAATTGCACCGCCCCAAACTAGGGAGAGCAAAACAATGGCACTGGTTTTGCTCAACAAGAAGACGGCAAATGGCGTGTAGGTGCCTGCGATAAGAAGAGGAATGTTGGCGTGATCGATTCGGCGCCAGACAGCTTTGATTTGTGGCCGCCAATTCACCCGGTGATATAACGCGCTGCAGGTAAAGAGCGTGACTGCTGCAAGAGTAAAAATTCCTAGGGTGATACGGCCGCGCAATTTGTCGGCGATGGTGATCAAGGTAAGTCCAGCCACCAAGGAGATAGGGGACATGACCAAATGGATGATTCCGCGCAATTTTGGCTTGGGCAGCTCCACTTGGTTCTTCGTTTTCACCGAATTCATCCATTAACCATAAGGCCGAATTAACCCAAAAGCCTGAGAAGGTCCTCTTGACGTGCTTCACAAAGTGCTGCATATTGTGCAGCATGATTTATCACTCTCATCCGCTGCCACCTCGTCGCGCCTCCTTACCTTTGGTAGAGCAGGATCAAATCGACCTAGAGCTGCTGAGAAACTCAGATTCTCATCGTGATGCCCTCAATAAACTCACCGGTCGCCAAATCCACGCGTCATCAAGTGAGGCCTCGCTGCTCCACGCCCTCTTGGAGGCTGGATTAGCTGCGACCAAGGAGCAGGCAGAGTGGGAGGGCTACGCCCAACTTGCCGCCGAGCGCACCGCGCCCGCCCAGAGACAAGCGATCGCTCGTAGGCGAGCCCCAGCTTGGGCGAATGAGGAATGAGTCAAACCTGGTCGCTGACTCGAGGTCGTGTCTATTCTGTTCAGCTTTCGCATATCGAAGGGGAAAAACCCTTCGTTATCGTCTCCAACAACCGCCGGAATGCTGGGCTAGAGCAAGTTTTAGCCGTGCGCCTGACCACCAGCCGCAAACCGAAGATGCCCAGCATTGTCGAACTTCCGCCGGGTGAGGTCTTTGTTGGCAGCGCGATGTGTGATGACATCACGGAGATCTGGGGCGATGAGATTCGCCGGGATCTCGGCGCCTTGACCCCCAAGGCCATGGCTGAGATAGGCCGAGGGCTAAAGGCGGCCCTAGATCTGAAGTAACTCTCGGCGTGTCGCAACTGCCCCCGGGGGTTAGGCAAGAGTAAAAGGCACCTCCGTTTTGACCATTTGGGGGAGCGTGGGTTACCTTTCTCCTCTGCTCTTTTCTATTGCGGAGCTATCTCACCGATGCATTCATATGCATCTGATTTGCAGGGAACGGCCGACACGCCCGACCTCGTGGGTCGGGAGATAGCGCTCAAACAAGAAAACGATTTGCAGTAACGAGATGGAGATGAAGTGCCAACTATTCAGCAGCTGGTCCGAAAGGGTCGCGCCGAAAAGACAACTAAGACGAGCACCCCTGCACTAAAGGGTAGCCCGCAACGTCGTGGCGTATGTACTCGTGTTTATACAACAACTCCAAAGAAGCCAAACTCTGCGCTTCGTAAAGTTGCACGTGTACGCCTTACAAGTGGCATGGAAGTAACTGCATACATTCCTGGTGAAGGACATAACTTGCAGGAGCACTCCATTGTTCTCGTTCGCGGTGGTCGTGTGAAAGATCTTCCTGGCGTTCGCTACAAGATCGTCCGCGGATCGCTAGATACCCAAGGTGTGAAGAACCGTAAGCAATCACGTAGCCGCTACGGCGCAAAGAGAGAGAAGAAGGCCTAATGCCACGTAAAGGTCCGATTACCAAGCAACCGGTAGTAGCTGATCCGGTATACAACTCACCTGTTGTTACAGCACTCATCAACAAGATTTTGTTGCACGGCAAGCGTTCTACTGCAGAACGTATTGTTTACGATGCACTCGAAGGTTGCCGCGAGAAGACTGGTGGAGTAGATCCAGTTATCACTCTCAAGCGCGCTCTCGACAATGTAAAGCCAACTGTTGAGGTCAAGTCCCGCCGCGTTGGTGGAGCCACCTATCAGGTTCCAATCGAAGTTAAAGCTGGTCGTGCAACCACCCTCGCACTGCGTTGGATGGTTGATTACTCCCGCGCTCGTCGCGAGAAGTCAATGGCCGAGCGTCTTCAGAACGAACTCCTCGATGCCAGCAATGGTCTTGGCGCTGCTGTAAAGCGTCGCGAAGACACTCACAAAATGGCCGAAGCCAACAAGGCTTTCGCTCATTACCGCTGGTAATCCTGAAGTCAATCGAAAACTTACTTTTAAAGAATATCTAAGGAGACTCGTCAAGTGGCAGTAGAGACAGCAATCGACCTAGCGATGGTTCGCAACATTGGAATCAT
>JBAXAO010000085.1:0-3223 GCA_037142435.1 Actinomycetes bacterium | reverse complement strand
CCAACGCCTCCTGCACCGCAGCCAACGCCTCCACCTGCCCCACCAATTGAGATTCCTACTGCTACTCAGACGACTCCGGTTACCACTGTAAGTATTCCGACGGAACAAACAAAGATCACCTTGAACGTTGAAGGTTCCACACCGCTGGGTAATTCAACTCCAAGTACTTCGACCTTTGTTTTGACGGTTCCGCCAAAGGCAACAACAGTGGATACGACCTGGGTGGTCAAGCCAACAGTAAACGCTGAGGCGATTTCGAGCGGTTACCCAACTATTCAAATTACGGCGACCAATACTGTCACCGGCGCTGAGACGAAGAACTTCGTAATTCCTCTGGAACTTCACATGGCCAAGCCTGCAACTGATGGAATTCCATCCTTCTCCACAGACGGTGGTTTGACCTGGACGCAGATGACACGAGTTCTTACCAAGTCCTTGCCTGCCAACCTACAAGAGGGCTATTTCGTCAATGACGATGGCAGCATCACCTTCTTGACCCGCCACTTAACTGAGTTCGGTATCCGTAAGCCAACCCAACAGATTGCTGTTGCAACCGATACGGCGATTCTGCAACTGGGTGAGACAACATTCTTGGTAGTCACCGGTGGAACAGGAACTGGCAAGATCGCGTACCACACCTCCACGCCGTTGACTTGTGCAGTATCAGACACAGGCTTTGTGGTTGCTCTTGCCGCTGGTGACTGCTTGGTCAGCGCAACGAAGTTCGCTTCCGATATTTATCTCGACACCTCTGCTACACCATTAAAGATCACCATCAGCGATTCTGATGCCAAGGCCGCCGCCGCAGCAGCTGCTGCACAAGCACAACAAGAAGCACTGGATCGCGCCAACGCAGCTGCCGCAGCCGCAGCCGCTGGCAACTTGAAGATCTGGACAGGTGCTCGAATCAAGGGTTACACCCCAGTTCGTGTGAACCTTGGTGCTGCTTATGCTGGTCAGAGCGTCATCGTTGCTATCCAGGTCAAGGTTTCAGGCAAGGTTAAGAACACCGACATCGGCGGAGTCATCCTTAGCTCTAAGGGCTTCGGAGTCTTTACGACGAAGGTTGTCATTCCCAAGACCGCACTGCTTACGGTCCGACTGGCTCCGGTCATCATTGCCCAAACACAACAGGCGACTCCTTCACCAGTTCCAACGCCAACAAAGAAACCTGTGGTCAAGAAGCCCGTGGTGAAGAAGCCTGTAGTCAAGAAACCTGTGGTCAAGAAGCCAGTAATCACGAAGGCGACGCCAAAGGCATCCGCCACTAAGACCACCTCGATCTAACTCAGAAGAGCCGCAAAATCTCATCTAAGTGGCAGGATTCCAGGATGGCTAAGTCATTAACTGCCGTGGCGCTGATTTGTGCGCTGGGTATTTCTGCAATCCCAGCAGCATCTGCTGCGGATGTTAAATCGGGGTCGAAATGCCAAACCCTCAATAAAACGGCTACATCTGCTGGCAAAAATTTGCTCTGCAAATTGGTTAACAAGAAATTGATCTGGGTTGTTAGCGGTGTCACCTCCTCAAGCAAGTCCACGACGGCTGCTGGCCCACAAGCCCAAAAAATTATCTCCACCTATGCAGCGACAATTCCTCTTCTTGATGCCTTGGGCGCGAGCACAATGACCGCTTCATCGGGCTTACCAGTCGCGGTTACATCTTCCACGCCTGATGTTTGCGCTTTTGATAGTGCCGGACTGCACTTCATATCAACCGGAAAGTGCACAATTTCTGCAAACCAAGCAGGGAATGCAGCATTTCTGCCGGCTGCATTCAGCCAAACAATCACAATCACGGGACCAAAATTAGAAGCACCGGATGACCAATTGACCTCCGCGATGCAGATTTCATTGGTAACAAAGAACCAAACTTACAAAGCGGAACTTTTTGAATTTCAAGTTCTTCAGGTGACAGATGACGTCGATGCCGCGGTTTGTGCCAACAGTTCAACCAATGAAGGTTGTTTCTTGGATTCTTATGGTGAAAGTAAAGTCGATCCGAAGAGTGCGAACCGTTATGTCAGAGTTCACGTCAAATTACATGACACCGGCACAGAGTTAATGGGGCCAACTTTCTATTTCCGCCTATTGGTTGGCAGCAAGATATATGATGCACAAACCAGCGTGACCTTGGACAGCTTGAACGATGCAACGATTCAACCTGGAGAAACCGCCGAAGGTGACTATTACCTTTCACTTCCCAAGGATGTAAAAGTAGATCACGCCTATTTAATCTTTGATGACACTTTTGTTTCCGCAGATCAAGCCGTTATTTTCGCGCTGTAATCGCTTTTGCCCAGGGCCGTCAGCGCCCACAAGATTGCCACGATGTCGATTATTTCCTGAGTAGCAGCTCCTACGGTTGATGTCATAAGTCCCAGGCTAGCCAAGGCCATGGCGGCGAGAGATAACCCCATTCCCAATAGAGCCGCTTGGACCGCGCGTTTATGAGAGAACTTGGCGATGGCAATAACGTGAACCAACTTGCCGATGGAATCTTCAACTATGACTACATCAGCGGATTCACTGGCGGCAGAAGCTCCGCGGGCGCCCATAGCGATACCGACAGTGGCGGCAGAAAGTGCGGGGGCATCGTTAATGCCGTCGCCAACAAAGAGAACGCTGCCCTTGTGATCCTTCATGGCTTGTTCAACCAAATTCAATTTTCCTTCTGCGCTAATGGAGGCGAAAATATCGGTGATACCAACCTGGTCGGCAACCAATTGAGCGCTTTCTAACCGATCACCGGTCACCAGGAATGTGCGAGAGACACCGACTTCGCGCAATTGATTGAGAACGGTGGCAGCCTCTTCGCGAATGGGATCTGCCAGGCCAATGACTCCGATGAGATTGCCATTGGACTTAACTCCGACCATAAGAGGAGAGGTCATGGAAAGCCAAGACGGTCGTTCCTCGAATTGCCCAACATTGATGCGCGAACCTTGAATTTCACCGCTAATTCCTACCCCATGATCTTCGACAATGTCGCTGGCGGGCAAGACTGTTAATGATCGAGCGGTGGCCTCGGCAACTATTGCTTTAGCGATGACGTGGCCACTGAATTGATCTATCGATGCCGCCAATTGAATGACTTCATCGCTGGAAACTAATGGGGCGCACATAATTGACCCGACTGCTGGACCTCCATGGGTGAGCGTTCCGGTTTTATCCAACATGACCACTTCGGCCTGCGCCAGAAGTTCAAGTACAGCCCCGCCTTT
>JBAXAO010000084.1:0-3255 GCA_037142435.1 Actinomycetes bacterium | reverse complement strand
AATTCCGATCAACATTTTCCCGAACCGATGGTTGCCAAATAGCGCGCTGGGAAAATCTCTCCCAACTCCTATTACTTAAGTCCTAAAAATCATTGCTCCAGAACGAATGAAGTTTGGGCCGGAATCGTAAGTTTCGCTCCCTTGATGCTTGACAAAACTTTTGTTCCTGACTTACTTCCGTTCACAACTAAATTCCAGGTACCGCTTGAAGGTAGTTGAACTGACTGAGCAACGGTGGTGGCATTTAAAGCTACAACAATCTTCTTCCACGAGTCCTTACTCTTTGCTCCATCTAAGGCAAAGGCGACAACGCCATCCAGAGTTGGCAAGAAGGAGAGATTGGATTTGATCGCTGCTGCGGTAGTCAATCGGAATGCGGGGTGAGCTTTTCGAAGTGCGATCAGCCCTTGATAATAATTATTAATGTTGAGATTTGTTGAGAGAGTATTCCATTTCAACGAGTTAACTGCATCGCTGGAGTTATAACTATTTCCATTGCCACCCTTGGAACGTAAGAATTCCTGACCGGCTTGAATATAGGGAACCCCTTGTGAAAGATAAACGATTACCGCGCTCATCTGATCCATTTTTACGATTGTTGCCGCAGATGCGTTGATTGTGCTGGCGGTCAATTTGTCGAAAAGGGTTTGATTGTCGTGGGACTCGACATAGTTTATGGATTGTCCAGGAGAGCCTGTGGTCCAAGCATTAGAGAGCGTTCCGTTATATGCGGTATTTCCTACAACTCCCGCCTTTATATCCAGAGCCCTTATGAATTTACCCGAAACAAAACCCGCCTCGCCAGAATTGAAAACCGATCCTTTTGCGCCATCCCGGATCTGATCATTAAAGGCAGCCACACCTGGCAGCTGAGCAATATTTCCCTGAGTTGCCGCTGCAGATGCTGGTAGGGAACTTTCACCGTACCAACCTTCGCCCAACATCAGAATCCTCGGATCGATCGCGGTTAGATCTTTGCGAGCCTGATTAATGGTCTTAATGCTCATCTGGCCCATTTGATCGATTCGGAAACCATCAATGTGATATTCCGTCGCCCAGTATTTAAAAGAGTCATTGATGAATTTGGCGGCCATCGAACGTTCGTCAGCAACATCATTGCCGCACCCGCTCCCATTAGTTAGTTCGCCGCTGGAATCCGTGCGAAAGAAGTATCCGGGCACGATCAAGCTTTCACTATAAGTATTGGCGTTAAATACATGGTGATAAACCACATCCATCAAGACGCGCAGGCCTTGGTTATGCATGGATTGAATTGCGCTCTTAAGTTCAGTAATTCTGGTGGTTGGATTGGCTGGGTCCGAAGCGTAAGACCCTTCGGGAACATTGAAGTTTTGTGGGTCATAACCCCAATTGAAGCTTGGGGCAGATTCATCAACGGATTGAAAATCAAAAATCGGCAGAAGTTCAACATGTGTGATGCCTACGCTCTTTATATGAGCGATCCCAGTAGGTATCCCTTTGTAAGAGGTTTTCACATCGGTAAATGCCAGGTACTTTCCCTGATGCGCTGCAGGTATGCCGCTGCTTGGGTCAATGGAAAGGTCCCTAACATGAAGTTCATAAATTGCAGCATCGGTCGGATTGCCGGAAAACTTAGGTTTCGTATTGTTCCAACCTGCAGGGTTGGTTTGCGATAAATCAACAACAACGCCTCGCAAGCCGTTGATCGTGGTCGCGCGCACGTATGGATCGACGGCATCATTTGTGGCGCCATCGACTGTAACCCGATACAGGTAGGCCACGCCTTTTTGATCGCCTGAAAGTGTGGTCACCCAAGTTCCGTTTACATCGGTAGTCATAGGGGATTCTTTAGCCTCAATACCGCTGGCAGTTAAAGAAGGAAAAGTTATTAACGAAACCTTGGTTGCAGTCGGCGCCCAAACCCGAAACTTGGTTTCATTCTTTGAATAAGTGTTTCCCAAGTCATTCCCCGTGTAGGTGTATTTTGCGGCGAATTCTGGCGAATCAAAAACTTTCGCTTGAGTAACTGCTGGACTTGTTGGGATTGCCCCGGTTGGCGCAGCCGTGTAAATCGTTTTGTCCCCTTGCCGGAGCCAGATCTCCACATTTCCATTTGAATCTGCCCCGGTGATAAATCGATCAATGCCGATATCTTTTTCAAGCCAAGCACCGCGGCGAATAATAATTCCAAGTTGATCAAAATTTGCGAGACCAGTTACATCGGTCTTTGCAACAACCCCAAAAGCGTCCTTGCCATCAAATGCAAAACCGTCCGCACTAACTTCTTTATCGCTCGCAGAACCTGGAAGGTCACGCCAAAGATAAGCATTCCAATTCTTATAGTCACTGGCAGGGCGTTGATAATGAATAGTTAAGTGGATCGTATCGGGCAGTGCCGCGTGCGCAGATGTCGACCAAATGACAGGTTGAATTGTGGCAATTACCAACATTAGGAGCACAAGGGAGCTGCGTTTCGCGAGATTCGTCATTGGTAAAGTTTAAAGTCAATGTGAAGAATTAATAACCCATTCGACGGATATCTTTATAACCTTTTATTAAAAGCTCTAGACCTTTAGAACAATAAGCCTGATAATTTCGCATGAGCGAATCACTGGAACAAATAACTAAGATTTCAAAATTATTTGACGCGATTTCCGATTCCTATGACAACGCCGGCGTTGATTTCTTTCAACCCATTGCCTCAGATCTAGTGCGGGCATTAAATGCGACATCGGGCGAATCTTGGCTAGATATTGGCTGTGGCCGCGGTGCGGTGGCAGAAAATGTAGCGGCCGAACTTGGCGCCACCGGAAAGTTACTTGGCTTTGATATTTCCGAACGAATGATCGAAAACGCTAAAACAATGGCCGCTAACAAACATTTAACCAACGTTGATTTCCTGATTGATGATGCCCAATCTCCGACCAAGATTGCCGGCGAATTCGACGTCATCGCTTCTTGCCTCGTGCTTTTCTTCCTTCCTGATCCGCTCGCCGCTTTAAAGAGTTGGCGCCCCTTCCTTAAGAGCACTGGGCGCATCGGCGTTACCACCTTTGGCGAGAATGACCCGCGGTGGCGGGAAGTAGACCAGTTATTTGATGCTTACTTGCCCACCGAAATGCTCGATGCCCGCGCCAGCGGAATTAAGGGGCCATTTGCAAGCGACTCAGGCATGGAATCACTGATGCGCGATGCAGGTTACGGTGAAGTACGGACGGTTACGAGCCTCTTGCCCGTAAAGTTCCAGAACATCAATAAGTGGTACGACTTCTC
>JBAXAO010000083.1:0-3292 GCA_037142435.1 Actinomycetes bacterium | reverse complement strand
AAGCCGGGCTGCTCATCCCCGCCGAAATTCCTTGGGATGGCACTTGGCCAGACCCGATGCCAAATATTTACGGAATTAACACCACTGATCTAATGCGGCAACTGCGAGATGAGGAACGCTATTGAGTTGGTATATAGAAAGTTCGGCCATAATGAAATTGATCATCCAGGAAGAGGAAAGCGAACCGCTGATTAAATTCCTTAACCAACCAATTACATCTTCGCTGATTTCACGCTTGGAAGTCTTGCGGAATGTTTACCGCCTCGACGCAAACCTCAGCGATTTTGCTCTCTCGGTTTTGGGCCGAATAGTTTTTTTGCCAATCTCAGCTTCCACTATTCGAATCGCCGAATCCGTTGCCAGGCTTACCCCCTTAAAATCGCTAGATGCACTTCACGTCGCCTCTGCGTTGAGCATTGCTCAGAAAATTGAGGGAATAATTTCCTACGATCGCCAGTTATCCTTAAATGCGGAACAATTAGGGCTAAAGGTCTTCGCCCCAGCCTGATCACGGGATCATGGCTACATGAATTGAGGTTATCGTGGCAACTGTTGAATTAACTCAAGCCGGTTTTGAAGAAAGCGTTGTCAAAGAAAACATCCTCTTCGTTGATTTCTGGGCAGAATGGTGCGGACCATGTCGCATGTTTGGCCCCATCTTTGAAAAGGCATCCGAGAAATATCCTGACATTACTTTTGGCAAGGTCGATACCGAGGCCGAGCAAGAACTTGCCGGCATGGCTGGTATCTCATCGATCCCAACTCTGATGGTCTTCCGCGAAGGCATCTTGTTGTTCAACCAAGCCGGGGCGTTGCCCGAAGCCAATCTAGAAGAGCTAATCCAAGCGGTTTTAAAGGTTGATATGGAGAACGTGCGTAAAGAGATCGCCGAACACGAAGCACATCAATCGGCACAGACTCCGGCGGAGTAAATTCGCTATAACGACTACTACGCTTTAGGTATGGACCACAGCGCACCAGTACGCCGATGTTTCTTGGCGGTGCCGGCAATCAATGCGCGCATGGTCGAAAAAGCAAAAACAATCAAGGTCGATGCGCTTTTTCTTGATTTAGAAGATTCAGTTCCTGCCGCCCAACGATCGCAAGCGCGCGACAATCTTGCTGCCGAAGTGTCGGGGTTAGATAAAACCAGCCGCGGTTTTGTAACGCCGAATCTGGCGATTCGTATCAACGAAGTTTCATCCGATGATTTTGTAAAAGATATTGAACTTTTGAAATCTGGCATTGGCAGTGCAATTGATTCGGTGATTTTGCCCAAGGTCAATTCGGCGGCTGATCTTGATAGGTTGGAAAGAGAGCTACAAGAAATTGAAAAATCACTTGGGCTTATCGAAGGTGCAATTGGAATCGATGCTCAGATTGAAACCGCGATGGGTCTGCGCAATGCAGATGTGATTGCGGCACATCCCAGAGTTATTTCACTTTCTTTTGGTCCACTTGATTTTCTGGCCGATCTTTTAATACCGACAACCGATCCTGAATCTGCACCGATTGATTTAATCAATTATGCGTTGATTAAGATTTTGATTTCGGCACGTGCCGCGGGAATTGCAGTCTTTGATGGACCTACCGTGGATTACAAAGACTTAGATGGACTAGCCATTAAGTGCCAGCGCGCGGTGCATTTGGGAATAGATGGCAAATGGGCGATCCATCCTGACCAAATCGAAACTATTACCAATGCATTTACACCATCGCCAGACACTTATAAAGAGGCAGTGGATTTATTGGCCGCATTTGCCGATAACAAAGCTGGGGCATTTACATATAACGGCGTGATGGTCGATGCCGCCACGTTGCGCATGGCCCAACATATTGTCGGGCGCGGGGAAAAGTAGTTCTTAGCTTTCGATAACAGCGATGACGTCACCAGTCTTGATGGCATCGCCTTCATTAAAGAAAACTTCAACAATCTTTCCGGCAACGGGTGAAGGTACCTGAACAGTGGCCTTATCAGTTTCGACATCCATTAAGTTATCGCCGGCAGCAACAGTGTCACCAACCGTGACATCGCGGCTGACTAAGTAAACCTCATCAACAGTTTCACCAACACGTGGCATCTTTACATTCATCTTCATTTGGACACCCCGTTACTTGATGCGTAGATATTGGCAAACATGGCAGAGAATTCTGGCTCAGGATCTTTTTGAACAGATTCCACAATCGCAGTCATTGTTTCTGTGGCTTCGGCCTTCATGGCTGCGATACTTTCAGCAGTCGCAAGATTTCTGGCGATCAAATCATTTTCCGTGACCAACAACGGATCGCGAGACTGCCACTTTTCGAGTTCGCCTTCGGGGCGATACAAAGCTTGGTCGGCACGTGAGTGACCAGCAAAGCGATAGGTCTTGGCTTCGATCAAGGTTGGTCCGCCACCAGAACGTGCACGCTCAACAGCGGTGGTTAAGCCTTCGCGAACGGCGTGGATATCCATGCCATCCAAACTGAAGTGAGGCATTGCGTAACTTTCGGCGCGCATATGCAGATCTTCAATTGGTGTGGTGGTGTTGATGCGGCTGTATTCGCCATAGACGTTGTTGTCGCAGATGAAGACAACCGGAAGCTTCCAGATAGCGGCCAAGTTAAGACCTTCGTGGAAGGCACCGATGTTGGTAGAACCATCACCGAACAGAGCAACGCCAACATGAGGTTCGCCCTTAACCTGGAAGGCAAGACCAGCACCAGCGGCTACAGGAACGCCGGCACCGACAATTGCAGAAGTTGGAAGCAAGCCAACGGATGTATCGCATAAGTGCATAGATCCACCGACGCCACCGCAGCAACCAGTGGCCTTGCCCATGATTTCAGCAAGGACAACGCGTGACGTTAAACCAAGTGCCAAAGCGATTGCGTGGCTCCGATAAGTAGCAGCAACAACGTCGGTAGGGCGCAAAACTGAAGCCATACCAAGGGCTAGAGCCTCTTGTCCGATAGCAAGGTGGGTGGTGCCGCGAATCGAACCTGATGCAAAGAGTGCATTGGTCTGGTTTTCGAATTCGCGAATTTCAACCATGCGCTGGTAACAAGCCAGGTCATTGCCATACAACTCGTTGCGGCGTTCAAGAGATGTTGTCATTTGGAGACTCCTTCTAGCTGCCACCACGGTGCAGGTATTGAGGTGTTATTAAGAGCATGAGTTATTTGGCGAGCTACATCTTCTGGGAATGGTGCGAACTTGGCTTCAAGCCCACCATTGAATGGAACAGGTACATCAGGAGTAGTGATACGGAATGGTGCGGATTTCAATTGACCAAACAATTGGCCCGAGATA
>JBAXAO010000082.1:0-3337 GCA_037142435.1 Actinomycetes bacterium | reverse complement strand
AGAATGCTAGCCGTTGCTTTTTCGATTCGAGAAACCAAGGTTTTCTCTTGCTTAGCTGAGAAAAAGTGGAGTACCCATGCTCGCTGGCGGCCAGGTGTCAATTTCTTGAAAGCTGGAAGCAGTCCAGGAACTTTCTTTAACTTTGCCAAAATCTCTGTAGGGACTTCGAACTCCGCGGCTTTCTTAACCGGGACTTCCAGACCCATCTCTTCGATGGTCACAGCTTCTTTCATGTAGGCCTTGATCGCTGGTTTCAGTTTGGTGACCTCTTGTAGATTTGAAAAGCGAATCTGACGAGCGGCCTGCACGTTTGCAGTTTGTTGAATAAGGATGCCTTTTGGATCTTTAAGCAATGCGCCTTTCATAAACAGAACGGCACAATAATCCTTAAAACCATGAATTAAGAAGATGTTTTTATTGTTGAGGGTGTAGCAAGGCTGACCCCACTTAACATCTTCAGTGAGACCAGTGGCCAATGCCAATTCGCGAAGAACTTTGAACTCAGCCTGCCATCTGGTCTCATTCTTAATATAAACATCGACTCGCTTGTTCATACCGAAAATCTTACCTACTTGAGGTCAAATCGATCGGCGTTCATGACCTTTGTCCAGGCGGCGACAAAGTCCTTCACAAACTTCTCTTTGTTATCGTCTTGGGCGTAGACCTCGGCATATGCTCGCAAAATGGAGTTAGAACCAAAAACCAGATCAACTCTCGTGGCTGTGAAATCTACGCTCCCGGTGTTGCGATTGCGGATGTTGTAGAGATTCTCTCCGGCTGGTTCCCACACGTAATCCATGTTGGTCAACGTTGTGAAGAAATCAGTCGATAAGGCGCCGACATGGTGGGTGAAGACGCCGGACTTTGAACCGGCGAAGTTGGTTCCTAGCACTTTCATGCCGCCCATCAGCACTGTCATTTCAGGCGCCGTGAGGCCCATCAATTGAGCGCGATCTAGCATCAGCTCTTCTGCCGATACGACATAATCTTCTTTGAGCCAGTTGCGGAAAGCATCATGAATTGGCTCTAGCGGAGCAAAAGAAATTCCATCTGTGCTTTCGGCGGTGGCATCTCCCCGGCCGGGCGCAAACGGAACTTTTACTTCAACACCAGCAGCTTTGGCTGCTTTTTCAATTCCAATGTTTCCAGCCAGAACGATCAGGTCGGCAACACTTGCCCCAGTTTCGGCGGCGATGGGTTCAAGAGCAGCAAGAACTCGATTGAGACGATCTGGTTCGTTTCCAATCCAACTGCGCTGTGGCTCTAGGCGAATGCGAGCTCCATTTGCTCCACCACGATTGTCAGAGGCCCGGAATGTGCGGGCGCTATCCCAAGCAGTGGCGACCATGTCGGTGAGCAAAAGCCCCGTGGCGTTAATTTTCGCCTTGGCATCTTCAATGTTGTAATCGCTGCGACCTACGGGAATTGGATCTTGCCAAATCAAATCTTCGGCCGGAACTTCAGGTCCGACATATCGAACTTTTGGACCAAGGTCGCGGTGAGTCAATTTAAACCAAGCACGAGCGAAAACCTCATCAAAGTATTCAGGATCTTTGCGGAAGCGTTCTGAAATTTCGCGGTAAATTGGATCCTTAATCATTGCCATATCGGCATCAGTCATGATGGGCATCTGGCGGATTGAAGGATCTTCCACATCAACCGGCATATCTTCTTCTTTAATATTGATGGGCTGCCATTGCGATGCGCCGGATGGAGATTTTGCCAGCGCCCACTCGTGACCCAGAAGCATTTCAAAATATCCGTTGTCCCATTTAGTGGGGTGAGTTGTCCACGCACCTTCCAGTCCGCTAGACACCGTGTCGCGACCAATGCCGCGGCTCGAGTGATTGACCCAACCCAGTCCTTGCTCGGCAATATCGGCGCCCTCAGGAGCAGGTCCAAGAAGTTTGGCATCGCCATTTCCGTGAGTTTTTCCAACGGTGTGGCCGCCGGCAGTTAACGCAACGGTCTCTTCATCGTTCATAGCCATGCGGGCAAAAGTTTCGCGAACTTGTAGGGCTGTCTTCAACGGATCGGATACGCCATTGACGCCTTCTGGATTTACATAAATGAGACCCATTTGAACGGCCGCCAGTGGGTTTTCCATCGTGGAAGGATCGGCAAGATCGTCATAGCGAGAGTCGCTAGGTGCCAGCCATTCCTTCTCAGAGCCCCAATAGGTATCGATTTCTGGCGCCCAAATATCAGCACGCCCAAATCCAAATCCAAAAGTTTTCAATCCCATAGATTCGTACGCAATTGTGCCCGCATAGACCATGAGGTCGGCCCAACTAATTTTGTTGCCGTACTTCTTCTTGATGGGCCACAGCAAGCGACGAGCTTTGTCGAGGTTGACGTTGTCGGGCCAAGAGTTCAATGGCGCAAAACGTTGGTTTCCAGTGCCACCGCCACCACGACCATCAGCCGTGCGATACGAACCCGCAGCATGCCAAGACATACGGATCATCAATCCGCCGTAGTGACCCCAATCGGCTGGCCACCACGATTGGCTGTCTGTCATCAAAGCAATGAGATCTTTTTTCAGAGCAACGAAGTCCAACTTCTTGAGCTCTTCGTTGTAATCAAAATCTGCGCCAAGCGGATTGGTCTTGGTGTCGTGTTGATGCAAAATATCGAGGTTGAGCGCTTTGGGCCACCAGTTCATATTTGATGTAGCGACTGTGGTTATAGATCCGTGAACGACCGGACACTTTGCTGAATCTTGCATGAGTTGGCGCCTTCCAAAAGTAAATGTCGTCATTTATACAGCGATTCTAATGGGCTACATAAACCCTTGCCTGCCCAGATCTGATGCTGACCCCTTTAGCTTTTACCTCTGGTGGATCCAATAACGACGTTTGAGCGTGCCTTCAAATTCCACGCGATTTTCGAGGATGCCGCCTTGAGATTCAATGACTTTCGCAGAGCCGATGTTCTCATCGTCACATGTTATTAGCACTTCATTCACTCCAAGTTTACGAATCATCTCCAACGACTGTTTCAAAATTTCAGTCGCATACCCTCGGCGTCGAAATTCGGGACGCACTCCATATCCGATATGTCCGCCAACATTGAAGAGGAAGTCATTAAGTTCGTGCCGAATTGAAGATCGACCGATGAGATGTCCTTCTGCCTCCGCAATTAAAAACGTGGCTGTAACTCGACCTTCGGCGAGATTGCGACCGATGCGGTCATTTTCCAAAGCTTCCAGGTATGTGCCCCAAGCCATTCCGGGTTCATAACCAAGGAGGTAACCCCAATCCTCCAACGCAAGTTCGCGATCGCCTGCAAGTGCTTCGGCTTCATCGCGCATCTCAAGTGGTCGCAAAATCATGCC
>JBAXAO010000081.1:0-3339 GCA_037142435.1 Actinomycetes bacterium | reverse complement strand
CTCCTCTTTTACAAACCCTGCTAGTAGGTTACAGAGATGGAGTTCACCTTAAGCCCAAAAACGCAGGAATATGCTGGACGTCTTAAGGAATTCATGGACAGCGAAATATTTCCTTCGGAACAGATTTATCAGTCACAGCGGGAATCGTTAATTGCCGCAGGCTCCCCGCATGTCGTCCCTCAAATCATGGAAGAGCTAAAAGCCAAGGCTAAAGCGCTGGGGTTATGGAATCTTTTCCTCCCGAGCAGCCACCACCCAGCGCACGGACTCTCCGTAACCGAGTACGCGACGCTGGCAGAAATAACGGGTTGGTCACCTGAGATCGCCCCAGAAGTTTTCAATTGCTCGGCGCCAGATACTGGCAATATGGAAGTTCTCGAGATGTTTGGGAACGTTGAACAGCAAAAAATGTGGTTAGAGCCGTTGCTCGAGGGGGTTATCAGATCTGGATTTGCAATGACGGAACCAGATGTCGCATCTAGCGATGCGCGCAATATTCAAACTTCAATCATGCGTGATGGCGACGAGTACCTTATTAATGGCCGCAAATGGTGGACCACTGGCGCGATGGATCCTCGTTGCAAGATTCTAATTGTTATGGGTCGAACCAACCCCGAGGCCGATCAGTATCACCAACAATCGATGGTCCTGGTTCCAATCAACACTCCTGGTGTGAAAATCGAACGCAATCTCTCAATCTTTGGTTACCAAGATCAACATGGCCACGCCGAAATATCTTTCACAAATGTTCGAGTGCCTATCGCCAACTTGATAGGCCAGGAGGGCGCAGGTTTTGCCATTGCTCAAGCACGACTTGGCCCAGGCCGGGTTCATCACTGCATGAGAGCTATTGGGATGGCCGAACGAGCGTTGAGCCTCATGGTTGCTCGAGCTCAATCGCGAACTGCTTTTGGAAAAGAGCTAGCCCAACAGGGAGTTATCCAACAATGGATTGCCGAGGCTCGGATTTCGCTCGAACAATCCAGACTTCTGGTACTTAAATGCGCGTGGATGATCGATACATACGGAGCCAAGGCTGCCCGTGGTGAAATAGCTGCAATCAAGGTAGCTATTCCCAGAATGGCAGAGGCCATTGTTGATCATGCTATCCAGGTTCATGGCGGTGCCGGCGTTAGCCAAGATACCGTGCTCCCCTTTTTATACTCCGGTGTTCGATCATTGCGTATTGTCGACGGCCCCGATGAAGTCCACATCAGAGATATCGCCAGGATGGAACTGAGAGCAAAGCCTTCTAAAAATTGAGCGAGCTATCTGAAGTCCGAGGCGAAGATTCTTTTGATGTAAATGCTCTTCACTCATGGTTGCTAGAACAGTTACCAGATTTATCTGGCTTGCCGCAGGTAATGCAGTTTCGTAGTGGTGCCTCCAACTTGACCTATTTGTTGCAATATCCTGATCGAGACTTAGTACTAAGAAGACCACCTTTTGGAATCAAAGCAGCTTCGGCTCATGACATGCGCAGAGAAGTGCTGATTCAAAGTTCCTTGAAGCCTTATTTCCCCTACGTACCTAAAATCATCGGATTCAACGATGATCCTTCAATCATGAATTCAGATTTTTACGTGATGGAACGAATTAGCGGAACTATTTTGCGGCGTGACTTGCCCACAGGAATTGACCTGACAAGAGAGCAATCTAGCGCCATCGGAAATTCGATGATTGACGGCTGGGTTGAGCTTCATTCGATTGACGCAGCCATCCTTGAATCTTTAAACAAAGGCGATGGTTATGTAAGACGACAAGTCGATGGCTGGAGCAAAAGGTATCGCGCTGCGCTTACCGATGATGTCCCCAATGCTGAGGATTTAATGAAATGGTTGGCGGAACACCAACCATTGGATGTAAAACATTGTGTCATCCACGGCGATTGGCGATTAGATAACATCGTGTTAGATCTCAATGTCTCAAAGATGGTAGGCGTGCTCGATTGGGAATTGGCAACCGTTGGTGACCCATTAATGGATCTTGGTTCCAGCCTTGCGTATTGGATTGATGCCGACGACCCCTTGGACTTTGCGAACCTGCGCCGACAACCAAGTAATTTGCCTGGCATGCCCACCAGGGATGAGATCGTTGCCCGGTATCTAGATCTGTCGGGTATCGAATGTGAGGATTTCACCTTTTATGAAATATTTGGCCTCTTCCGATTGAGCGTCATAATTCAACAAATCTGGATCAGATTCCGACTGGGACAAACAACGAATCCAGCTTTCGCTGAGTTTGGAAGTGCCGTCAACTTGCTGATTAATAGAGCTAGGGGTCTGATGCGATGAGAGCCGGTCGCTTCAACGTAGTTAGTCGAACGTTCGCAATGGTTGATCTTCCGATTCCAAAACCAGCGGAAAATGAAGTTCTCGTCAAAGTTATGGCCGCCGGAGTCTGCTTGTCCGATGTCCACTTTCTAGATGGAATTCTCGCTCCAAGCTCCCTCGAGTCAGATGCTGTCACCCTTGGCCATGAAGTCGCGGGAATTATTGAGGAGATTGGATCTTCGGTTACCAATTTTCAACTTGGAGATCATGTAGTTGTGGTCGCAGGCATCCGTGATCAAAACGGAAAGCTGCGCACTCAAGGTTTTGATTATGACGGTGGATTCGCGGAATACGTTATTTGTCTAGCTGAGAATCTCATTTCTATCCCGCTCGCTCTGCCTTTTGAACAAGCTTGCATAATCCCCGATGCGGTCTCGACTCCATGGGCAGCAATCACTCAAACGGCGCAGATGCAAAGTTCGGAATCGGCTGCGGTTTTTGGCGTCGGAGGATTGGGATTTCATGCGGTACAACTACTCAAGGTCGTTGGTTGTTCGGTGATTGCTATCGACCCTTCCGAGTTTGCCCGCAACCGAGCGTTAGAGATCGGCGCGGATTTCGCCTTTGATTCGAAGGATCCAGATCTGATTGCGAAAGTCAGATCAGCGACTTCCGGAACAGGCGTTGACGCTGCTTTCGATTTTGCGGGCGTCTCCTCGATAAGAAAACAAGCTCTATCCATGCTCGCCGAGGGTGGAAAGATTGTCATCGTCGGAATTGCCAACGAGCCCATAATTATTCCCAGCGATATGGCTTTCGCCTATCGAAGGACACAAATCCTTGGTCACTATGGTACCGAGAAATTTCACACCAAGGAAATTATTCAAATGGTAAGTGATGGCGCCTTGGATCTATCAACCTCGATCTCCCAGATTCTCCCGCTAGAGCGTGCTCTTGAAGCAATGACTCAACTGAGAGAGAAAGTTGGGAATCCGATCCGCATTGTTCTTAAGCCCTAGAAGCACCAACCCCGATGCTCCATCAAGACGGAGCATGGCGCTGCGAA
>JBAXAO010000080.1:0-3353 GCA_037142435.1 Actinomycetes bacterium | reverse complement strand
ATCACAGCGTTTGTCGCCGCATCATGTGTAACTGGTTTTGCAGGTTGCATCCTCGCCGCCCAACAACAAGTTGGAAACCCAAGTATTGGTGGCGAGTATTTACTTCCTGCATTTGTTGGCGCTCTTCTCGGGTCAACAACGATTCGCCTCGGAAGAGCAAACGCGCTTGGAACTTTGGTTGCGGTTGCCATTCTTGCAATCGGAGTATCTGGTATTCAGCAATTGGGAGCTGATTTCTGGGTAACGCCACTCTTTAACGGGCTTACGTTACTTGCTGCGGTTGGCTTAGCCGGCTATTCAGCACGACGCCGCTTAAAGTCTGGAGCTGAAGCTTCGCGAAGAAGCATGGAAACAAACGAAAACTAAATCCGCATCCGTCCGAAAACATCAACCAATATCAAATAAAAGGAGAAACGTGAACGTACTTACAAAGCGCGCAGTTGCATTCAGTGCTGCGGCAGTTTTGATCGTGGGTTCGGCTATTGCCGCAACCGGCGCCAATGCTGCGTCATCAGCTGTTTGCTCAGCTGCACTAGCAAAGGCCACAAAAGCTGTTAATGCTTCTGTTGCCGTAAAAGCTCCATGGGATGGTCCAAAGACGGGTCCTAAGGCAGCAACTGGAAAGACCATCATCTATGTAGCTCAAACCATGCAAAATGGTGGCGTTGCTGGAGCAGAAAAAGGCGTTGAAGAGGCAGCCAAGGCAATTGGTTGGACTGTTCGCGTACTCGACGGTCAAGGCACCCAAGCTGGAATGTCAGCTGCAGTTGATCAGGCCGTAACTCTAAAGGCTGATGGAATTGTCATCGGTGGCTTCGATCCTGCAACAGTTAAGGCCGGAATTGACTCCGCAAAAGCAGCAAATATTCCTGTTATTGGTTGGCATGCAGCCGCAACATCAGGTCCACAACCAGATCTTGGTTTGTTCAGCAACGTGACGACACTTCGCGCTGATGTTTCAAAGATCTCTGCTGATTGGGTCATCTATGACTCAAAGGGCAAGGGTGGCGTTGTCGTTTTCACTGACAAGTCAATCCCATTCGCTCACGGCAAGTCCGATGAAATCGTTGCCGAACTAAAGACCTGTTCTTCACTTAAGCTTCTAAAGTACGACGACATTCCAATCGGAAACGACACTGCAACACGCGTTCAGACTGAAACCGCTGCGCTACTTGCAAAGTTCGGCAAGTCATGGACTCACTCAGTATCAATCAATGGTGGACTTTATGTAACTCCAATGGCAGCAGCACTTCGCGCAGCTGGCAAGAAGGGTACTGACTTCCCACATAACGTTGGTGCTGGCGATGGTTCAGCTGATGAATACCAGAGAATCACTTCTGGACAATTCCAGTCTGTAACAGTTCCAGAGCCTTTGACAATGCAAGGATGGCAGATCGTTGATGAATTCAACCGTGCCTTCAACAAAGTTAAGGCCAGCGGATATGTTCCAGTTGTTCACCTTGTAACCAAGGCAAACGCCGGAACTGCAACTGTTTGGGATCCACAAAATGGTTACCGTGCCGAGTACAAGATGATCTGGGGCAAGTAAGCCCTAATTTGAAGTGAATCGCCCGGTTGGTTTGATTACCAGCCGGGCGATTCATTTTCTAGGTGCTACTGGTATAAAGAGATAGTGATTTCGCCAAAGAAGATAATTCTCATGGGCCCGATGGGCGTTGGAAAATCAACGCTAGGAAGAATCTTGGCAACCAAATTAGGTTGGCCGTATATCGATAACGACTCCGATCTAGCAATTCAGAGTGCCATGTCGATTGAAGACCTTTCGAAACTATCAGTCCCCGAACTCCATAAATTCGAGGCAGAATTCATAAGCAGAGTTATTGAAGGAGCAGCGCCAATCATCTCTGGCGCCGCAGCTTCGGTAATTGAAAATGAGCGCGTTCGTGAGCTACTCAAAGGTGTTTATGCCATCTACTTGGTAATCCCGCTGGAGACTGCCATCGAAAGGGCAGCCGTTGGAACGGTTGGTAGACAGGCCATTACTGAGTCAGGGATCCAAATCTTGCGTGATCGTTATGAGCGCAGAGATCCGCTATACCGACAGGTGGCTAGCTTGGTAATTGAACTAGGAGATTCACCAGAAGTTGATGCCGAGAAAATCTTGGCGGCCTTACATTAGTTAGCGGTAATTCCTAACCTGAGATCGAAGCTCACCAATTCCTTCGATTCCGGTTTCAACCACCTCACCGCCAAGTAAGTATCTGGTGGGGTTTGAACCCATCCCAACTCCTTGAGGTGTTCCAGTATTGATTATGTCACCAGCCTTAAGCTCCATGAATTGGCTGATGTACCAGACGCAATGATTGATCCCAAATATTAAGTCATTGGTTCGCGAATCCTGACGCATTTCGCCATCGACTTTGCACCAGAGACGCACATCATCTGGTTCGAAAGAATCTGCGGTAACAATCCACGGACCTACGGGATTAAAGGAGGGAAATGATTTCCCCTTCATCCATTGGCCATGGCGTTCTATCTGCCAATGTCGCTCCGAAATATCTTGAGAAATTGTGTATCCCAGAATGTGTTCCTTCGCCTGTGCTGGAGATTCTAGGTACAGCGCGCTCTTTCCAATAACAACACAGATTTCCACTTCATAATCGGTCTTTAATGAGCCCGGCGGAATAATAATGTCGTCGTTGCCGCCAATCACGGTATCTGGAGCCTTCATAAAGACGATGGGTTCTGGTGGTGGGGTAGCTCCAGTTTCAATTGCGTGCTGAAGGTAATTAAGGCCAACACAAATCGCCTTTGTTGGACGAGCCACCGGAGAGCCAAGGCGGTAATCAGAAATCATTACTCGCGCTCTTGAGTCGAGGTCAGCGGCTCGTACTTTCTCCAGAGCACCATTTTCGAGTTCGACTCGATTCCAGTCAGCTATTAGGTCATCGACGAAGACTGCCTCCAGGTCCGAAACAATTACAGCGGGGCGTTCGGCTTCAAAAGCTCCGAGGCGGGCGATTCGCATTTTCTAATTTCCTTTCAATTAAAGATCGGCAAAGATTAATGAGATTCGCGCGGGACTGCGGAACCAGATTTTCCAACTAAGAAATCTAAATCCGCTCCGAGGTTGGCCTGCTGTACATGGTCAATATAAAGGCGCTCCCAACCACGTTTCGGGGCGGCGAAACTATTAGCGGTTTCCAAAGGCAAGGATCGTTTTGCTAACTCAGAGTCGGAGATATCAACCGCCAAAGTTCGCGCTTCAACATCCAAAATAATGATGTCGCCATTCCTTAGTAACCCAAGTGGTCCACCGGCTGCCGCCTCTGGTGCGACATGAAGGACAACAGTTCCATAAGCAGTGCCGCTCATACGGCCATCGCAAACTC
>JBAXAO010000079.1:0-3455 GCA_037142435.1 Actinomycetes bacterium | reverse complement strand
ATGGCATCTGTTGGGCTAAATGCCGAGGCATTTGTAACCGAGACATACAAATAGTCGGAGTAACGGGGAAACCAACCAGGAGCGGCATAGGCGGGATCAGTCATTTGTGGGAAGAGAAAATCTGGAACTGAGTCAGTTGCCGCGGCGCGAGCCGATGGACCACCGCGGTCGAAGTCCCAGTACCAAAGCGAGAAGATCACAATATTTGAAAGCCAGATCGAAAAACCCGACCAGAGCAATCTGGTGGGTGAAGTAATTGAGCCATCGACAATTTTTCCGACTAATAATATTGCCGACGCCGCATTACTAAGCATCATGAAGCCATTGAGAACCAAAGTTAGCGTTCGTTGTGGAATGTGGGGCAGGCCAAGCTTCTTTGGCGCAATCAAAACAATTAGTACGAGCAGCATCGCTTCGACAAAACAGAAGACTTTGTGGTGCGGAATCGCAAGCGACTTTGGAATAAAGAATTGCAAACCAATCACCATGAGAACTACAAGTAGTACGGGGCCACGGTTTTCTTGCTTGTGTTCTTGGAGCCAATGCGGCTGGGGAAAACTCTCAAAAGCCATGCGCAAAATCTACTCTTGCGGCTGGCTATATGGCCGGGTTTAAATTAATTGCCGCCGTTGCAAGATGGCGGGTGCTATTGATGAATCTTGCGTTGGACTCATCGCTTCCAAGGGACCACGCCCGAGCCGCCTCCGGACTCTTCCCGTGCTTGATATGACGGGCAATTAGACGCTCAAGGCGTACGGAATCCTCTAATTCCAGGAAGTAGCTGGCGCTCAATAAATCTCTTACTCCCTCCCAACCAAATTCAGTCGAGAGCAAATAGTTTCCTTCAACCAAAACTATTTTTACCTCTTTGGGAACCATTCCCTCATCCGCGATCGCCGCCTCGATTTCTCGGTGAAATATCGGAAAATGAATATCTTCGCCGCCTGTTTTCAAGTGGGTAAGAAGCGCAATGAAACCTTCCTGATCGAAGGTGTCCGGCGCCCCTTTGCGCTCCCGCTTTCCAGTGGCTTCCAAAATTTCGTTGCTTAAATGGAAACCATCCATTGACACTATGGAAATTACATTCTGAGGGAAATGAGACTTAATTGTTTCAACAATTGTGGATTTGCCAGCGCCTGGTTTCCCAACAATTCCAATTAACGCTCGTGCGCTAGTTGAATTTATTAGTTCATTGACTTGGGCTATAAAATCTTCAATCCGCATGTAGACACAATCCCTTTCAAGAATATCTAAATATTATTTTGCGACGCTAGGAACTCTGCTTTATGGAGTCAACAAAACTAGCAGTGAATGGATACATAGTTAAGAGGCAGGCATTAAACATGTGGTAGATATCAGGCTTGCCTGGCCAAGTTTCATCTATAACTTGCTGTTGTGGATTTAATTCGTGAAACCAAGAACCGTTTTTGTAATCCAACATGTTGTTGGCCGCATATTCCCACCAATTATTAAAGTCTTCTAAATATTTGGGTTCATTCGTCGTTATCCAAAGTGAGTATGCTGCCATAATTGCCTCGCTGACCACCCACGCCATCCGAGATCTAACTATGGGCAATCGATCCCAATCCATTGTGTAAATGAAGCCATCAGTTCCATCGGCCGACCAACCAGCTTCTTTTGCAAGATCGTAGAGATTAATCGCATCTGGAAGTATCCAGGAATTCGTCGTTGGACTATCCGAATTTTGCACTCCTACTTGAATTGCTAACCGCGACCATTCAAAAAGATGACCAATCGTGACACCGAAAGGGAAAAATGGGTCAGCAGGTTTTTCGTTATTGAATTCCATGTCAGCGTTCCAGGTTGAATCAAAATGCTCTGGGAGCATCCAGTTATTGTTTCGGGCAAAATTATCAACAACCTTTTTAGTTATGCTAAATGCTCGTTCCCTATATTTGGATTGCTTGGTAACGTCATATGCGGCTATGAAAGATTCGACACCATGCATGTTGGCATTTACACCTCGATAGGGTTCGCATACTGAAAAATAAGCGTTCCAGGCATTGTTTAGCATGTTAAATTTGGAATCCCAAAAGTATTTTTCTATTACTTCATCAACTATATTTAGAAGTTCATCAGCCCTGGGATGGCTACAGGCCTTTGCAGTACTTGCTGCCAATAATACAAATGCGTGGCCATATGCCAATTTGTTAGCGTCTACCGGTTTACCAGAGTAGTCAACGGAATTATAAAATCCAGAATTTTGCGAATCCAGAAATACTTCAAAAAGCGCATTGATACCCAAATCAACTAACTCCATTGCCTCTGAAATACCGGCTAAATGCGCAAGTCCGAATACTTGAATCATCCGACATTGAATGTAAAGTTCGCGCGGATGTGACCGGTCTACATTTCCTACGGGGTCCAAATATCCAAAACCACCTTCAGCTACGACCGATCCGCGGGCGAAATCAAGTAGTCGCCGCGCTTCCTCACCAGAGAAGGTCTCACCGAAGCGGGAAAGTTCCGTTGAATCAAGGAGGTTTTGTATTGGGATTGGGCGCATTAGCCGAGTCTAGCCACGGATATTTGAGTCTAAATTTAGTTCAACGCGTCTGCCTTCCCTTATTTTCAAGCAATCCTGCCCTCGCGGCCAGTCAGTTCCAGGAGTTAGGCTTAAGGTATGAACGAAGAAGAGGGCACTCGCGTCCACGATCATCCGGTAGCCGAACAGTTAACTGACTTTATGAAGACCGGCTGGGCGCCATCGCCCTTAGATGGAATTACCCAAGCCGCCGTTGCTTCATTTAGCGCCCAACGTCGCGCCAAACTTTCCGAGGCTTATCCTGGTCTGCGTTTGATCTTGCCTGCAGGCGCAGCGAAGGTCAGAAGCAATGACACCGATTATCGCTTCAGAGCACATACCGCCTTCTCGTATTTCAGCGGGGTAAATGGTTTAGATGCCTTGCCGGATTCGGTTCTGGTTTTGGAACCAAATGACAATGGTCATGAAGCGGTGCTGTTTGTGCATCCTCGATCATCCAGAGATTCTGAAGGCTTCTTCAAAAATTCAAAGCATGGCGAGTTCTGGGTGGGTCGGCGGTTAACTTTAGAAGAGACCCAAATTCGCTACGCAATCGCGGTCCGCGATGTTGAAACCATCGAAAATTTTCTCGCCGA
Organism: Actinomycetes bacterium; assembly: GCA_037142435.1. GTDB lineage: Bacteria > Actinomycetota > Actinomycetes > Nanopelagicales > Nanopelagicaceae > CAIMZW01. The sequence goes on along the minus strand of JBAXAO010000079.1, from coordinate 314 downwards.
CGATAAAGATGCGTTAATTCTTCGAGGCGAAGATCGCAAGATCGACAAGCAAATTGAGAAACACAAGAAGAAAGAGGAAGAGTTCGCCAGCGTTCTCTCCGCTATGCGCTTGATTAAAGATGAATTTGAGATTGCTGAAATGCAGAAGGCTATCGATGCCTCTGCCCGAGGTTTTGCCGACATGGTCCGAGTTTTACCATCTGCAACTGCAGTCTCTCGGGGTGAGCGAATCATCGAGAGTGCTTTCTTTGGTCGGGCTCGGTTGGAAGGCAACGATGTTGGCTATGACACCATCGCGGCCTCAGGATCCCACG
>JBAXAO010000078.1:0-3591 GCA_037142435.1 Actinomycetes bacterium | reverse complement strand
ACAACCAACAGCGGTCGGGTGCGACTTTCTAGCGCCAGGAGCAAGCCTTGTGCTGGTTCGCAAGCAGCAATCTGGCCCGTGCCATCTGAAAGTGGAATTATCTCAAGGTGTGAGAAGGCGCCGAGCATTGCCATGGTCACCACCTCGCAATCGATTCGTTCGCCAGTACTTCAACGCCAAGAAGCCCCACATCCGCTGGATATGGGGGTCGCTAACGAGGTAAGCCTAATGGGGAATCTGTAATGATTGCCCAGTGACTAAACCCCCCGTGCCAGCTCATCTGTCCGCCGATGTCGATCCGCAGGACAATGCCGATCTGCGCAGTGATGTCCGTCGCCTAGGCGACCTCTTGGGCGCCAGCTTGGTGCGGCAAGAAAGCCAAGACCTTCTCGATTTAGTTGAAGCGGTACGTAAGGCCGTTCGCGATGGTGGCGGCGAGGAAGTTTTAGAGAAGGTCTCAGTCCTGCAGAGCGTCCAACTAGTTCGCGCATTCAGTACTTACTTTCATCTGGCAAATGTGGCTGAACAAGTACACCGTGCTCGAGTTCTAGCAGCACAACGAGCTTCTGGAGGATCTTGGCTTTCTCGAGCGGTTGATCGAATAATTGACGTGCAAACACAGACCAAAGAATTTACCAAAGAAGATGTGCAAAATTGGATCAACAATTTTTCGGTCCGACCAGTATTCACAGCTCACCCCACAGAGGCCGCACGTCGCTCGGTATTAAGCAAGATGACCAGCATCGCCGAACTCTTAGATGATCCAATCTCCCCTACTCGCGACCGACGATTAGCCGAAGCTGTTGATCTTTTATGGCAAACCGACGAACTGCGCTTGGGTCGCCCCGAACCATTGGATGAAGCAACTAATGCTTTGTATTACTTGGACGATCTTTTCCGCACAACCATTCCAGAAGTATTGGATGATTTCGCTCGCGAACTCCACCGCATCGGCGTAACAGTTTCGCCTACCTCCAGACCATTGAGTTACGGAACGTGGATCGGTGGCGATCGCGACGGCAACCCACACATCACACCTTCGGTAACCACTGAAGCAATTGTTTTGCAAACTGGCCATTTCATTCGAGTCATGTTGGAGTCCTTGGATCAATTGCGCCAAGCGCTTTCGATTTCTACTCGCATTGCCGGTGCTTCAACCGAATTGAAGGATTCAGTTGCTGCAGATCTTGCAAAACTCCCAGAAATTGAAGAACGCTTTCGCCGTCAAAATGTGGAAGAGCCTTATCGACTCAAAGCCACCGCCATTCGCCATCGTTTGATTCTGACCCAACGCCGCCACGCGGCCGGAACCGACCACGTGGATCACCGTGATTATCAAGACACTGCCGAACTTCTCGCAGACTTGATGTTGATGCGGGATTCACTTTTGGCACACAAAGGCGAACTCATTGCCACAGGCTTACTTGAGCGCATTATTCGCACCGTCGCTAGTTTCGGGCTGACACATGCCACCATGGACATCCGCGAACATTCCGATGCCCATCACCATGCGTTGACACAAATATTTGGCGAAATCTATGCCAAACGTGAAGCGAAAATTAATGATGAATTGGTGTCTGGTAATCAAATTTTTGCCATCGGCCACATTGATGCTGACGCTCAGAAAACTCTAGATACCTTCATTGCGGCACGAAAACTTATTCAAAAGTTTGGTCCAGAGGTCATCGAGACGTACATCATCTCCATGACCAAGAGCCATGTCGACGTCCTTGCACCGGTAGTTCTAGCGAAAATTGCCGGCCTCATTAATCTGGAAACTGCCCAGCCCTTTGCCCATATTGGTTTTGCACCTTTGCTAGAGACCGTTGCCGAACTTCGATCAGCGGACACCATCCTTGATAATTTGCTTAGCAACTCTCACTATCGTCGCATCGTGGCTCTCCGCGGAGATATTCAAGAAGTAATGCTGGGATATTCCGATTCGAACAAAGATGCCGGTATTGCGACTTCTCAGTGGGAAATTCATAAAGCCCAACGCAAACTGCGCGATGTTGCATTTAAGCATGGCGTAAAACTGCGTTTGTTCCATGGTCGCGGCGGCTCTGTCGGTCGCGGTGGTGGCCCGACATACGACGCACTGATTGCCTTGCCTTGGGGATCTATTGATGGCCAAGTAAAGATGACAGAACAAGGTGAAGTCATCAGCGATAAGTACGGTTTACCATCGTTGGCCCGTGAAAACGTCGAACTTATGATGGCAGCAGCGCTTGAGGCCACGGTACTTAATCGCGCTCCGCGCCAAAGTCCCGAAGATTTGTTGAACTGGAACTCTTGTATGGACCTCATCAGCGACAATTCCTTCCAGCGATATCGCTCATTAATTGATCATCCTGATCTACCCGCATATTTCTATGCTTCGACTCCGGTCGAACAATTAGGTGACCTCTTCCTTGGTTCACGTCCATCCCGCCGTCCTGATGCGACAGGTGGCCTTTCCAGCCTTCGTGCGATCCCTTGGGTATTTGGTTGGACACAATCCCGCCAGATTGTTCCCGGCTGGTTTGGCGTAGGTTCTGGTCTTAAAGCCGCACGTGAATCTGGCAATCACGAAGTGCTGCAGCACATGCTGGGCGAATGGCACTTCTTCCGCACCTTCATCAGCAACGTTGAGATGACCTTAAGCAAGACCGATCTAGCAATGTCCCGTAAATATGTCGAGAAGCTGGTCGATCCATCGCTTCATCATTTTCTCGACACCATCGAAGCCGAGTTCGAACTAACCAAGAGTGAATTGCTTCTGCTCACGGGCAAAGCAGAACTTCTGGGAGATCAAGCGATCTTGGCGCGTACTTTGCAAGTGCGAGACGCGTATTTGGCACCGCTGCACTTGCTCCAAATAACGTTGCTCGAACATGTCCGAAATGCCGAAGGCGATGTTGACCCATTAGTACGCAGGGCATTGCTGCTCACTATTAACGGTGTCGCAGCCGGACTTCGAAATACCGGTTGATTACTTATTAAATTCCTGCTGAGTTAGTTCGAGCCCTCTTTCAATAAGGAACTCAGCTGCGTTGGCACCACGAGCAACAAAGTCGGCAAGATCTTTCTTCTCTGCACTTGAAAATGGCTTCAAAACATAATCTGCGGGATCTTGCAGACCTTGTGGTCTGCCAATGCCCATGCGCAATCGATAATAGTCCGCCGTTGTGAGATGACTGGTGAGGCTCTTCAAACCATTATGGCCGTTATCGCCGCCGCCAATTTTCAATCGAATAGTGTCGAATGCAATATCAAGCTCATCGTGAATGGCAATAATGTGGTCGGGGGCAACTTTGTAAAAGTCGGCAAGGGCTCTGGTGGGGGCACCAGTTTCATTCATATAACCCCGAGATTTGGCTAAGACAACTGGTCTTCCAGCAACCCGAATATCTGCAATCTCCATCTTTGATTTATGGGGGGAAAATTTCGCGCCATTGGCCAGATTGTGAAGAACCATCTGGCCAATGTTGTGACGTGTACTCGAATATTGATCGCCGGGATTACCCAAGCCAATGACCAACCATCGATCGTTTGAGCCAGACCCTGTTGATCCTGAAAACATGGTCTGAAATCTAACTTAAGAAATTACTC
>JBAXAO010000077.1:0-3813 GCA_037142435.1 Actinomycetes bacterium | reverse complement strand
AAGAAAGCGTTAGAGGAATTTGCCGAAGCAACAAAAGAATTTGATCCTCGCGCCGAACTAGCCCAAAGAGCTAAAGCATGAGCGAGCAAGAAGAACATTCCGATGAAGAAGCGGTCTATGTCATATCGATCGCTTCCCAATTATCTGGGATGCATCCGCAAACGCTGAGACAGTATGACCGAATGGGTTTGGTCTCACCTGGTCGCGCGTCCGGTCGAGGTCGTCGCTATTCGCTCCGCGACATCGCATCGTTACGTAATATCCAACGTCTGGTTGGCGATGGCATAAACCTTGCCGGTATTAAACGCATTATGGAATTAGAATCCGCAGTCGCCAGCATGGCGATTGAAATGGCCAAGCTTCGAACCGAAGTCGATGCGCTACTAGAAGCTAATCCTCCAAAAGCGTTAATGCGGCGCGAAAATCCATCTATTGTGATTTATAACGAAGAAACTAAGCCGACTTAAATATTGGTGATTTAGTACTCCAACCATCAATTACTTGACCCACTGGTGTCTTCAACAAATCTTCTAGCACAGATCCATAGACATCTCGGAAATCGGTGGTCACAGCCAGGTCGCCATTGCTGAGATTATTAAGTGATGGTTGATCGCCATAAAACCCACCATTTACGCTGTTTCCAGCGATAAACATTGGTCCGGATGTTCCGTGATCTGTGCCCTGAGAAGCATTTGCCTTCACACGTCTACCAAATTCGCTGTAGACCATAACGGTTACATCGTTAGCGCGGTTTGTGGCGTGCATTTGGCTGAGGAAGCGTGTGATGGAATTAGAAACTGTTCCAAGTAAAGAACTTTGAGCTTTAACCTCATCGGCATGAGTATCGAAACCACCCAGCGAAACGGCCCATACCCTCGTTGGTGCACCTGCTGCTATCAATTTAGCAACTACATCGAGCTGTTGCGAAAGACTGGTATCCGCTCCAAAGTTACCACCTACACCCGTAGGAAGATCATCGGGAACCGGTGCAGGCTTTTTCAAGACTGGTGTAACAGTTTTAGATAAAGAGAACATATCTTTCATCGATTGAGCTGCTATTGCCTGTAACGGTGAATCAAGATTTGATGTATTTGAAAGCCTCTTACAATCAGCCAACAACGAACCCGAAGGAATAACTAAGCCACCTAAGGGCAAAACGGAGCCGACCTGACGAACACCGGCGAGTAGCGGTGGTAGCACCGAACCTAAACCAATGGCGCGCATGGGGTCGTGGTTCTGCCCATCCAACCATCGGCCAATCCAGCCAGAGGTTAGATGTGATCTGGGTGAGGCGCTCTGCCAAATAGCCATGGAAGAGAAATGTGATCTATCTGGTTGGGGGTAACCAACACCACGAACAATTGCTAACTTCTTTTGATCCCATAAAGATTTGAATCCCGTCATCGACCCGTTAAGTCCAAGGTCTTGTCCTAGATCGAGAACTTCGGTTGCTTTTAGAGATATGCCGGGACGGGAAGAAAAGTAATTGGAATCTTTGTACGGAATGACGGTATTTAAACCATCGTTACCACCATACAAAGTTACAACGACTACGACAGGTGTTCCTGTAGGTAATGGATTGTTAACTGCAGCTTGTGCAATCTCATCGATGGACAGGGCGGGCGCCATGGATCCGATTACTGCTGCGCCTGAAAACTGTAGAAACTTTCTCCTAGTGATTTTTAACATGGTCATCCATTCACTAGGTATTCAGGGGCACTTATGGCAAGCAAAGTGAGTCGGGCCGGATCTCCTTGCGCCGAAGCGAAGGCGGTCTTTGTGCGCGAACTCCATCGGGCAACCCCCAACCAGTCGGCCAAAAATTGAGCTGGCTCAACCGTGGAATTCTTCAATGGGGAAAGGTTTCCGATACTTACTAAATAGCCAGCGAAAGCCAATCGGTATTGCGCGCTGGAAACATTGAGCCATGCTTCGTCATAAGGCCAGCCGCCAACATTTGGTGGGATAAAAGGAACCTGTCCAAGTTTGTCTAAATAATTGGCAATCTGCCCATAAACCTTGACTTGCGATGGCACGATTTGAAGTGCGCGGCAGACCGATACAAACCAATCTATCGGTGACTTTACTTGTGAATTCAACGGATCACTCATAGCTGGATGTGAGGCCAGCGCGGTTACGGCTTTGAGGATGTCTCGTCCAGCAAAAGCGCTGATTATGTTTTGATCGCTATTTGGTAACAAAGATGAAATAAACCTAAACCAAAGACGAGAAGTTATATAAGCCGCGCAATCATCTCTAGAAACTAGATAGTCACTCGCGCTGATAGCATCAAAACTTGCGGTCTTACCTAAGAAGGAGATCGGAGTTGCATCATGTTTTTTAGTATCGAAGGTAATTTTTCCCGAAGATCGCGTTACTGAATATCCAGTTAACGCTTTCGCCAAATTCTTGATGTCATCTTCGGTGTAATGATTGACTCCTAACGTAAATAACTCCATAAGTTCACGGGCCAAGTTTTCGTTTGGAGCACCTTTCTGATTTTGGTTTCCATCTAACCAATATTGCAAAGCGCCATCTTGAACCATTGCTCGGGACATGTCGGCAAAATTTCCTAACGCAAAGTTGCGTAGGGTCGCATTTTGGATCTTCATGGGTAGGGCATATTCGACCTTGCCGATTGAGGTAGCCCAATGTCCGTGCCAGAACCACGTCATGCGTTCGGTCAATGCATTATCGGCTAAGACCATTCGATCTAGCCACCACAACAAGAGATCAGAATTCTGTTTCCGCATTGAGTTTGCAAAAGGTATTACTTGGGGAGTATTTGGTTGTGGTCTCGGGCCGAGATCACGAAGATCTGGTTCCGCCACTTTTGCCAATCCCGCATCTGTCGCAGAAGGAGTCAAAATATTGGTTCGGGCATTTGACACTCCGGATTGCACTAACTGAGCGAATTCGCCCGGTTTTGGGCCCATGCCGAAGCGATGAATGAGTCGAGATATCTCGAGCCGTTCAGCGTAGGAATTCATGTGTGACAGTTAAACGCACTACTAGCCATTAGGTAAGGTAAAGCCATGAATTCACATGAAACCCTAAAGAATCAGATACTTCAGAAGGCTGTTGTTCACGGGAAAGTCATCTTGTCTTCCGGTAAAGAGGCTGACTATTACGTCGACCTACGTCGCGTCACGTTAGATGCCGAAGCCGCACCACTCGTCGGCGAAGTCATGCTCGAACTCACAAAAGATTTAGATTACGAAGCTGTTGGTGGATTAACTCTCGGGGCAGACCCAGTTGCCACAGCAATGCTCCATGCCGCTGCGAAGACCGGGCGTAAATTGGATGCATTTGTTGTGCGCAAAGCCGAGAAAGCTCATGGCCTACAACGCCGCATCGAAGGTCCTGATGTTAAAGGTCGTCGAGTATTGGCAGTTGAAGACACTTCTACTACCGGTGGATCAGTGCTTACTGCAGTCGAAGCGTTGCAAGAAGCAGGGGCGATTGTTGTCGGCGTCGCTGTCATCGTGGAACGCGGAGCCGCACCAAAAGTTACCGAAGCTGGCTTTGAATATCGCGCGGCCTATCAACTAGCAGATCTCGGCCTTTAAATAAGAATTAACTGAGGTGTTTGCGCGTACGCCATTCTTTAAAGATTTCCCAAGCCAGAGGTGCTACCGAGAGAATCACAATGACGGCAACAATCGGCAAGATGTACTTGTCGACCGAGCCTTTCATTTTCTCGCCCAAGAAGTAACCTGACCAGATAAATCCTTCGGTCCACACCAGGGCGCTGAAGACGTTCCAAAAAAGGAACTTTCGATAAGGCATCTTGATAATTCCGGCGACGGGATT
>JBAXAO010000076.1:0-3816 GCA_037142435.1 Actinomycetes bacterium | reverse complement strand
CCAGTTTCAGAAGCAGCGAAGATGGATGCCTTCTTCAAGACCAACATCGCCGCTGGTGTTAAGGATCTATAAGCCTTAATTCCAGAATAATTTAGATTGGGGCTGGTGAGTGAAGAAATTCGCTCACCAGCCCTACTAAATATGTAAGTAAGAAATTAGGATTGATTGAAAATAACAACCAAATCTCTGAGCGGAGTGATCTACAAACGTGGAAAAACTATTTAGCCGGAAAGTAACGGTGACTGCCAAGTACATCACCGTGGCAATAGTTCTCTCACTTTTGACCTTGCTTATCCAGAGCGCATTCGCCAAGCGCGAGTTTGCGATCGCAGGATTTCTCACAATTGCAGTTATTGCTATCGCCATCACGTATCTCACTAATATTTCGATTCCCATGAAATTCTTTCTTCCGGGAATGATTTTCCTTTTTGCCTTTGTTGTCGGGCCAATCATCTACACCGTCGCTATGTCCGGTTTCCATTATCAAACTGGTAATTACATTTCCAAGCCCGAATCCATTAGCAAGATCACTTTGGGCGGAATTAGACCTGATCCAGGCCAAACCACCTTCGATGTCGTCGTGGGGCAAGATTCTGCAAAACACCTCGAGCTTCTAGCATCTGATGCCGGAACGAAGAAATACTTCATTGCCACCACCACATCAAAAACCGATCTGGATCCTGCGACCATCACCATAAATGCAGATGACGTGGCAACGGCGGCACCGGGCTTCCATGCCTTAACGGTGGATGAACGATTTGCTATTGATGCCACCCTGCAAACAACCCATTTTTATTATTCCAAAGACTTCTTCATCACGCTTGAAGGTGCAACTGTTGGTGCTTTGAAAAGCCAAACGCTCAGTTACTCGGCCGGCACTGACACTTTTACTGATGTTCGCACCGGCGATATCTACAAGGACAACGGGGTTGGCAATTACGCCAACGTAAAGAACAAGACCGATTTACTACAACCTGGGTGGCGCGCACCGATTTGGTTCTCTAACTACGCAAAGCTCTTTACCGACCCCCAAATTCGAAAGCCACTGATCAAGGTATTCATTTGGACATTGATCTTTGCCCTCCTTACGGTGTTGACCCAATTCGCTTTGGGACTGTTGGTCGCCATTGCCATGAATCGCAAACTCTTTGGTCGACGCTTTTACAGGTCCATCATAATTTTGCCTTATGCGATGCCTAGCAACATGAGTATTTTGATTTGGGGAGGCATGTTCGACACCGAATTCGGTGCGATCAACCACCTCTTTGGCTCACACGTTCACTGGTTCCAAAATGCTTTTTATGCGCGTGCCGCGGTCATCATCGTCAACCTGTGGCTCGGTTTCCCATACTTCTATCTCATCTGCAGTGGCGCACTCCAAGCCATCCCGGCTGAACTTTCAGAGGCAGCCGCCATTGACGGTGCATCTAACCGCCAGGTCTTCGGCAAGATCACTCTGCCATTGCTATTACAGATAGTTTCGCCGTTGCTGGTCGCCTCCTTCGCCTTCAACTTCAATAACTTCAACATCATCTATTTGTTGACGGGCGGTGGTCCTTCAGACACCTTGGGCGGAGATGTAGCCGGAGCGACGGATATTTTGATCAGTTATACCTACAAAATCGCCTTCAGCGCGGGCACTCAAAACCTCGGACTGGCAAGTGCAATTTCGGTGGTTATCTTTGTCATCATCGCTTCAATTTCTTTATACGGAATTAGACGTTCGAAAGTATTGGACTCCTTCAAATGAAAAAGTGGCTTCAACAAGATCTGTGGCGACATTTGGTTGCCATTGCGGTCTGTTTCTTTGCACTTTTTCCCATCTATTTGGTATTCCTCTCAGCCCTCAGCAAGTCTGGCAGTCTGCAAGTAACATCTTTTTGGCCGCAGACGCTCTCCTTAAAGAATTTTCATATGCTCTTCACCAGTCCCAAGATTCCTTATCTGATCTGGATGAAGAACTCGATCGTGATCGCTGGCATGGTCGCGGTTTTGTCGGTGGTAATTGGTGCAGCCTCGGCTTTTGCGTTCAGTCGATTGCGCTTTAAAGGGAAGAAGCAAGGTCTTCAACTTTTACTCCTCGTGCAGATGTTTCCTGCGATTCTTGCTCTTTCAGCCGTCTACGTAATTATGTCTCGCGTTTATACCTTTGCCCCACACCTGGGTTTAGGCACTCAGCCGGGCTTGCTTTTGGTTTACCTAGGTGGCGCCATGGGCGTCAATATCTGGCTTTTGAAAGGTTTCGTGGATTCCATCCCCATGGAACTTGATGAAGCGGCCCGCGTTGACGGCGCTAGCGCCGTTCAAACATATTGGTTGATCTTTGTGCCACTAGCTGCCCCGGTACTCGCTGTGGTCAGCTTGCTCAGCTTTATCGGAACCTTCAATGAATTCATCTTGGCTCGACTCTTCTTGGTCGACATGAATGCCCGAACCGTGGCTGTCGGATTGCAAGGGTTTATTAGCGGCCAGTACGCCCAAAACTGGGGACCATTTGCCGCCGGCTCAATCGTTGCCTCGATCCCGATCGTTGCCATATTCCTCTCGCTGCAGAAATACATCATCAGCGGATTGACCGCTGGCTCAGTCAAGGGCTGAGATGCGCCGTCGCGTTCTGGCCTTAGGAATTCTCCTAGCTTTGGGCGCTGTGATTTTTGAAGGGATGCCCGCAAAGGCCGACACTGCTACCAAGCGCGCAGACATGATTTATTTTGTCATGTTGGATCGTTTTGAAAATGCCGACCCCGCCAATGACACAGGTGGGCTAACAGGAAGTGAAACGACGACAGGCTTCTTGCCATCTGGCCCCGTTTATTACCACGGGGGCGATATTCATGGCTTAATCAAGCGAATTCCTTATATAAAGTCTTTGGGCTTTACCGCCATCTGGGTCACTCCAGTGGTGAGGCAACAACCTGTCGCCAACGATGGCAGGAGTTCGGCGTATCACGGGTATTGGGGCGTGGGTTTTGATCAAGTAGATCCACATCTAGGCACCATGGCTGACTTCAAACAGTTCGTCACTGATGCACATTCTCAAGATCTCAAAGTCATTTTAGATATCGTGGTTAATCACACCGCCGATGTCATTCACTATGTTCAAGGTGGCTCTTACGTTGGACTTTCAGATCAACCGTACAAAACCGTTTCTGGCTCCACTTTCGACGCCGTGAAATTGGCAGGATCAACCAAATTTCCGGCTCTTGACCAATTGAGTGCCACTTCTTCATTTCCAAAGACAATTGTTGTCGATCCCGCAAAAGCCACAATCAAGAGTCCTGCTTGGTTAAATGACCCGCGCAATTATCACAATCGCGGTGACGTCGGGCAGTCGGAAGAGTCAAAACAATATGGTGACTTTTTTGGGTTGGATGATCTCTTTACCGAGTCTCCGGTTGTTGTAAAGGGTTGGATTGATATCTTCTCCACCTGGATAAAGGAAACCAACATCGACGGCTTCCGGATCGATACGGCAAGGCATGTAAACAAAGAGTTCTGGCAACAATTCCTGCCCGCGATGCGCAAAGTTGCATCGGATCAAGGAAAGACTTATTTCCCTATGTGGGGTGAAATTTATGACACCGATCCACGCAACACTTCTTATTGGATGAAACAAGCCGCTTACAGCGAAGTTCTAGATTTCCCGATGCAAAGCGTCATGGTCAATTACGTCAACCAACAAGATGCCAGTTTGCTTGGTGTGTATTTCAATAATGACGATTTTTACACGACTAGTACTACTTCGGCGGCTGGACTTGGGGAATTTCTCGGAAATCACGATATGGGGCGCATTGGTTCGTTTATCGTTGCCCGTAC
>JBAXAO010000075.1:0-4035 GCA_037142435.1 Actinomycetes bacterium | reverse complement strand
GCCATACGGATATCAGCATCATCAGTCATACCGGCTGGCTCAAAGCGCAGGTTGGTGAACTTCTCTACGAAGGTCTCCAGTGGTACGCCATATTGCAGACCGATCGATACTGCGATTGAGAAAGCATCCATTACACCGGCAAGGGTTGAACCCTGCTTGCCTAGCTTTAGGAAGACCTCGCCAAGCGCGCCATCGGCATATGCGCCGGCGGTCATGTAACCCTCGGCACCGCCAACGCTAAATGATGTGGTTCGGGATGGTCGGGCCTTTGGCAAACGCTTGCGAACTGCAGTGGCAACTGGAACCAAAGCTTCAGCGGCGGAATCGCTCTTGCCTTCGTTAGCGCCCTTGCCAGCGGACAATGGTTGTCCCACCTTGCAGTTATCGCGGTAGACCGCGAGCGCCTTTAGGCCAAGCTTCCAGCCCTCGTAGTAGACCTCTTCGATCTCTTCTACGGTGGCATTCTCTGGCAAGTTAACAGTCTTTGAGATCGCACCTGAAAGGAATGGTTGGCAAGCAGCCATCATTCGAACGTGTCCCATGGCAGCAATTGTGCGAACACCCATTGCGCAATCGAAGACGTCGTAGTGCTCTGGCTTTAGGCCAGGAGCATCAATTACGTTTCCGTTAGCAGCGATGAATTCAACGATCGCTTCGATCGTCTCTTCGGTGTAACCAAGCTTGCGAAGTGCCTGCGAGACGGTCTGGTTAACGATCTGCATCGAACCGCCACCGACTAGCTTCTTGAACTTAACCAAAGCAAGGTCTGGCTCGATACCGGTGGTATCGCAATCCATCATCAAGCCGATGGTTCCGGTTGGGGCAAGAACAGAAGCCTGGGCATTGCGCCAGCCATTCTTCTCGCCGATCTCAAGGCCCTTCTGCCATTCCTGGTTAGCAACAGTCCAAACATCGCGGTCCAATGTTGATACCGAACGCGCAGCGGTTGAAGCGTTTGCATGCTTGCGCATTACGCGGGTATGGCCATCCTTGTTACGGGCGAAGCCTTCGTAGGCACCAACGATGCCAGCAAGTTCAGCTGAGCGACGGTAGGAAGTTCCGGTCATCAATGATGTGATCGCGCCAGCGAGCTGACGGCCACCATCGGAATCGTAAGCAAGGCCAGAGGCCATCAATAGCGCACCAAGGTTTGCAAAGCCGATACCTAGCTGGCGGTAATCCCGGGTTGTCTGAGCAATTGGCTCGGTTGGGAAATCAGCGAAGCAGATGGAGATATCCATTGCGGTGATGATCATCTCGGTTGCCTTGACGAAGGTCTTAGCATCGAAGGAGCCATCGGTCTTTAGGAACTTCATCAAGTTAAGTGATGCCAAGTTACAAGAAGAGTTATCTAGTGACATGTACTCAGAGCACGGGTTGGAAGCATTGATGCGACCGGTCTCTGGATTGGTGTGCCAATCATTAATCGTGTCATCGTATTGAATTCCTGGATCAGCACATGCCCAAGCAGCTTCGGCCATCTGGCGGAACAAGCCCTTTGCCTCAACGGTCTCCATGATTTCACCAGTTGCGCGAGCGCGTAGCCCAAATGGCTCGCCCTTCTCATAAGCCTGCATGAAGGCATCTGAAACTCGAACTGAGTTATTCGCATTCTGGTATTGCACGGAAATAATGTCTTTGCCGCCCAAGTCCATATCAAAACCAGCATCGCGCAGTGCGCGGATCTTGTCTTCTTCGCGAACCTTAGTCTCGATGAATTCTTCGATATCTGGATGATCAACATCCAAAACAACCATCTTGGCCGCACGGCGAGTTGCGCCACCGGACTTGATGGTTCCGGCTGATGCATCAGCACCGCGCATGAATGAAACAGGACCAGAAGCTGAGCCACCGGACTTTAGAAGTTCCTTTGATGAGCGGATGCGGGAAAGGTTAAGACCAGCACCGGAACCGCCCTTGAAGATCATTCCTTCTTCGCGGTACCAGTTAAGGATGGAATCCATGGTGTCATCTACCGCCAAGATAAAGCAGGCTGATACTTGCTGAGGGGCGGAAGTACCAACGTTGAACCAGACTGGTGAGTTGAAAGAAAATACTTGGTGCAGCAACATCCAAGTTAGTTCGTGTTCGAAGATCTGTGCATCTTCATCAGTTGCGAAGTAACCGAACTCTTTACCAGCCTTTGTATAAGTAAGAACAACACGATCGATAACTTGCTTTAACGACCACTCGCGGTTTTCGGCACCAAGTGCGCCGCGGAAATATTTGGTTGTAACGATGGTGGAGGCATTCACTGACCAGAAGTCGGCATACTCGACGCCGCGTTGTTCGAAGATGACCTCGCCGGATTTCCAGTTGGTCTGAACAACATCGCGACGTTCCCAAGTCACTTCGTCATACGGGTGAACACCAGCAGTGGTGTAGATACGTTCTAGAACAAGGCCTTTGCCTAAAGACTTCTTGCTCACTTCGGCTGCTGGGCGGTTAACGACTGACATGTATGGTGCCTCTTCCCTCAATGGATCTTTAATGGTTTAACTAATTATTGGTTTGCAGATACGGGTACAGAATTTTGCGCTACAGGTGTGACACGGGGGGATGTCGTAATCGAAGGAGCGGCCCGGAGAAGAGCGATCTCACCTTCAAAATCTTCTAGCGAGGAGAAGTTACGGTACACAGAGGCATATCGCAGGTAGGCGACCTCATCGAGCTCTCGGAGTGGCGCGAGAATTGCCATTCCAACTAACTGAGCTTCAACTTCGGCCTGGCCATCGGCGCGTAGCGCCTCTTCTACTCGTTGAGCCAAGAGCGCTAGATCGTCATCGTTGACGGGCCGACCTTGGCAAGCTTTGCGAACGCCGGCGACGACCTTCTCTCGGCTAAATGGTTCCGTTGCCCCAGACCGCTTCACGATCAACAGGACAGAGGTCTCAGATGTAGTAAATCGACGCCCGCAAGCTGAACACTCTCGGCGGCGACGAATCAATGTGCCCTCTTCAACCGGACGCGAATCAACGACTCTGGAGTCATCGTGTCGGCAGAACGGACAGATCATCTGTGAATCTCCTTGTAAACGGGGGGAAGGAGAATCTAGTGCCATTCTCAGGCTTACGCTAGAGAAAACACTAGTTATGGAACTCACACGGGGTTTTACCCCTATATGTTGTGCCAACTGTAAACCCCAACTTGAGGCGTTCTCAGCATTCCCTCGGTGTGTCGGAGGAAATTGCGTCACATTAATCGCCCCAGGCGTCCTTATGTTCCGCTTCCCAGTCCAAATCCTTGAAAATCTCGGTCCCTATGCCGAAGAGGCTGGCGATCTTGGGCGTGTCCCTTTCAATCGTAATTTTTCCGAGTACAAGAGTCAGCAGAAACGTCTATCTTGTATTTCTCTTCTATGCTCATAAAAACCCTTTCAAATAAGGCTTTTAGCGTTTTAGTTTGAAGGCACCCAAAGCTTTTGACCGGCATGAATATCCGAGGAAGTTAGCCCGTTTGCGGTCACGATCTGATCCACGACGGCAGAAACATCCGAATTGCCAGCCACAAGCGCAGCCAAAGACCAAATGCTCTCCCCTGGTGCCACAACCACCTTTACATAGCCAGCGGTGGCCGATGCAACAACGACCTTATGTTCGCTGGCATTACCAACAGCGCTAAAACCAGCGCCAATCAATATCAATAGCGATGCCACAGCGGTGGCTCTAACTACGTTACGGCCTTTGCTTGTTAGCTTCATGGCGGGGAACTCCATTTCTTACAACGCTGTTCGAGGGGATTCGAACAACTGTTCTAATGAGAATTAAACCCCATCCCACTGACAAAGGCAAGAAAAATTCGAACATATGTTTGAATAATTCCCAAAACTGCCCTACCCTTTAGCCATGAGTAAAGAGACCATCTCCGAATTGCCCGACGGCCCCCTCAACGAGCACGGCCTCACCCCGCGTCAGCTCAAGATCCTCGAGGTCATCAAATCCGCCATCGACAACCAGGGCTACCCGCCTAGCATGCGTGAGATCGGCCAAGCCGCCGGTCTCGCCTCCCCCGCCAGCGTGAAATACCAGCTGGAAT
>JBAXAO010000074.1:0-4053 GCA_037142435.1 Actinomycetes bacterium | reverse complement strand
GCAGCCTCGAGTTCATCAAGCAAGTCCTTGAGAGTGGTGTTCTTCCAAGCATGCTTGGCAAAGTACTTTGAGAGACCGGCCAACATATTGTCGCGACCGACGTGGGCAGCAAGTTGCTTGAGGACAGAAGCGCCCTTTGCATAGGAGATGCCATCGAAGTTGGCGGCAACAGTATTGAGATCGAACATATCGGTGACGATCGGGTGGGTGGAGTTGCGCTGATCTTCGCGGTATCCCCAGTTCTTGCGTTCGGTGTTGAAGGTAACCCAAGAGTTAGTGAAGCGAGTTCCTTCGGATACGCCGAAGTAAGAAGACCATTCAGCAAATGATTCGTTGAGCCACAAGTCATCCCACCAGGTCATCGTGACCATGTCACCAAACCACATGTGAGCCATCTCGTGGAAGATGACGTTGGCGCGCCAGGCATAACTTTGATCGGTGACCTTGCTGCGGAAAATGAAGGAGTACTCGGCGTAAGTAACAGCGCCAGCGTTCTCCATAGCACCAGCGTTGAAGTCCACGACGGCAATCTGGTCGTACTTGTCGAATGGATAAACCAAGCCCATGACGCGTTCGAAGAAAGAGAAGCCTTGCTTGGTCAAAAGGAAAATATCATCGGGATCTGCAAACTCGGCGAGTGAGCGGCGAACATAAAGTCCTAGTGGAATTACTTTCTTGCCGACGTATTCGTCGCTGAAACGTTGGTATGGGCCAGCAATGATTGCGGCCAAGTAAGTCGAGATGCGAGGTGTGGGAGTGAATGCCCAAACAACTTTGTCCTGACCAAGTTCAGTTTTGGATTCGACCGGGTTATTGGAGATAACTTCCCAGTGGCTAGGAACGATTGCGGTCAACTTAATTGTTGCTTTGAGATCAGGTTGATCCCAGCAAGCGAACATGCGACGGATATCGGCGATCTCGCCTTGTGAGTAGATGTAAACCTCGTTGTCGGCAGGATCGACAGAACGCTGGAGCCCTTCGCCAACTTTGGAGTAAACCGCTTCAAGTTCGATGATTAATTCGTTTTCGGCTTGCAAATTCTTTAGGTACACAGTTTCGCCATCAAAGTTGGAGGTATCGACGGCATTGCCATTCAAAGTTGCCGAAATGATGCTCTTACCGACGGCATCAATAAAGGTGTCATAGCCCGGGGTATTACAGCTGAAGTGAATGACAGATTTGGAATAGAAAGTCTCTTCGGCGACAGTGAGATCAAGCGAAACGTCGTAACTGGATACTGATAGATGCGACGAACGTTCGGCTGCTTCTGTTCGGGCTAAATTCAAACCTGGCACTTGGGGCTCCTTGAGATTGTTCTTGTACTCTTTGCGCTTATCTAAGCAGAGATTGCAGGTTCAATTCAGATGGAACGGCCAGCCAACCGCTCGTACCAGTTGCGTGGGACCCGCATCACGCAGGCACAGCAAAATGCCACAAACTCCTTCTGGGAGACTTTTGGCATCGCCGTCGAGGGGGTAGAAAATCCCGCCCCGATCATCCCCTCCCAAGTCTTTCCCGATGCACAGCGGGTCATCATGGAAATCGGTACTGGCATGGGGGAAGCCTCCGCTGAGATCGCAGCTACTTTCCCAGAAACTGGATTCTTGGCAGTGGAAGTTCACAAACCCGGAATTGGCGCACTGCTGGTGCGCATCAATGAGTTGGGACTGCAGAACATCAGAATCATTAATGACGATGCCCGAGTGGTTTTAGAGCATCTTGTACCCAACGAATCAATCGATGCCTTTCATCTTTATTTTCCTGATCCGTGGCCCAAGACCAAACATTGGAAACGGCGCATCGTTCAACCAGGTTTTGTGGAATTGATTGCAAGGAAGTTGAAGCCCGGCGGTTACATCCACATCGCAACCGATTGGGTTCCTTACGCCGAATGGATTATCGATCTCTTCGAAAAGTCAGATCTATTTCATGGCGGCGAGATTGCCAAGCCAGAATTTAGACCAACAACAAAGTTTGAAGGACAAGGAGTTCGCAAAGGTCACAGAGTGACCGATTTAAAGTACTTTCGAAATTAGGACTTGGCTTCGTAATCGCTGATCAAGTTGATGCGACGCACGTGCCGTTCATCGCCAGGAAATGGTGTGGCCAAGAATGTATCGACTAGTTCTAGACAAAATTCTTCAGTGTGCATTCGGCCACCGAGTGAGATCACATTTGCATTGTTATGTTCCCGCGCTAGCTTGGCGATTTCGATGCTCCAAACCAGTGCTGCACGCACACCTTTAACTTTGTTAGCCGCTATTTGCTCGCCATTTCCAGAGCCACCTAAAACAATTCCGAAAGAACCTTCATCTGCTGCAACGGCCTCGGCTGCTGGAATACAAAAGACCGGGTAGTCATCCAGTGCGTCATATTCATGAGGACCATGGTCGGTGACTTCGTGACCATTATTTTTGAGATGTTGAATGATGACGTTCTTAAATTCAAGTCCGGCGTGATCGCTTCCGATGTGGATTCTCATTTGGGCATTCTGCCAAAAGAAAAGCGAAAAAGAGAAAGTCCCCGCTGCACGACAGGCGGGGACTTTCTCTTTCTTACTTACTTAGTCTGCATAGACCCAAGGAGATTAAGCCTTTGCAGTTGGAGAAGCGCTGACTTTCGGGACCATATTCTTAGGACCCTTTGACTTGTCGTCTCCCATTCCGCGTACAGGCGCAGCTTGATTAACGAATGCAGCAACTCGTGCGGCGACGCCTGCCTTGAGAGTTGTTGCTTGAGCGGCATTGATCTTTCCAGCGGTCACTGCTGCATCAATGGTGGTGTTTTCGAGAGCAACTAGAGCTGCAGTCAAAGCCGCGGTCTTGGTTGGGTCGATTTGTGCCAAAGTCTTACCGGCAACGCGAGCTGCCTTGAGATCTGCGGCGGTGATTCCGAGAGTCTTAAGAACGAGAGCATCACGAGCGGCTGAGTTGTCGGCCATCTGAGGCATCTTTGCTGGGGGAGTTGGAGCGGAAGCTGCAAGTGCTGCAACGATCGCATCAGATTGAGCCTGGGTAATGGTGCCCTTGGTAACAAGTGCTGCCAAAACGGTCTTCAGTTGAGCAAGACCCTGTGCAGGACCGTGATCGCCTTCCATGCCTTCTTGATGTCCGCCACCCATTGGGGCGGTTGGTGGTGCGGTGACTGCAGCAGTAGCGACAGAGACAGAACCGAGAGTTAGAGCGGCAGCGACACCTAATGCTGCGAGTTTGTTCTTCTTCATGACGTTCCCTTCGAGTGGATGTCGGGGATTTTATTTCCCGACCTGGTTAAACATCTATCAGGTGCCCTCACACTTGAATAACTGTAGATAACTCAATATTGCTGAGTAGGACGCCCAATCCACCTGAGAGCCAGGTGAGAGTTTTTTACCCTCCAGGAGGCGTTTTGGAATAGAAAGAACCAATTATTCTCCGATTTCCTCCCCTTGAGGAGATGATTTTTCTCATCTTGATTTCGATGAAAAATCCACAAAAATAGGCGTTAATAGCCCCTTTTACGGGCTCCCCATCCCTCTGTGGAGAAAACGAAATGAAGCTAAAACCTTCGATCATGACAGTCACGCTTGTTCAAGCAATTCTCGGACTTGCCCTTATGGAGTCCATTCCCTCAGCCGTCGCCGCGGGATCGGCGAGCAAAAGTGCCCCAGCAAAGTCCGGGCGCGTAGCCTCGGTCGCCGTCCCAAATACGATTCTGAATGGCCAAGGAAAGCCATCCAATACTTTGGGCGCCAATGGAGATTTCTATCTAGATATCAAAACCTTCAACATTTACGGCCCAAAGGCGGCTGGAAAATGGCCAGTCCCAGTAAGCCTTAAAGGTCCTGCTGGGACTGCCGGAAAAGCCGGCGAAAAGATCGTCGCCACCACCGGTTCCACCCAAGCAGGACCTCAAGGTGATCGCGGAGTTCAAGGCTTGCAGGGACCGCAGGGCCCGCAAGGAGTCCAAGGCCTTCGCGGTGATAAAGGCGAAAAAGGCGACACTGGCCCGGCAGGTCCGATTGGAAAAACTGGTCCTGAAGGCGCTTCCGGCGCCCCTGGTGCAGCTGGTGCA
>JBAXAO010000073.1:0-4326 GCA_037142435.1 Actinomycetes bacterium | reverse complement strand
TATACAACCCTGACATTTTCAGACCTCGAAGGCGCATCCGTTCAGCACGCCAATACCCTCTTTAGCATTGTGCTGGAGGTTGTCGGAATTTGCGGAATTGCACTTGCGGTTATCTCTCTCAAGCTTGGAACAAACGCTGTCGGTGCCGCTCACGAATTCTCGGTGGCTTTCGGTGTGGCCGCGTTCTTGATGTTTATGTCACTACTGGGGTTATTAAGACTGCCAGCAAACGCAGGAGAATCACTAAGAAACTAGATACCCAGACTTTTGATAATGGTGAGTGAGAACGCACCGAACATAATCCAGGCGCCGATTCCAAAGAGCAAGGGTTTGCCGCCAATGCGCTTGAGGTCGGCAAAACGAACCGTCGCTGCCATAGAGAAGAGACCCATAGAAAGCAAAAACTTCGAGATATTCGAGAAGTAACTCTCTACATGGGGCGAAAGATTTACCGAGTTATTGAAAATTACGAGAACTAAAAATGCAGCAATAAAAGGTGGCAAGAAACTGGTGACGCGAGTTTTTAAATCTGGTTTTACTTCGGCGGCACGATGGCTTTGAGCACTGAGAAAGACCAGGAGAGGCGCTAGCAGAACAACTCGGGCTAACTTGGTGATGACCGCGTATTTCAGCGTTCCGCCACCCACAATAGAGGCGGTGGCAATTACTTGACCAACATCGTGAACGGCGGCACCGATCCAGGCACCCGATGTGGTGTTGTGCAGATTGAATAGTTTTGTGAGCGGCGGAATAACAAAGATAGAAAGCGTGCCAAGAAGAGTTACCAAACCAACGGCATAGGAAATTTCATTTTTATCGCTCTTGCGGGCGGCGCCGATTGCTGCAATGGCAGATGCACCGCAGATCGAGAATCCACCGGCAATCAAAAGCGAAAGCCCCGGAGTGAAACCAAACTTCTGCGCACTCCATCTGGTAACCGTGAACGTCACCAAAACGATGAAGAGGATCGCAATGAATCCTTTAAGGCCAATCGAGGAGAAGGTCTTAAAAGTAATTTGTAATCCCAACAGCGAAATGCCCATGCGCATTGCCTTTTTTGAGGTCAGGCTAAGAGTGGATTGAAAGTTCTTGGAGAAGGTCAACGAGTTGCCGGCGATAATTCCGGCGAGAAGTGAGAGAAAGAGTGGGCTGAGATAGTAAAAGAAATGGTTGATCCCAAAAGAGAGGGAGACTACTGCGGCGATGATCGCTAGGTGCGGGATCAGCGCCTTCTTCATATGTGCAGCCTCTCCGCCCAAGTCTGTAATTGCTCCAGAACGTTATCAGCAACATTTATTTCATCTTCTGGATTGAGGTGCTCGGGGTCAACGCGGTTGCTGCCCGGCATCCGTCCGCCAGATTCGGTGACGGCATGTGCGAATTGATCCAGTCGATCATGGCTGCCATCAACGGTGAGCGCATCTGCATTAATAGCGATGACAAAGTGAGCGATTTCTTGAGGCAGCGCATCTTGAGAACTGGCAAACATATCTGGAATATCTTTGGACAAAGTCGGCCCGATCAAGGCTCCGGTTAAGGATTCGACGAGGACTGCAAGGGCATAACCCTTGGCGCCACCTAAAGGCGCCAGCATTCCAGCTAGGGCAAGCTTGGCATCGGTTGTAGGTGCGCCTTCGGCGGTAAAGGCCCAACCAGGTTCTAGCTCTTCGCCGGCTTGCGCCTTTGCCGCAATCTTTCCGCGTGCAACAGCCGAAGTTGCGAGATCAATAATGGTCGGAGGGTTAGTTGGAATTCCAGCTGCCAAAGGTGAGGTCGAAAGAACAGGTTTTCTCCCGCCCCATGGCGGCATTACTGCTGGCCCGGTACTAAAGATGATGGCGACAAGGCCTTGGGCCGTTATGGGTGCGGTGTAAATACCTAGCGCGCCACAATGCGAAGAGCGTCCAACTCCAACAGCAGCAATGCCATTTACTTGTGCGCGCTCTGCCGCGAGTTCAGCGGCGGATTGAAGTTGCCAGTGGCCCAAGCCATTTTCGCCGTCGAAGACCGCAAGGCTGGGTAGATCAGTAATTAATTTCAAATCGGCATTTGGGTTTATGCCGCCAGCCTGTAGACGCTCTAGATAAAAGGGCAGACGCATCAGGCCGTGACTGCCGATCCCCCAACGATCACTGGCAACGATGCAGCGCGCGCTAGTGGCAGCGCGAGCAGATGTGAGACCGGCTGCTTGAAGCAGGGAGGTTGCTTGGGTCAGGCCTGCACCAACTTTTATCTTTCCCATTAGCGAAGTGGCACTTTGTGTTGAGCCACAGCGTGAGTAGCGGGTTGGCCGGTGAGAATCAAACCTAAATTGTCAGCCAGAATTCCGGTGATCTTGGTCTGGCTCTCTTTTGTTATGCCAGCAACGTGTGGAGTCAAAATAACGTTGGGCAATGTTTCGAGTTCGCCAGTGGTTGGGGGTTCGACTTCGCGAACATCCAAAGCGGCACCGGCAATCTGGCCAGCTTTCAGTGCAGCAATCAAATCGATCTCGTTGATGACTTCGCCGCGACCCACGTTTACGACGAAAGCGCCGGGCTTCATGGTGGCAATGCGCTCGGCGTTGAGAAGATGAGTGGTCTGCGCCGTTGCTGGCATATGAATACTCAGAATATCTGCTGCACCGAGCGCTTCTTCCAAAGTGGTCATGCGAATATTCAATCCCGATAACCGTGGATCATCGGCTTTCACAAAAGGATCGAAACCCAAAAAGTTCATATTAAAACCAGAAAGCAAGCGGGCAGTTGCCAATCCAGTGGCACCACATCCCAAGAGCGACCAAGTACGACCTGAAAGTTCAAGACCAGCGGCGCGATTCCATTTACCGGCTTTGGTTTCGGTTACTGCGTTTGGAATATTGCGCAGCAGAGAGAGACCGAGCGCAACTGTTAATTCGCCAACGCTAACGGCATTTGCACCGAGACCTGCGACGACAACGATTCCCAGCGCATCTGCAGCTTTGAGATCGATGTTATCGAGACCAACACCTGCACGAGCAATGACTTTCAAATGCGGTGCGGCGGCTAAGAGTTCTGCAGTTACTTGGGTGCGATTTCGCACAACTAGGGCAGTGGCATCAGAAATCTTTGCTTTCAAATTTTCTGGATGTTGCCAAAGGTCGGGGTCCTGCACAATGCGTTGAGTTTTTTCTAACTCGGCAAAAGCAGGGCCCCAGACATCTTCGGAGATAAGGATCATTTATGCGCTGATGTACAACTTAGTGAAGGTGAATTCACGATGTCCCATTGCTTCCGCAGTGGCTAGTCGTCCATTAACGCAACGTTCGATGACATCCATCATCTTGTCTCCGGCTTCTTTGAGGCTGTACTCAAAGCGCAGCAAACCAGAAACATCCAAGTCAATATGCTCACGCATACTGGCGGCGGTCTTTGGGTTGGCGGTCAGCTTGAGAACTGGCTCGATCGGATTGCCGATGACGTTGCCTTGACCTGTTGGGAACAAGTGAATAACAGCGCCAGCAGCAGCCATCAAAGTGATGCACTCGGCGGCGGCTGAGGAGCTGTCCATGAAGTAGAGACCAGGCTTGGTTGGATCTGGTGCTTCGGCAGGTGCAAGAACACCCATGACTGGAACCGAGCCAGTCTTAGCAATGTTGCCAAGTGCCTTCTCTTCAATGGTGGTGAGTCCGCCCGCGATATTTCCTTGGGTTGGTTGTGATCCCAAAAGATTGGCACCAGTTGATTCAATAACCTTGATGTAGTTGTCATAGGTCTCTTGGAACTTCTTCTTCACCAAATCATTGATACATCGATTGGCAATGAGGTGTTCGCCACCGGTGAGTTCGGATGTCTCGCCGAACAAGACGGTTCCGCCGGCATCGACCCAGCGATCTACAGCTTCAGAGGTCGTCGGGCAAGAACCAAGACCACTAGTGGTATCGGATTCGCCGCACTTGATACTCATCATGAGGTCGCCAATCTCGGCAGGCTCACGTTGAATTTCAGAAGCGTCCATAAGGAAGCTAGCAGCAACGCGTGATGCATCCATGATGACTTGGAGATCGCCTTTACCTTCGATGGAGAATGCGGCAACTGGCTTGCCTGAAGCGGCAATTCCGGCGGCAACTCTTTCGGTCCACTTTGGTTCGATTCCGATAACAACGACAGCGGCAACATTGGGATTTAATCCGGTGCCGATAAGAGTTCTGAATGTGAGTTCGAGGTCTTCACCAAACTGCAATCGACCGAATGCGTGCGGAAGTGCCATCGTGCCAGGAATAACCTTGGCAACTGCTTCGGCTGCAGCATTGGAGAGATCATCGAGCGGCAAAATTACAACGTGATTGCGAATACCCATCGTTCCATT
>JBAXAO010000072.1:0-4731 GCA_037142435.1 Actinomycetes bacterium | reverse complement strand
AAACCTATGGGATTAAAAGTCCGTGGGCTGGTTTCGAATCTAAAATCAAAGTTTCTCATGGATTAAATCAATAATCCGACAATTCAATTGGTACTTGCAGTATCAAGGTGGTTACCTATCCTTCCAACATAAATTCGACCGGAATTGGCCAAATCGTCAAAGAAATGGATGTGGAGGCGCTTTCCAATGTTTATATGGCTATCCATATATACGATCCCAGTATTAGTCACCTCGCGTGGCACTTTCAATAAACGCTGGTCCTTTAGGGAGGGATTTCGCTCGACAGACTCGCTTTCGGTTGGACGAAAATTCTTGCGATTTATCGGCCGATATCCGTTTGGGAGATTATCTATGTATTGCATGATTCCCCCGTTGACCAAATTGTCCTTTTTGGCTTGGCAATAATCGTTTAAGCCGCATAGATCGCTCCAAGCATTGCCAGAACGAGCGCCCAGCTCCGTTGCGTCTAAATCGACTGTCAAATCTCTATCCCCAGTGAAAACGATGAAAGGCAATTTATGAAGATTATCTAACAATTCCGCAAAGTTGACTGGCGAAAATGAGACTTCTGAATCGGGAACACTCTGCCATGCATTAGCGGCGCGTTCGGTAAAACTCAGCTCTTTTTGCAGCCATCGAACTTGATCGCGCATCTTAAATTTTTCCTCAGTCGCTTCTGATGCAATTAAAATTGCATCATCAAGTTCGTCCTTTAAGAGGAACAAATCGAGTTCCATATCTTTTTGAGTCTGAGCGGCCGCAAGTACACGATCGCTGAGGAGACTATGCATGGACAATTTGGAGGCAATGTCATCCAACAATTCATCGGTGATTGCCTCTACGCCTAAAATATTTCGCATTCTGTCATATCCACGTAAGTACTCTGCGACTTGTTCTGAAAGTGGCTCCTGAATGATGATTTGTTGGGTAACGACTTTATGAGCAGGAATAATCTTCTCTCCTGCCAGAAGAATTTCATATTCTCGATCGTTCAAGGCTTGTTCGATGCGTGCTAAGTCACGACGTAAGTCTCTCAACGGCTTATCTAACAGTTGCTTTCGAGTGATAACCCCAATCGACAGCGAAGTCTGTTTCTTGTTTTCTCTCTTTATGTTAGACATACGAATAATTCGATGAATTCGAGAATTCAAATATTCATCCGGATTGAAATCCGGTAAAAATACGCGCATGTTGTCGTAATAAATCGCGTAATCGGGACCAACCAAATTGTTAAAGTATTTTGTAGACTCAAAGGAAAGAATATGAACTGAGACATTTCCAATTGATTCGTGCATTAAATCTGCAACCAAATCGATTTTGGCTGAAGGATTCTCATTCTGCCTCGATGCCACGATGACCATACTGCATGTTCTATCGTTCGATTTCAGGGTTTCATAGAGCCGATCAACTTCGTCTTCATCATGAATGACTTCAGGACGGGTAGTAAGATTAATGTTAGATGAAGGAATATCTCTAGCGTCAGCAACCTCAAGAATTCGACGAACTAATCCAGGACGTCCCACCCATTTTGGACGGACATTTCCATATGGATCTTTTTCCATTGGAGCGTCACCTTCGTACATGACGATGGTTTCATTTGGATGACGGGGAGAAAAATGCAAAGTGAGTGTCGCGATCCAGCGCCCATTTGCATCCTTATTTTCAATAAGTCGTGCGCGAACAGTGCGTGAGCCATCCTGGGTAGTGTGATCAAAATAGATTAATTCGGTCTTTGGATTGAAAACAGTTAACGCATTTAGTTTGTAAAGGTCTCTGTCCAAATTCCGCGGTTCACGGATTGGATCCTTTTTAAGCCATTCATTGAACTGCTCCATAATTATGTTTTCGGTCTGTTTCTGATCCCCCATGATGGTAAAGATTGACCTGTATGCAAGCGCCATTTTTCCCCCAAAACCTAACTGATCGTCAAAAAATACGCGTTTCCGGTGACAATTATTGCGGATGGATGGTCAAAAAGATTAGGGTTGCCTTAGAAGGAGGTCGTTAACATGCCAAGTAGTTGCCCTTGCTCCGCCTGTACCGAAGGAACTTTTAGGCTCCATATTGGTGACAGGATCGTTTTTTCAGGGGGAATTCCAGGGCGCGAAATGCATGCCTTAAAATTCCTTGGTGAAAATGCCGGCCTCCGAGTTCAAGGCACCGTAAGTGGCGATACGGTTTTAGTAGTAACGAATGATTCACAGGACAATTCGTCGACGGTGCAAAAGGCAGCTAGAAGAGGAATCCGAGTGGCAAGTCCAGATCAATTCAAAATTCAACTTGGGAAAATGCAGGAAAGCGGACGGTACATTCATCCTGAGAAAAACAAGGCTTTCGATTCCCTGTTTTTGGTTGGTAACAAGGTGTACCCGATAGGACTTACTCCTACGGAGATGTCAAAGCTGGAAACTATCTTGAATCGAAAAGGGGCAACGCTTGGCCAGCAAATCCGGGCCAGCCTGGCGGCGGGCATTTATAACCAAGACAGCGCCAAGAGTGGTCCCTGTCTGATCCTGGCCTCAGAGGGCGTACCCCTGTATGACATTGCGGACTTGTAGGGATCTATTTTCTAGTTCGACACAGGCCAGCAAAATCGCAGGAAGAGCAGGTAACGCACCAATCCTTGTGCTTAGAAAGCTGATTGTTCTTAATTTGAAGTCCAGCCGCTCGCACTTTCTCAAATGTTTCGGCTAGAAGTTCATCAGAAACTCCAATACGTATGTTCTTTCCATTTTCATCCAGATTCAGAATTTCGAGTACGTCGGCTGGTTCACCAGTGAGCTCCTTGTAGCCCAGCGCGTAGACCTGCAATTGATCGGTTGTAAGTGTTTCAGCTTGAGCCGACTCTTTCGATTTAAAATCGACAATTGCAACTTCATCAGTATCCAGTTTCCGAATGAGATCAATGCGGCCGTCCACCGTTAAACCATCTCCTAAATGCACCTGGATTCGCTTCTCGGAATGAATCGTTCTGGATAAATCTGCCCCATAGTTCCGGAAATATCGTTTTACTGCTTCGACCGCCGAGTTGCGCAAATTAGTCCTCATGGTCTCATTGGCGAATGGCGTCCAAAGATGACGATCAACGAGAGCCTCAGCATCAGCTTCTGTGAGTAGTTGTCCCTCAATGGCTTTCTTGTGGATCTCCGACAAAGCATCGTGCAATCCGCGGCCATACCCCATGGCTTCTGCGATCGGTGACTCAAAACCGTATAAGAAACGGATCTTGAATTGGTACCCACATTCAAATAAATACTTTAATTCACTGAATGTAAGGGTCATGTCAAACTCGGTCGGTTTGGGACTTTGAGGTAACTTTTTGCCGTTTATCTTAGTATCCACAGTATTCACATAAGAGGACGCGGCCGCTTCCTGAACGAAAATGGATCGATTTGCATACAAATTTGATCCACCTGGGGCAAATGACATGAACAGGTATTTCTGAGCGCGGGTAACGGCAACGTAAAATAAGCGCCTTTCATCATCCTCGCTGCCACGATATCGATCAAAATTTCGAATCGCATTAGCTGGGAACATATGGGAAATATTTAATCCACCCATCACCTTGGATGGAAACCTATTTCGCTGGAGAGATGGTACGAAGACGGTCGGCCACTGCATACCTTTCGCTTGGTGGACTGTGGCGATCACTACCGCATTTGGAACCGCATAAGTTGATTCCGCATAAGCTTCCTCATATACGCCAGGCGCCTCGTGAATAAGCCACTGCGAGAAAGTGCGGAGCTTTTCCGCAGGATCCGTTTGATAGTTGATGCTCTCAAAATCAGAGATAACTTGACTGAACTTTCCCATGAGATAAAAAACCACTTCACCTCTTGATGGATCTGAAGGGTAAGAGGATTCCTTTATATCAAGGGCTTCCAAGAAATCTAGGAAAAACTTCTGCAAATTAATCCTTTCAAATTTGGAAGAGGCCGTAAGAGTCCAAATTGATTCCAAACGTTTTCTGGCGGCATCAAGTTTGCGTTTACCCGTCGTAAGCCTGCCCGCCGTCCAAAGCCGCTCAAATTCGTCTTGATCAATTTCTTCGGCGGCATAACGAAATGCTGCTTGAATTGCAACAATTTCATCGGCTTCGAAAAGTCGTGAGAGTCCTTTTATCACAAAAGGAATTTCAAGCCTCTTGAATTCGTCCACTAGTAAACCCGCATCCTTGCGAACAGTGCGGAAGAGAACCGCAAAATCCGAATAGGTCAAACCTCTCGGCTCTGCATCTGGAGAGTCTTTAAATGCAATGCCTACCATGCTCTGGATCTTGCCGGCAATCCATGTGGCTTCTGCTTCTTGTGAGACAAAATCAAGATTGAGAATGTCTCCGCGTTCGAAGGTTTGATGTCCACTTGCTTTCATCTCTTTGCGAAGCCGGATTGCCGGGTCAATATTACTCGCGATGATCTTTGCTACATCCACCACCCCCTTTGAAGATCTAAAATTGTCATCCAGAATTACTTGAGTGACTTTCTTTTTGCGTTTCGCAAAGGTTAGGATATTTTCCACCTCGCTACCGCGCCATTGATAAATTGTTTGATCATCGTCACCAACCACACAAAGCTTTGCCTTGTTATTCGTGATGGCATCAACAAGCTTCTCTTGGATGGGGTTTATATCCTGATACTCGTCAACTGTGATGAATTTATACGCCTGGACTCGATCGTAAAGAGCCTTCAAGTTAGTTGGACTTGCAGCTGAAATCGAGTCGATGGCCCGCGT
>JBAXAO010000071.1:0-4848 GCA_037142435.1 Actinomycetes bacterium | reverse complement strand
AGGTTCTTCTGAATCCAGATCGACCAAGCAGCAGTGCTGCCAGAGAAGTTAACGATCAGCGATGGGATGTAAAGCAAAGACGATGCAAAGATAACTGGAATAACGCCAGCTTGGTTTACCTTGATGGGAATATAAGTACTTGTTCCGCCATAGCTATTGCGACCTACTTGGCGCTTGGCATACTGAACTGGAATACGTCGTTGGGCTTGCTCCACGAAGACAACCGCGGCGACAACCAAAATTCCAACGGCACAAACAAAGAGGAAGGCAAAGAGGCCCTTCTGCAATTTGATGGACCAGAGTTGAGTTGGGAATCCAGCAGCGATAGATGTGAAGATCAAGATGGACATACCGTTACCGACACCGCGATCAGTAATCAATTCACCGAGCCACATAATGACCGAAGTACCCGCACTCATGACGAAGACCATGGTCACAATTCGTGTCCAGGATGCATCAGGGATGATCGGATAAGAGCAACCACTAAAGAGTCGACCGGGTGTACGTGCAACAGCGATCAGGCCAGTTGATTGCAAGATTGCCAATCCAACGGTGAGATAGCGGGTGTACTGGGTCAACTTGGAGGTGCCTGATTGGCCTTCGTTCTTCAAGGCTTCAAAGCGTGGAATAACAACAGTCAAAAGCTGGATGATGATCGAGCTGGTGATGTAAGGCATGATGCCGAGAGCAAAGACCGACAAGTGGAGAAGTGCGCCACCAGAAAAGAGGTTGACCAAACCAAAGAGGCCGCCAGAGTTGGCTTGCTTCAGACAGGTTTGGACGTTGGCGTAAGAAACGCCAGGGGTAGGAACAATGGAACCAAAGCGGAAGAGACCCATGATGGCCATGGTGAAGAAAATCTTGCGGCGTAGATCTGGCGTCTTGAACGCCTTACCAAATGCTGAAAGCACAACTTTCTCCTTTAATCCCGGTTAAGAATCGGCCACCTGCATGCACCACCAATTGGCGCTTCCACATGGCCGTTTCTTCACTACTTAGAGTTTCTTGATTGCTCCACCTGCAGCAGCGATCTTTTCAGATGCTGACTGCGAAAAGGCGTGCGCAACGACGTTTACCTTGACTGAAATTTCGCCATTTCCGAGGACCTTGATGGGATAGCCATCGCGGACAGCGCCTTTGGCGATCAAATCATCAACCGTTACTTCGCCACCCTTTGGGTAGAGAGCGTTAATGGTTGAGACATTTACAGGCTGGTATTCAACGCGCTCTGGGTTCTTAAAACCACGGAGTTTTGGCAAACGCATAACCAAAGGCAACTGGCCACCTTCGAAACCGGCACGAACTACGTTACGAGCACGAGTTCCCTTGCCACCACGACCGGCAGTCTTTCCCTTTGATGCTTCACCGCGACCCTTACGGGTACGTGCCTTCTTAGCTCCTGGAGCTGGGCGTAGATGATGGACCTTGAGCACCATTGTTATTCGACCTCCTCGACCGTGACCATGTGACGTACGGCGACGACCATTCCGCGAATCTCGGGACGATCTTCCTTCACCACTACATCACCAATTCGCTTTAGACCTAATGAACGCAAGGTTTCGCGGTGCTCGGGACGAGCGCCAACCTTGGAACGTAGTTGAGTAACTTTTAAACGAGGCATTACGCACCTACCGTTGCTGCGATGGCACGAACAATTGCTGCTGGTGCGACATCTTCAAGTGGAAGTCCACGACGAGCTGCGATTGCGGCTGGATGCTCCAGGGCGCGAAGTGCGGCTACGGTTGCGTGAACCATGTTGATTGGATTATTTGAACCAAGAGACTTGGTCAAAACATCAGAGATGCCAGCGCACTCGAGAACGGCACGAACTGGGCCACCTGCAATAACTCCGGTACCCGGGCTAGCTGGACGAAGAAGAACTACGCCTGCTGCCTTCTCACCTTGAACTGGGTGAGGAATGGTTCCGAGCAAGCGAGGAACTTTGAAGAATGACTTCTTCGCCTCTTCAACTGCCTTGGCAATCGCTTGTGGAACTTCCTTGGCCTTGCCGTATCCGATACCGACTGTGCCATTCTGGTCACCAACGACAACGAGTGCGGTAAAGGAGAAACGACGTCCACCCTTTACTACCTTCGCTACACGATTGATGAAGACAACGCGCTCGGTGTACGGGCTCTTCTCTTGAGCCGGGCCACCATCACGACGGTCGCGGCGATCGCGGCGTTCGCCGGTCTTGCCACCCTCTTCGCGAGGACTTTTCGCTGGAGCAGTTGCCATTAGAAATCCAATCCACTCGCACGGGCACCGTCTGCAAGAGCAGCTACGCGGCCATGATATTTGTTTCCACCACGGTCAAAGACAACCGTAGTAATTCCTTTTTCTTTGGCACGTTCGCCGATGGTCTGACCGACGAGGCGCGCCTTAGCGGTCTTGTCGCTCGTGTCCTTGCGAACATCGGCTTCCATTGTGGAAGCTGATACCAAAGTTTGACCGATGGTGTCATCGATGATTTGAACAAAGAGATGACGGGCAGAGCGTGAGACAACAAGGCGTGGGCGAATCGTGGTGCCCGATACCTTCTTGCGTACGCGGAAGTGACGGCGAGCGCGTGCTACTTGGGTTGAACCCTTAACGACCTTTACTCCGATAGCCATTACTTCTTACCTGTCTTTCCTTGCTTGCGGCGAATGCGCTGTCCGTCTAAATGAAGTCCCTTACCCTTGTAAGGATCAGATTTACGGAGTTTTTGAATCTTGGCAGCGGTCTCACCTACGAGTTGCTTGTCGATTCCGACGATAGAGAACTTTGTAGCTGAATCAACCTTGAAGGTGATTCCGGCAGGAGCTGGGAAGGAGATGGGGTGGCTGTATCCGAGAGCAAACTCGAGATCGCCATTCTTCTCCGCAACGCGGTAACCGACACCGACGATGTTGATTGTCTTGGAGTAACCATTGGTTACACCTTCGAGCATATTTGCAACCAAGGTACGTGACATACCGTGGAGCGAACGTGCTTCGCGACCATCGTTTGGACGAGATACAACGAGTGTGGACTCTTCCTTCGAGACCTGAATTGGCTCAGCAACGACATGTGTCAAAGAACCCTTAGGTCCCTTAACGGAAACGCTCTGACCAGAAATAGTGATTTCGACTCCGGCAGGAATCGCAATTGGCATACGACCGATACGTGACATCAGATCACCATACGTAGGCGAGAACTTCTCCGCCTACACCTTGCTTGTTGGCCTGCTTGTCAGTCAAGAGACCAGATGAAGTTGAAATGATGGCAACGCCAAGTCCGCCCAATACCTTAGGCAGGGCAGTGGACTTTGCGTAAACGCGAAGTCCCGGCTTGCTGACGCGGCGAAGTCCAGCGATGGAACGCTCGCGGTTAGCGCCGAACTTGAGATCAAGCGTCAAGGTTTTTCCAAACCCTTCAGCGTTGCTCTCGACTTTAAAACTAGCGATGTAACCCTCTTGCTTGAGGATTTCGGCAATGCGAACTTTTACCGATGAGGATGGCATAGCCACCTTCTCATGGTAAGCAGAGTTCGCGTTGCGCAGACGAGCCAGCATGTCTGCGATCGGATCTGTCATTGTCATTCTTGGCCTCGGGCCTTTCTCGAGATGGTTTCCGTGCTTCGCAGTTCTAAGGTGCGATTCGGACCTTTCACGTAGTTGATGGGTTAATAAATCTCTTTCAAACTATGGGTCTCTTGGAAATTACCAAGAAGCCTTTGTGATGCCAGGAAGCTCACCGCGGTGTGCCATCTCACGGAAACAGATACGGCAGATGCCGAACTTCTGGTAAACCGAGTGTGGGCGACCACAACGTTGGCAACGGGTATAGCCACGAACCTTGAACTTAGGCTTGCGTGCTGCGCGAACCTTGAGTGATGTCTTTGCCATGTGCTTACCCCGCTCTTAGTTTTCCTTGAAGGGGAAGCCGAGGGCGCGTAGTAGCTCTCGTCCTTCCTCATCAGTCTTGGCAGTTGTTACGAAAGTGATATCCATACCGCGTTGGCGATCAACCTTGTCTTGCTCAATTTCTGGGAAGACAGTTTGTTCGGTCAAACCGAAGGTGTAGTTACCATTTCCGTCAAATTGCTTTGGTGAAAGACCGCGGAAGTCACGGATACGAGGAAGTGCGATCGAAAGAAGACGATCGGCAAATTCCCACATACGATCATTGCGAAGGGTGACGTGAGCGCCAATTGGCATATTTTCACGCAACTTGAACTGAGCAATGGACTTACGGGACTTGGTGACCTGTGGCTTTTGACCAGTGATGATGGTCAGGTCGCGAATAGCGCCTTCGATCAACTTGGAGTCGCGAGCAGCTTCGCCAACACCCATGTTTACGATGACCTTGGTGAGACCAGGGATCTGCATAACGTTGGGATAATTGAACTTAGCCTGAAGCGCAGGTGCAATCTCTGCACGGTAACGTGCCTTGAGACGTGGGCCAGCAACAGTAGTTGACATGACTAGATGTCCTTTCCGGTGCGACGTGAAATACGAACGTTCTTGCCTGCTTCGTCTTGACGAACTCCGATGCGAGTCGCCTTTCCATCGTCATCAACCAACATGACGTTAGATAGGTGGATAGAAGCTTCAACGGTAAGAATGCCGCCAACCTTCACTCCGCGATCGCTGGTTTCCTCTTTGGTGTGGCGCATGACGCGATTAACACCTTCGACAAGGACACGAGAATCTTCTTTGATAACGCGCAAGACCTTGCCGGTCACGCCTTTATCTTTTCCAGCGATTACCAAAACGGTATCGCCCTTCTTAATTGCGGCCATTGTTTAGAGCACCTCCGGCGCTAATGAAATGATCTTCATGAACTTCTTGTCGCGAAGTTCGCGAGCAACTGGTCCGAAGATAC
>JBAXAO010000070.1:0-4997 GCA_037142435.1 Actinomycetes bacterium | reverse complement strand
TTGCCCTTGACGCAACTGATCGTCTTCTTCTTAGAGATCTGCTTCTCTAGCAAAATCAATGTGCTATTAAATTCAACGGTTTCTTCTTCACCGAAGGCGAGGGTTCCGTCCAGGTCAGATGTAGCACTGGCTACATCTCCTTCAATTGTCGCTTTGGCGCCGAGGAAATCTGCCAAGATTTTATTAAAAGAGGGCATCTGCGTCGGGTCTGTCATCATTACCTTTTTTACAGCCATGAATCGGTCTAGTTCAGAATTTAGGACCGAGATGTACCTGGACTGGATGATGGCAATCTTGTCGGCGCGCGACATGGTTGGGGAATCAGAAGGTGTCGGGCTTGGATCCACCGCGAAGGCTGGGGTTGAAAAGCCAAAGAGCAAAGAACCTACAAGAACCAGGATCGCACCTTTTGTTTTCATGGCTCAAGAATAGTTCCGTTTAGGTCTGGCCTATAGAGCAGTGCCAGAGGGGCAACGCTCAACTACAAGTGATGTTGGTCAAACCATCTGCGGGCTAGCGCCAGGATTTCAGGTTCGGACATATTTTCCAGGTCTGAAGTGAGCTTGCCTGCGACTTTTGCAGCAATCAGTGGATGTTTACGTTCCAGGTAGGAAACCAAGTGGAGCATTTCACTCCCCTTTCCTTTGCCGTGACCGATGAGCAAGATTTCACCGGCTGAAGCGATTGCTTGGGAAATCTCTTCTAGGTAAATACCTTCTTCGTGTTGCTCGCCAGAACCCTTAATGTTGGGATCGAGCCGAAAATGCTTTCTATCTGCCTTGACTGGCAACGAGATGGTTTCTGGCTTACTTCCTTTACCAACGCCTGTAGTCCAAAGATGCGTTTCATCTTTGGTGACCGTGAGCACGATGAACTTGTTATTGATGTCGGGCATGATGCGCCTCTTTCAAAGAGTTATAACTTCACCCTAGACCTAGAAACGGTTCCTAGGTCTAATAAGTGATGGAGTTAACCCTCTGACGAGTGGCCTAACTTATTTAGACTTTGCCGACTTTGCTAAGGCGATTACTGCGTTGGCGACCGCAGGCGTAACTGCTGGGTCGAACACGCTGGGGATGATGAATGTGGCATTGAGTTGCGCGTCACTGACGCAGCCTGCAATTGCGTTGGCTGCCAGAGCCAACATTTCATCCGTCACTTTTGTAACGCCAGCGTCGAGCAAACCGCGGAAAATTCCGGGGAATGCCAAGACATTGTTGATCTGGTTGGGATAGTCGCTGCGACCAGTTCCGACGATGGCGGCGTGCTTGGAAGCAATCGCGGGATCGATTTCGGGATCAGGGTTAGCCATTGCCAAAACGATGGCACCTGGTGCCATGCCTGCGATATCGGATTCGACCAAGATATTTGGCGCGCTAACGCCGATAAAGACATCCGAACCCACAAGGGCTTCTCCTAAAGTGCAATTGCGACTTTCGGAGTTGGTGTTATCGATCAACCACTCGCGCATTTTATTGACGCGTGGAGAGTCTTTATGAATCGATCCCTTGGAATCAAAAGCAATGATCTGAGTAGCACCTTGCAATATCAGGAGGCGAATGATGGCGTTACCGGCAGCTCCGGCACCGCTAAGAACGATGCGAACATCAGCGAGGTTTTTCTTAACGAGCTTCAACGAATTGATAAGAGCTGCAAGCACCACGATTGCAGTTCCGTGTTGATCATCGTGAAAGACCGGAATGTCGAGCAATTCCTTCAGGCGCTCTTCGATTTCAAAGCAGCGTGGAGCCGAAATATCCTCCAGATTAATGCCGCCAAAACCTGGGGCAATCCATTGAACTGCTTTGATTATTTCTTCAGTGTCTTGAGTATCGAGACAGATTGGCCAGGCATCAACATTTCCGAAACGCTTGAATAACGCGGCTTTGCCTTCCATAACTGGCATAGCGGCTTCTGGACCAATGTTGCCAAGCCCAAGGACGGCTGAGCCATCCGTAACAACTGCAACGGTATTACGCTTTATTGTCAGGTGGCGAGCATCAGATTTATCGGCAGCGATAGCCAGACAAACGCGTGCGACGCCAGGAGTGTAAGCGCGAGAAAGATCATCGCGGGTTTTCAATGGAACTTTGGATTGAACTTCTAGCTTGCCACCAAGGTGAAGAAGGAAAGTGCGGTCGCTGACATTGCGAACTGTAATTTGTGGTGATGCGGCTTTGATGGCGTCAGTAATAACAATTCCATGATCGGCGTCTATAGCATCACAGGTAACATCGATGACAACGTGATCTTGCAATGATTCAACAACATCAAGTGCGGTAAGAGTTCCACCAGCTTCGGCGATAACCGCTGGGATTAACGATGTCGGCGCGATGCTCATATCGGTTTCAATACGAATCGTTATTCCATAACCAGGGCTAGTACTCTTCATATAAGACTCCGTCGTCTATTTTCTCTGTTGGGTGAAACTTAACGCTGAGCGTAGCGGGGCTACTTTCAAGTAATAGCGTGGCGTACGCCACATGGCGAGCGTGGAATTTTTCAAAGTGGGGCAGCACCCTTTCCCCCGCTGGGATTTCCCGCAAGATTGGCTTAGGAATATCACAGAGAGTCCACAAAGTAGGCGAGAAATATTCCTTCCAGAGGCAATCAGGCCTACTTGACCAAGGAGTCAAAATGAAAAGATCCAAATATGTCAGTGTCGCTATCCTGACCTTGGGACTTGTCGGAGGTTCGATCGGCGCAGTTTCGGCCGATACCACCGCTTCTCCAAAACCTACGGTTGCAAAGACCGTCAACCCAGCAGTTGCTCAGTATCAAGCAGACCTAGCCGCGTACAAGATTGCACTCCAGCAATATCGCGTCGACTTAGTCAAGAACGAAATTGCATATCGTCCAGCCTTAAAGGCTTATTGGGCAGCTTGGATTTCAACCAATCAGGCGTTCAATGCTTCTTGGCAGGCAACATGGGCAACGTTCAAAACTGCAAACGATGCCTACCAGGCAAAGTACAAGCCTTTGAACGTTGTTAAAGATGCAGCTCTCAACGCTGCCGATAGCGCGTTCTTGGCCTCAATCGCTGCCGATACTTCAACAACTGGAATTGAAGCTGCATTGAAGGCACATACCGCCGCAACAACCGCAGCCCAGGCTGCTTTCAAGGCAGCTGTGACCGCACTCGGACCAGAGCCAGTCCGTCCAGTAAAACCTGCCGATCCTGTAAAGCCAGCCGCACCTACCAAGCCAACTCCTCCAGTGAAGCCAGTAGCTCCGGTTAAGCCAGCAGTAGTCGCAAAGGCAACACCAACAAAGTAGTTACTCCCTGACGACAAAGACAACACCCCTGGTCGCTAAACCAGGGGTGTTGTCTTTTTGTGTCTGGATTAGCTGTTCTCGTCACGAAAGTTTTTGGAACGCGAGCTACGAGAGAAGGATTCGAGATTTCGTTTTGCTGAGTACTGCGCGTCTTCTTCGACCGCATACTTTGCAAGCCGATCCATCTCATCGGCTTCAGTATTTACTGAATCAACGGTGCTCTTCACCCGCGCGTCAGAGATATCAAGTGAAGCAACTTCATGGCGCAAGTTGTTGGCCGTTTTGTTGAGGCGATCTGCCGCCTCTTTGACCTTTCCAGAGCGAATTTCTTCGGTGGCCAAAAGCTTTTCAGATTGTGCTTTCAAGACCAGGCGTTCAGCCCGAATAACAGGATCGATAACACGACCTTTGGCAATATCGTCAGGAACAACATTGACTTGAACGGGAAGCGTGACACTGACTTCGGTCATATTCACCAAATTGGTGTAGTCGATCACGATATTGGCAATGGTGGCCAATCCCAGAGAGGCAATCTGTGGCACTTCAAAATCGATCATGAAGCGGCGATTCTCGCCGGCATACATATCGCCCAATTGAACAAAATAGGTGCCGCTTTCTTGCCAAAATGGCAGGCGCTGCAAGATCTCGATGTGAGGAGATGCGTTAAGCCCAGCGACCGGCGTAACTTTAAGAAGCATGTTGATGGCGCTCTTCTCCAAGAGATTGCTGACTTCACTGGAGATAACTGCGATGGCTTCATCGCTTGTATAGGCAAAACGATGTGAACCACCACCGCCTGCAGAAAGTGCCTCCAGTAAAGTTTCGTCATAGCCGTTACCTAATCCAATGGTGGTAGTGACGATCGCGCTCTTAGAAGCTTTTGTTGCAATATCTCCCAGGACTTTGGGATTTTGCTCCCCAGCATTGGCATGACCATCAGAGATCAGAATGAGGGCGGCACCGCCGTCTTTCTTGTGATCTTTCAATTCACGAAGACCCAGCAAGTATCCGGCTGCTAAATCGGTGGAACCACCAGGGTTGAGATTGGCAATAATATTTTTGACGATCAAAAGATCGTGCTGAGCCAGAGTGCGGAATGGGACCTCGATCAAAGCGGTGTCATCAAAGGAGACCAGACCGAAGCTATCTTGTGGTGCAAGGCGGTCGATTAATTTAATTATTGACTCCTTGGCAGATTCCAAAGATTGTCCGCTCATCGATCCAGACCGATCAAGCACGATTTCAATCCCCTGTCCGGGGCGCACCTTCTGCGCGTCCGAAGTCGGGGCGGTGATATCAACCATCAGGCTGACACGATCTGTGGATTCGACGGCGACCAGGTCGACATCTAAGTGAGTTGAAATATTCATGGTATTCCTTTCGAGAAAAATGAGGGGTCGGCTGTAGCCGATGAGGCCGTCAGGCGTTCAATTAGCAGAGTTGAGACAGAGACGAGCGCCCTTATTGGGGGCTTGGTCGCTAGATCGAAGTGGGAAGGAACCAGACGCGGCCGGAATCGGCGGCGGAGACAGGCGAAAGTTTGGCGCGGGTGAATAAGTTACTCACAGTGTCTCCTTTCCTTCGGGTACTACAGAAGGTAACAAGGACCACTGACATTAGTGGGGCTAGTGCGAGTGCGCGCTCCCGTGAGCCAAATCTGGAGCGTGATAGACGCAGGCAACCGGCAGCATGAAGTCGCGCAACGAATCGACCTCATCAGG
>JBAXAO010000069.1:0-5215 GCA_037142435.1 Actinomycetes bacterium | reverse complement strand
GTTATCACCCTAGCCAGCAGAACACATTCACGGGAAAGCTGACGGAATCGATGTTAGACCGGTCGCTTCAACGCGCTAGAAATATGACTTAAATAAAGGAGATCTTGACTCCTACTTCGCTCCGTTGCAGGATTGCAGGATGTCCACAGCGGAAGTCATTTCGACTGTTATTTCAACTCTTTCTCTTCTTGCACTTTTTTTGTCTTTTTTAGCTGTAGCTCGATCGAATAGACAATTGGCAAAATCGATGAGGCTTTCTAATCTTCAGGCGATGGTGGTTGAGATGAATCAAATTCGACGCCTGAGAGCTTCCACGCCCAATTTGGAGAGAGAGCTTTTTGAAAATCGCAAGGAATGGAGTGATTTGCAAATCAGTCAAAACTTAATGGCAGTGCAACTCGCAAATATTTTCGAGTGGGCCTACCTGGCAAGGCGTGATGGACTGATCGAAAAAGATGTCTGGGAGTCATGGGTGGAAACTTGGAGATCCGTAATTCTTTCTTCTGAATCTTTAAGAAAATCGTTTACATCTTCAGTTTGGACTTTTGGCAGAATGAATGATTTGACGAAAACTTTAACTGATTTAGTCCAAGGAGCCGGCTCAATTGGGGATCCGTTTCGAGGCTAGTGGCCGCAAACGTCTTCTGTTAATATTTTATCGATAAATTTCACGTCGATGGCCGATTCCGATGACGCGAATTGTAAGAATTTCACGTTTGATCGTATAAATCACTCGAAAATTTCCAACCCGGAGTCGGTAGCCATCACGTCCAGAAAGCTTGAGCGCTTTTGGGGGAATGGGGTTAGTCGCAAGCAAACTGATCGCCGCTTCAATGCGTCTTTGATCCGAAGACTTGAGCCCTAGGAGGAATTTCAGTGGGGTGGGGTCAATTCGGATTACAAAATTGCTCACGCCAACCCAAGATCCTTACGTGCTTTTTCCCAAGGGACAGATTCATCTTTTCCTGACATTGCTTCGTCAAAGGTGGCGATATCTTCCAGTTCTTCGAGGGCATTTAGCATTTTTTCGTACATCGAAGCGCTTACGAGGACTGCAATTTCCTCTCCGTGTTTTGAGATGGAAACCGCATTCTTCTGAGCGGCCTTTACCGCCTTTGAGATATCACTTCGGAATTCTGAGACAGTTAAGGTGGTCATACAAAATATTGTACGAAAGTACTCTCGTTTTGTACAAAATTACTCCTGGTAATTCCGACTAGTTTTAGGCCGGAAATCGAAGTCTGCGCCTCTCCAGACGCCTAGTAGACTCAGCCGCGCATTGGCCCCGATAGCCCAATGGCAGAGGCAGAGGACTTAAAATCCTCCAAGTGTGGGTTCGACCCCCACTCGGGGCACTTACAGGTAGCCGTGAACTTCTTATGCTTACGTTCAGGCAACCCTGCCGACAACGATCGTTTCAAAAATGGTGGAATTAATCTCGTCAAAGGATGAGATCCACGAGTGTCCACATTCGCCACACATGGTCATTGGCCCAAATTCATCGTTAGAGACGATTTCGAGCTCGATGGATCGACAAGCAAAACAAGTTGGGTAATCAATGAACTTTGACATGGCAACTCCCTTTCGATCGCTCTAAAAAGCACTTTGGGGGAAGTAAGACCAGTATGAACTCAAGAGCCTCTGGGGTTTCTTGGGGAAAGTGAACGTCAGATGACGAGATCGGGACATTTTCATCTTATTCACCGAAATCGGACTAAATTCCTCTCATGATCGTAGATGTTGCTCTCTATCAAAATGGCATTCGCACTGAGGGCCCATCTGACATCTCAGACCTAGTCGAAATTGCTAGGAACGAAGGCGGCTTCGTTTGGCTGGGCTTGGCTGAACCTACGCAATCAGAATTCGACATGGTCGTCGGCGAGCTCAACTTTCACCCCTTGGCCGTTGAAGATGCCATTAACGCCAAGCAACGCCCCAAAATCGAGGATTATGAAGGACTGACTTTTTTTGTCCTCAAGACTGTTTTCTTTGATCAGAGAGAACAAGAGATTTCTACCGGCGAATTAATGTGCTTTATCAGTGATCATTTCATTGTGATTGTTCGCCACGGCGAAGGACATCCACTTTCAACCGTCCGCCACGACCTAGAACAGAAACCTGAACTAATGCGCCTTGGACCATTTGCGGTCTTGCACGCAGTTGCTGACCGAATCATCGATGGCTATACGACAATTGCCCATTCACTGGAACACGAAGTGGTTGGCGTAGAAAATAAAGTATTTAATGGAAAGCGCCAAACCTTTTCGCAAGAAATATATTTTCTCAAGCGTGAGATCATCGAATTCAAACATGCGATCGAACCTTTAATCATTCCGATAAGTAAATTATCTACCGGAATGGTCAGCGCGGTTCCGGAGAAGATGCGCCCATTCTTTCGAGATACCTCCGATCACCTGATTCAGGCATGCGAACAAGCTTCTGGGTTGGATTCACTCATCACATCTGTGCTCCAAGCCGATTTGGCTCATATTCAAGTCCAACAAAATATCGATGTTCGCAGAATCTCTGCTTGGGTGGCTCTTGCCTCTGGACCAACCATGATTGCCGGCATCTATGGAATGAACTTTCACCACATGCCCGAACTCACTACAAAATATGGCTACTTCGTCACAGTCGGTGTAATGGTTTCTTTGACGGCATTTTTGGTACGCAAGTTCCGTAAATCTGGGTGGTTGTAAAGACTTTTTATTAAGTGTTAGCCCTTTGAGCAAAGTAGTGCGCATCACATTTATTACACGTAGCAAAACGCCTTGAGGGATTTGAGTTGAGCATCACTCCAAGACTTCACCTTTCAAAAAGTTAGGCGGAGTACTCTCTAAATGGAGAGGAGAAATCATGAAACACATCGTGATTCTCGGAGGTGGAACAGCGGGAACAATGGTTGCAAACAAACTCCGGAAAAAACTTGCAATTAATCAATGGTCCATAAAAGTCATAGATTCAAATAGTCAACACCTGTATCAGCCCGGCTTGCTATTGCTTCCTTTTGGAGTTTATGCGCCGGAGGAAATAGTAAAGGAACGCGCACGCTTTCTCCCTCGAGGGGTAGATTTCGTCGAAGCGGAAATCGACTGCGTAGAACCTGAACTTAATCAAGTGAAACTGGTAGATGGCCAAATTCTTGAGTACGACTACCTCATCGTCGCATCAGGGACAACTCCGCATCCCGAACAAACCCCTGGCATGGATGATGAGAGCGTATGGCGTAAGAGTGTCTTCGACTTCTATACCCTTGACGGTGCGGTTGCTTTAGGAGAGGCTCTCAAGAACTTTCAAGGTGGCCGACTTGTGGTTCAAATCTGTGAAATGCCAATCAAGTGCCCGGTTGCTCCACTGGAATTCACCTTCCTAGCAGATGCTTTTTTTGAAGAACGAAAGATGCGTGATCGCGTTGAAATCACTTATGTGACTCCGCTGGAGGGTGCATTCACAAAGCCAGTGTGTTCCAAGCAATTGGGTTATATGTTGGACGAACGAAAAATTACCCTCGAACCTGACTTTGTAATCGAAAGGATTGACCCGGAAACGAAGACCCTGATCTCCATGGATGAACGAGAAATTCCCTTCGATCTCTTGGTCACGGTTCCAGTCAATATGGGTGCAGATTTCATCGCCCGATCAGGAATGGGCGATGATCTCAACTATGTGCCGGTGGATAAAGAGAATTTCTTGTCAAAAAAATATCGGAACGTTTTCGGTTTGGGAGATGCTTCAGATATCCCAGCCTCCAAAGCTGGATCTGTTGCCCACTTCGCCATTGATCATTTTGCCGAGAATTTCGTTCAGCATGTTGAAGGCCAGCCAATGACTCATAAGTTTGATGGTCATGCCAACTGTTTCATAGAGTCAGGGAACGGCAAGGGCTTGCTCATTGACTTCAATTACTTAGTAGAGCCTCTAACTGGAGATTTTCCGATCCCGATCGTTGGTCCCTTTTCGTTACTTAAGGAGACCCGAATCAATCATTGGGGCAAATTGAGCTTCAAATGGATTTATTGGAACTTCCTAATCCGCGGTAGACGAATTCCCATTCCATCAAAAATGTCCATGCTTGGTAAGCATGAAGCAATGACGAAATAAGGAGATGAAAAAATGCCACTAATAGATATTGCAGGAAAACAGATAAACGTAAACGAAGAAGGTTTTCTCACAGTTCCCACCGAGTGGACTGAAGAAATTGCCAAAGTATTAGCCGAACAGGTTGGCGTCCCTATGACAGATCGACATTGGGAAGTAATTAAGTTCTTACGCGAGGATTTCGCGCTTCTCGGTGAATCATCCACATCTCGCCACACCCAAACGGTCGGTGGTTTTCCCATTAAAGAGCAATTTGAACTTTTCCCCAAAAAACCGGCAAAGAAGATGGCTTACATTGCTGGACTTCCAAAACCTAAGGGTTGTGTTTAAGGAGAAATGAAATGACAACATTAACTGCACCTTCAATTGTTCCAAATTTCGATACCGAAGAAAGCGATCGCAAACTCGCGATTATTTGTTCAAAGGGAAATCTCGTTATGGCTTACCCAGGTTTGATCTTGGGAAATGCAGCGTTGGGCGAGGGAATTGAGACCCACATCTTTTTCACATTTTGGGGTTTCGATATGATTACTAAATCCCGAATGAACGATTTGCAATTTAGCCCGGCTGGTAACACAGCAATGCATATGCCTGGTACCGACATGCACATTCCTCAGGGGCTGATGCCAGTGCCAGGAATGACTTCAATGGCTACT
This sequence comes from Actinomycetes bacterium, assembly GCA_037142435.1. Taxonomy (GTDB): domain Bacteria; phylum Actinomycetota; class Actinomycetes; order Nanopelagicales; family Nanopelagicaceae; genus CAIMZW01. Next base: position 461 of record JBAXAO010000069.1, on the reverse strand, counting down.
CATATGTTGAAAAAGCAAATTGCCGATCTCGGAGTCCCAGAAATCCCCGACTTTCTCGATCAAATTGTTGCCTCGGGTGGGCATCTCTGGGCTTGTCGAATGTCGGCGGATATGAACAAGTTGACGATGAATGAACTTCGCGATGACGTTGAGGGAATTATCAGCGCCACGGATTTCATCGAACTTACTAATGGAGCGCAGCTTCTCTTTATCTAGCGAAATCTGTTGCAGGCCAGCCAGAGCTCTATTTTAAGATGATTCTCAGTATTTACGCTCAAATCTGCGCCATGGAATGAGGAAATGGACTGTGTTGGAATTACTTCGCCCTTAGACTTGTTGACACTGATAATTCCAGAAATTCTGGAGCAGTTGATCGCCCGGGCTTCACCCGCAGGCGATCGGATAAGTAATGCACCTGAAAGAGGAGAAGTTAATGCAAAGTTCCAACCCAGTCTTTGGCC
>JBAXAO010000068.1:0-5592 GCA_037142435.1 Actinomycetes bacterium | reverse complement strand
ACCGTGGGCGTGCTCACGCGATTGGTTACATACAGGCTCTAATAGAAGCGGTCTCAGCTTAGGAAGTTTATACGGCCGTGCTAATCCAACTATTGAGTGCTGCAACCAGGAAAGAGCCCCCTTTATGTGAGTTTGGCTTATTAGCATGAAGATATGTTCCCCCGGAAAGGTTTAGTTATATTCGCAGCCGCCACTTTGATTGCGGCGCTTCTGGCTGCTCAGGCAACCGCTGCGGTGACCAAGGTTGGTGCCTCATGTTCCAAACGCGGATTGATAGCCCAAGTTAGCAACAAGTGGTACATCTGTGGATTGAATTCCGGCCCACTGGTATGGAGCTTGGGAACTTTGGCGGCACCTAATCCAGCTTCAGCTATTACTCATCCACCTTTGAGTATGGTTGGAATCAACACCGATAACAATTGGGTGGACGGTGGTCTGGACCCAGCGATCGTGACACTGGGCCCTACTAAATCGACTTACCAAACAACCAAAATAGATTGGTACACCGATAAAATTGGGATGAATTTTCTTATTGGCTATGGGAAACCTGTACTTGCTCCCATAGATGGAAAATTTGTTGGCTTCAATAATCGCAATGCCAACTATCGAGCGGCTGATGACCTGGGACCACTTCGCCAACCATTTGACGATCTTGAAGTTTGCTTTGAATCCACCAGCGCAGACTGGCCGAAGCTGGTCTATTGTTTTTATCATCTGCAAAATTCGCCCTTGCTTCGCGGGATAGATGTAAATCCACTCTGCGGAAGGTCAGAATCTTGGCCCGGTCCTATGCGAGCTGAAGGGCGTCAGATTTTCGCAACCAACGAAGGAATCGCACCTACGAACGCGGCGGGAATAGCCTGCGGTGGATTGCTGGGCAAGACTATTAAGCGCGGATCTGTGGTGGGTTATGCGGGTACCGTTGCTGATCATTCACAGGCGCCAATGAAAGTAAAGGTTTGGAATTCAAAGAAGAATACGCTGGAAAAGAATGGTGACCTCAATCTTCACTGGGTTCAACCAGATGCTTTCTTCTTCTGGAAATGTTACTCACCATCGGCAAATTATGAAGCGGGGGTAATGGCGTATCCATTTGAATGTGGTGGTTTCAAAGTTCCAACTGAACAACAGGTCACGACTTTTAAGTATTAGTAATAGGCATACATCCGATTATGAATTAGGTGATCGGTTTTGGTGCTAGCTTCCTTAATACGCAAAATAGGCGTGGCGGTCGCCAACGATTTATTCATACTTCCTAATTAGCAGGCTTTGATCGAGCAGTTGCAGTAGTAACTGCTAACTCGATTCCACTTGAAATTATGATTTCCAAATACTCTGCTATTCGACTTTTGAATTCGGACAACCTCGCGAGTTCCGGCGAGAAGATATTTCCTTCATCAAAGACCAGATTAACCATTTCAGTGGCGCCACTTGAACGAGCGGCAAAACCCATTAGCTTTGGTTGAGCCGGATCTTTCATCGAATTCGCATAGGGACCAGGGTTGAATCCAGAGATCGGAGCTATGCAAGCCAACCAAGCGGAAATTGTCAGAGCCAATAGTTCTGGCATCTGACCTCGTGAAATAAGTTCGATAACCGGCTCAGTCAGTCGCTGGGGCAGCTTTGTGGAGCCATCGGATCCAACTCGGTTGGTCTTATCCGCAAGTACGGTATTGGACCAGCGAGAAAATAGTTGATCAATATAGGTTTGCGCACTTAGACCTTCGGGCATAACAAGAGTTGGTAGATATTCATTGTAAAGCGCAGCCTTAAGCGCACCTTGAATAATCGGTTGAAAAAAGGAATCAGGGATGGTCTCTTTGTTATCCAAGGCGCCAAAGTAGGCTAAAAGTGAGTGCGCACCATTGAGTAATCGCAATTTCATAATCTCGAATTGCATTACCTGAGTTGTAAAGATTGCACCCACTTCATCCCAAGCTGGCCGGCCTGCTATGAAGTCATCTTCTAGTGCCCACATAGTGAATGGCTCCGCGGGTACGGGTGAAGAATCGTGAACGCCCAAACGATCTTGTGCCAGTTGCAAATGCCGTGGTTCAGTCCCGGGAACGATGCGATCGACCATGGAGTTTGGAAAGGTAACCGAACTTCTGAGATAGGCAAGCAGAGGTTCCTGCTCATTAGCGGGTAGCGCTTGGATAAATTCCAAAACTTGCCGTTTGGTCCGATCTCCATTTTGCGAGAGGTTATCGCAACTAAGAACCGTAATTGGTGCGCCGTTAGTTATTAATCGCAATTGCAGCGCTTGAACAATGAGCCCAATTAGCGTCTTTGGCGTATTTCCAGCTAAATCGGATTGAATATCTTGTGCGGCTAAATCAAGGCCACCCGTGTTGGGAGAAATTGAATAACCAGCTTCAGTAACGGTGATTGAGATTATCTTGGTCGTTGAATCTGCGATCTGAGAAATCACGGCATTGCACGATTCAATACCAGCGACAGCCGCGGTGTGGATTCCTGGAATTACAACGGCTTCGGTATTGGGAGCAAAGTCAATGACGCTATACAGGAGAGCTTGTTCAGTTAAAGCATCAGCTAATGAGTGATTTCGAAAAGAGTAAGCATAGATACCCCAGTCGCCACCGCTCTTCGCTACAGCCTTAGCTGTGTAAACCGCTAGATGAGCTCGATGGAAATTGCCGAGCCCCAGATGAACGATGCCGGTCTTTGGCCGGATACCTTTAATAATCAGTGCAGAATTCGGGGCGGTGGTCTTACCCAATTCTGAATCTTCGCTCACAACTGAAAGGCTACTGGGCTCACGCCTTACTGCATAAAACCATGACCAACTGGCTGGGCAGCCTAAAGCGGGTAGAAAGTATTCTTAATAGGATGAGGTCATGAAAGCTTTCACAATTCGTGGCAAATTAGATGGAAGTGTTGAAGAGATTCCAACCCCAGAGCCCAAAGCTGATGAAGTTCGAATTAAAGTTGCCTTCGTCGGTATTTGTGGTTCCGATCTGCATTATTACTTTGACGGCGCAAATGGCGCCTTTGTGGTTAAGGAGCCGTTAATCCCGGGGCACGAATTAAGCGGGACAATTGATTTCGATCCAAGCGGGCAATATTTACCAGGGACTCCAGTGACAGTTCATCCATCGAGCTTAGGAAAATCTGAGCCTGGGATCGAAGAGCAACCACATTTATGGCCAGGCGGCGGCTACTTGGGGAGCGCTTCAACCTGGCCGCACACCCAGGGTGGGATGTCCGAATATCTCATTATGAAACGCTCAAGTGTGCGGTTATTACCGACTTCACTCACATTAAAGACTGCCGCCCTGGCGGAGCCTCTGGGCGTGAGCCTGCATGCAATAGCCATTGCGGGGGGAGTTTCAGGCAAGAAAGTCTTAGTTTCAGGTGCTGGACCGATTGGAATTCTAACCGTGGCAGCAGCGAAGGTTGGCGGCGCTACTGAGATCGTTGCAACGGACTTATTACCTTCCCCGTTGGCTCGAGCGAAGGAATTGGGAGCAACGGGCGTAATTCAGATTGGCCAGGATCAAATTCCAGAGAATTATTTTGATGTGGTTTTCGAATGTTCCGGCAGTGCGCCTGGAGTAAGTGGTGCCATCGCGGCCGCTCGCAGAGCAGGGATTGTTGTACAAGTAGGAATGTTAGCTGCTGGCAACCAAGCGATTGCGATCGCGCCACTGGTTTCAAAAGAGTTGCAACTACGCGGAACCTTCCGTTTCAACAATGAAGTTGATCAAGCGATCGAAGTTCTTGCCGCCAATCCTTGGATCTCTAGCGCGATTACTCATGTTTATGAGTTAGCGGACGCTGTGGCAGCTTTTGAAATGGCAAAAAACTCGGAACAATCTGGGAAAGTCTTGGTGGCCTTGTAGATGACGGATGAGATTTCACCGAAGAAGATAATTCTCATGGGCCCAATGGGTGTTGGAAAATCAACGCTAGGGAAAATCTTGGCAGCCAAATTGGGTTGGCCATATATCGATAACGATTCCGATTTAGCAATTCAGAGTGCCATGTCGATCGAAGACCTTTCGAAACTTTCAGTTCCTGAACTCCATAAATTTGAAGCCGAATTCATAAGCAGAGTTATTGATGGAGCAGCGCCGGTAATTTCTGGCGCCGCCGCCTCGGTTGTTGAGAATGAGCACGTTCTTGAACAACTAAAAAGCGTTTATGCCATCTATTTAGTAATCCCACTTGAAACCGCGATCGAACGAGCATCGGTCGGAACGGTTGGTAGACAGGCCATCACTGAGTCTGGCGTCCAAATTCTGCGCGATCGTTATGAGCGCCGAGATCCGCTTTACCGACAGGTGGCTAGCTTGATAATTGAACTAGGGGATTCGCCCGAAGCCGATGCCGAAAAAATCTTGGCAGCCCTGCGTTAGTTAGCGGTAATTCCTAACCTGTGATCGAAGCTCGCCAATACCTTCGATACCGGTTTCAACAACCTCACCGCCAAGCAAGTATCTGGTGGGGTTTGATCCCATTCCAACCCCTTGAGGCGTTCCGGTATTAATTATGTCGCCAGCTTTAAGCTCCATAAATTGGCTGATGTACCAGACACAGTGATTTATGCCGAAAATTAGGTCATTGGTTCGCGAATCTTGACGCATTTCGCCATCGACTTTGCACCAAAGACGAACATCATCTGGTTCGAAAGAATCTGCAGTGACGATCCAAGGTCCCACTGGGTTAAAGGAGGGAAATGATTTTCCCTTCATCCATTGGCCATGGCGTTCTATCTGCCAGTGTCGCTCCGAAATATCTTGTGAAATTGTGTACCCCAAGATGTATTCCTTTGCCTGTGCTGGCGATTCGAGATAAAGCGCGCTCTTACCTATAACAACACAGATTTCCACTTCGTAATCGGTTTTTAGCGAACCGGGCGGAATAATAATGTCATCGTTACCGCCAATGACGGTATCTGGAGCTTTCATGAAAACAATCGGCTCTGGTGGCGGAGTAGCTCCTGTTTCAATCGCATGCTGGAGGTAGTTAAGGCCAACACAGATCGCTTTCGTTGGACGAGCTACAGGGGAGCCAAGGCGGTAATCAGAAATCAATACGCGCGCTTTTGAGTCAAGATCGGCGGCACGAACCTTTTCTAGCGCCCCATTTTCGAGCTCAACTCGATTCCAGTCAGCTATTAGGTCGTCTACGAATACTGCCTCCTGGTCCGAAACAATTACAGCGGGGCGTTCGGCTTCAAAAGCTCCGAGGCGGGCAATTCGCATTTTCTAATTTCCTTTCAGTTAAAGATCGGCGAAGATTAATGAGATTCGCGCGGAACCGCGGAACCAGATTTTCCAACTAAGAAATCTAAATCCGCTCCAAGATTGGCCTGCTGTACATGGTCAATATAGAGGCGCTCCCAACCACGTTTTGGAGCAGCGAAACTATTTGCAGTTTCCAAAGGCAAGGATCGTTCTGCTAATACTGAGTCGGGGAGATCAACCGCCAAAGTCCGCGCATCAACATCCAAAATGATAATGTCGCCATTTCTTAATAACCCAAGTGGACCACCGGCTGCCGCCTCTGGTGCAACATGAAGGACAACAGTTCCATAAGCAGTGCCGCTCATACGGCCATCGCAAACTC
>JBAXAO010000067.1:0-5671 GCA_037142435.1 Actinomycetes bacterium | reverse complement strand
CCAAAGAATTGTCCGCCTTGCGCGCCTAACTTTTCCAAGTTGCGCCCGCGCATCACGATTGAAACAACACCGGGACCTTCGGCCACGATTTGTTCAACGCGAAGATTGTGACGCAGCGAGCGCACAGTTGGTATAACGATTCGCCACAAAATAATCGTTGCGCCTGCTGCGACGTACAGGAAAGTCCAGTAGTACTTGTTGAGAGGATGATTAATAAACATCGGCCCAGTCAAAATTTGGTGCATGAAAGAAAGTGCAATGGCCATGTACGTATAGAGGTGGATGGTCCACCATGTTTCATAAGACATCTTGGCGCGCGCCTTCTTGTATGAAGAAATTCCGGCAGCAGCAAAGAACAAGAAACCAACAAAGCCCGGCAACATCCATGGGTAATGAACAACCAGTCGATAGAGCTCGATAGCCATTGGTGCGCGATCCGGTCCGGCATAACCCAGAGTCACGAAAAGAACGTGAAAAGTGATGAGGTACATCGCATACGGCCCCATCTTGCGGTGCCAGATAACCAAGCGATCGTGACCGACAGATTTTTCAATCCACGAAACACGAGAAACCAAGACCAACCCCACCAAAGCGAGGTATGACCCCAAAAGGGCACAGATACGCGAAATGGAGGTGATAACCGAATAGACCGAACTCCAGTCGTGTTGGGTGGTTGTCTCTAAAAAGACGGCAGCGGTGAGACCAGCGCCCAGTCCCAGGATCAGTGAAGCCCAATCCGCGTTGTATCTCTTTCCGACTGCCATGTCCGTATAAAACCCTTCATTCCTGAGAGAGATATGAGTACTAGCCGAGTGCGGGGGATGAATCTCGCTAATACCTAGCGTAGACCTGAACGGTTGCCGACAGGTGAATTCGCGTCAGAGCGGGCACTATGAAGGCGTCTTAAGACCCCCTGCTCCCCCAAGCCGTAGGAAATAGAAAGACCCTTTGATACCGAAGTACCAAAGGGTCGGCCCTCATGAAGGACTACTACTGGACGTCAATCTCAACGCGACGATTAATCGCGCGACCTTGGTCAGTACCGTTTGATGTCAGCGGAGACGTGTCAGCCTTACCAGCCGCCTTGAATTTGATCTTGATGTGGTACTTGGCAAAAGCCTTAGTTAAATAATTCATAACTGCGGAAGAACGGCTTACCGAAAGTTTTTTGTTGCTGAAAACCTTCGTGGTTTTGGAATCGGTGTATCCAACCAAGGTAATCGAAGTAAATCCGTGTGCCCGAACAACGGCAATAGTCTTATTTAGAATCTTGATTGCAGCCGGAGTTAATTTCGCCGATGAGAAATCAAAGTTCACGTTAGCCAAAGCGATGGGATGTGCCTTGTACGCCAAAGGTGCAATCACAACACTGCCCTTTGCATCTACTGCTCGAATGGTGACTTTATCTTTTGGCCCAATAATTCCAGGAAGCTTGAATGGAGTTCCGGAAAGAACCGTGGCGCTTTGCTTTTTCCCGTTTATGTAAATCTCTGCTTTTACAGTCCCTTGCGGAAGAGTCACGACGAGAGTCTGCGTGATTGGAACAATTTGATTGGCAACTATCTTCTTCTTGCCGACGGTTAAGGTGATTGTTCCGCTGATCGGAGCAACCTTGCCGTTGTCGTCGTAACCATATTTCGTACTGCCGGTATTGGTGGTTCCGCCAGTGTTAGCCGAAGGGTTACTCAAGGGTTTTGAGGTCGGCGTCGTTAAAATGATTGTGGATTTCGGCGCATTTAACCGCACCAATTTTCCATCTTCACCATAAGAAGGTGTGCCGGTATTTGGCGTTGAAATAGGGGTTGGTGTTGCAATAGTTAGATTGACATTTCCTGGCGGACCAGGAGGGGTCGGCTGCCTATTCGAAAGCTTTGATTCAGAAGGTGTTGGGGTTGGGGTTGGGGTTGGGGTCGGACTCTCGGATGGAGCAGGAGGAGTTGACCCTGAAGGAGACGCAGAAGGAGAAGCTGTCGGCGTCGGAGAGGAAAAACCACCAGGGGTCGTGCCGGTTGGTGTTGGCGAAGGCGAAACGCTGCCGCTTGGACTTCCGCTCGGTGTCGCTGTTGGCGTCGGAGAAGGCGATCCCGGAATGAAAATATCCGTCGAACTTGGAAATGGGGTTGCAGTCACGGACGGTGAAGGCGATGCACTGGGATGCTCACTCTCACGCGGTTCTGGATTGCCACTTTGAGATGACGATGCTGAAGGCGAAGGCGACGGGCTTGCATGCTCGCCTTCCTCGCCTGATTCGCTGGAATGACCTGAATGGCTGGGTGACGGAGAAGGAGCAGGCGAAGCTGATGGCTCGCGCTCGGACTCGTCTTGCTGCTCGGTTGAACTCTTCTCAAACTCAATCTCGCCCTTGATAACCACTTTCTCTTCGGAAGACTTCTCCTTGTGGATCTCTTGGCTCTTATTTTCGGATGCGAAAGCACCGCCTGCTACTAATGAAAGGGCTACCCCGCCCACAAACGCCTTAAAGACGGCGTTCTTCCCCAGATCTAAAAACAATTAAATATGTCCCTTTAGTTATGCGCTGCTCTTGGGGGGAAGGCAACAGTTTCATACTAGGCGTCTAGTGTGCCAAAAGCGAATTAGGCGCGAGTTATGTGACTAAATTAGAAACTTAACGTTTGCTGATAACGATATTGGCGTTACTTTGAGAAGTTGCCAACATCTTGTACAACTTTATGACCAGAAAGATGTACTCTTTTCCCATGAGCGCCATGAATTTCGAAATTCTTCCCACCAGCAAAGCCCGTGCCGATCTCACTATTTCAGTCAACAGTTTCAGGACCCATGGCCTGCTCTCTCGCCCAATTCTCTTCGGTGGCCACCGAAAAGCCGAAGCCGCCATCATCCCCATCGAGCTCTTTGAAAAATTGCTGCCGGAAATTGAAAATATTCAACTTCAAGAAATGTTGCGCCAGCGAATCAACGATGGCTCTCAGCGAATTTCCTTTGAAGAATTGTTGGAAAAGACGGGAATCGCCGCAGAAGAACTTAATTGATGGCCAATCCTCCCAAGCGCTTCATCGTTCATGCAAAAGTCGCCGAAGACCTGAATAACCTGGAACAAAAAGACCTCATAATTCTGGCGCTCAAGAAAATTAAGTTGATCAAATCTGGTCACTTACAAGGCCGGCCGCTCGGTGCACATCACGCCACCGGAGATCTCAGTGATTGCTACAAAGTGCTCTTCGCTACTCGCACAGACTTGCCGCCTCGCTTCCGGATTGTGTACCGACAACAAAATCAAAATTTGGAAATCTTGTTTATCGAAGTTCTCTCCATCGGAGAGAGATACCAACTCGAAGCCTACATATCCGCGGCGGAACGTCTTGCGCGATTACCAAACGAAGGCGAGTACTAGTTCACTCCTAGACAATCTGGAAGGTCTTAGTCAACGTCAATCGACCGTCGACGCTCACCTTCACGATTTTCACTCCGGCAGTGACATTGTTCTTTCCAACCTTTGCCAGCGCCCCGTTAATAATGACCCGTCCAACTCCACCCTTTACCGTCACGGTGATTACGCGGCCTTTGGCAACGATGGTGACAACAGGTGCTGCCTTAGCAACAACTGTCACAACCGCGGTTGCCGACAAGATTCCGTACCCACCACTTGCAGCTTGCGTTGCCGTAATTGAAGTAACCCCAGCAGAAAGACCAACCACTTGATCGCCAACTACAACAGCGACCGAAGGATTAGAAGTCTGATAACTCCACAAACCAGTTGATGGTGAAATCGGAGGAACGATCTTGACGCCACTACTGGTGAGAGGAACTGAAATCGGCGCCCACGTTAAAACCGGATTTGGCTTTGTTGTTGCTGATTCAGTGGCTGTCGGTTTGGCACTGGCACTAACTGATGGTTTGGCACTGGCGCTAACACTTGGTTTCGCGGTCACTGAAGGCGTGACCGAAACTGTCGGTTTCACCGAAGGACTTGCCGAAGCACTCACCGAAGGCGTCACAGAAGGTTTCACAGTCGGCGTTGGAGTCGCCGAGACCGTTGGCTTTGGCGAAGCAGAGACAGAAGGAGTTGGAGTTACCCCAGTAATTATTACCGTCGTGGAAATCGAATTCGCAGCCCAGTTGTAATTAGCCGCCTGTGTTGCAGTCACGGTCACTGTTCCAACCGTTTTAAACAATAACGTCGATCCGGAAATCGCAGCCACCGCCGCATTAGAAACCGTGTAACTCCAAGCCCCTGCAGAAGGAGATGATGGCACCGGCAATGGCAAAGTCTTTTGGGTTAGCGCAACTGACATCGCCGGAAACTTCGACAACGGAGGCACAGCGGGATTTACCGTCAACAACATAGTCACGCTCTTCGCGTCGTAAGTCTTATCCGCAGCCTGTGTCGCAGTAATCGTCGTCTGCCCAATATTCAAAATCGCCAACGTTGATGTCCCGGCCACGATATTTGCCACGGCTGGATTAGAAGATGCAAAGCTCCAGGATCCAGATGAATTAGAACTAGGAAAACTTAGGGCAATCGCACCAACACCCCACGTCGTAGTGACCGGTGAAAAAGTACCAATCGTTGGCGCGACACCTGCATGTGCCGAGGGCAATCCCAACCCCCAGCCCACAGCAGCAGCAAGAAACCCAATAACGATCTTCTTTTTCAACATGTTTCAAAGATAACTTGCCTTGTGCCCAAAGCCCCTTATTAACGCGGGGTTTCTCTACAAATACAGCAAACTCACACTAACTTTTTCTCCAAAGCGACTCTGGCCGCTTCATGACGATCGCTTACACCCAAGTTTTCATAGATCTTCATCGACTCGTGGCGAATTGTTGAAACCGAGTACCCCAATTCTCTTGCAATCTCGTGGTTGGTCATTCCCTCAGCCATGCCATTGAGAACCAATATCTGTCGCTGCGTAAGCTTTGGATTTTCATTCACCTCTTTCACACTTCTTAATTTTCCCCCAGAAGTCTTTACTGTCTGGCTACCGGCTTGATGGAGCGAGTGCAGAGCCAAATACATTCCCATAGGAGTCCCAAGTTCCATCAACATATTGCCAGCTTCTTCCAAGTCTGGAACAGGGTCTGGAAAGATCATCAAGATCGACCCCAGCAAAATCCCACGCTCTCGGATAGGTGCGATCAAAACCGTACCTTCAGCATTCCAACCATAAGAATGTGCAGTCACCAAAACCTTATTTATTTCATCACTAGCTGCGCGCCAGACAGCAGATTCAATTCGCGCGCCAGTCGTCGAAGGCGTCCAGCCGTAGTCACCGATGAAATAATGGGAGTCATCCTGTTGAATGATCGCAATGCGGCATTTTGCTGGTTTGTAACCACCCATAAAGTCCATGGCCAACACCCTGCAGATCTCATCAGGATTAGGGCGCTCAGATAGCCAATCAAAAAACCGGACAAGACGTCCTGAACTGGGACTCCGCACAAATACCCCTCAACATCGCTTTATCGTCACCGAGTGGAGTTCCCGCGTCCCATACGGATACCCCTTTGTTACTACGGAGTAGAGATTAGGTCTAGCCAACCTTGCATGTCCTCCAATGACCAGTCATTCTCCTAGGAATCCTTAAGTGAGAAAAGGGTCATGAAAGGCGAAAGCCCGCCACCCCTTTCGGAGTGGCGGGCTTTCTAGAGGTTATTAACTCTAGGAGTTAATTACTTCTTTGGAAGTACT
>JBAXAO010000066.1:0-5681 GCA_037142435.1 Actinomycetes bacterium | reverse complement strand
CCATGATCATCGACGATTGGTCGGATGTTGTTTGTCCCTGGTGTTTCATCGGGCGCCGCAGGTTGCAAAAGGCTATTTCTCAGCTGCCGACGGGGATAGAAGTCACGGTTCGCCATCGGGCTTTTCAATTGCAGCCAGATGCTGGCGAGGTGATGCCAACTGCACAATTGCTTGCGCAGAAATATCACATCCACGAGAGCGAGGTTGCCAAGATGCAGGCAAATGTATGTGCCATTGCTGACGGTGAAGGGCTCTGTTATGAACTTGGCAACACTCTCTCCGGAAATACCCGAAATGCCCATCGCCTTATCTTCTGGGCCGAGAAATTCGGCCGAGGGGATGAACTTCTCGAGGCGCTTTACTCGGGGTACTTCGAAAAGTCTCAACCCATTTTCTCAGATCATGACCTGCTTGCTTTCCTGGCGCCTCTTGGATTGGACGCATCCCTAGCTCAAGAATTCCTTTCGAGCAACGAAGAGAGCGGCCGGGTGATACAGGATCAGCAGCTAGCTCAACAATTAGGAGCAAATGGAGTTCCATTCTTTGTGATTGATATGAAATACGGAATTTCTGGAGCTCAACCGCAGGAAGTCTTTAATTCCACTTTGACCGAAGCCGCATTCGCAACCTCGAAATGAAATGCTGATGAGGCAAACGCATGATTTCAAACGCGCCCAAGAATGGGCAACGGAATCATTTGGTCGTCCAAATCTGTTTGAGACCTGGATGCCAGCTGCTGGATTCGTGAAAGCCGTTCGAACCGCAAATTCCCTGGCTTTCACTCGTGGCGTAGAAGATCCGTATGGCTTAGGCCTAGGCGATGAGGTCGAAATAGATCCAACGTGGAAGAACTTCTCGATTCCACGATCGATTGCAAGCGAACGAACTGCCGAATTTGTGCTCGCGGGAGAGTGGGATGCTTATGTAATTTCAACCAGCAAGTTCACAGATCCTGAAACTGGTAGACATCGGCATACACCGCTCTCCGATGACCAGGAGATCGCCGATTTCTTAAGTGTCCATGCCCCAGAATCTTCAACAAGACCTGGCCACCCAGAAATTGTTTTTTGGTCGGGCGTCCGGAGTACATCTGGAGAACTGTTGGCAGTTGCAGCGCTTACACAATGGGAGTCTGGCGGCTTCGTTCTCTCATCCGTAGCTGTGCACCAAGACCATCGAGGTGTGGGGTTGGCTCAATCATTAACCAAAGCAGTACTCATCGAATCTGCCCTCAAAGGGATTTCAACGGTTGCGCTCGGGGTAGCAGGCAAGAACGCCGCGGCGATAGCGGTTTACGAAAAGGTCGGCTTCACCTGCATGGGCAGATTCAATTATTTTGAACAAAGCTCTTCCTGATGCGCAAGAACCAATAAACCACTTCTTTACTCGTTCTGAAGCGCTCGCAAATTGTCTCTTGTAGAGTCGCTTATGAGGAAAGTTGATGCAATCAGCAAATGAGAGGAGGAACCGTGGAGTTAAATAAGGCTCTCGATACGGCAACCTCGATTCTCTCTGACTTTGACCAATTTGTGCGGGTTGTTCTCTCTGGACGCCGTAGAAATATGGAAACCCCCGCCTTGCGAATTGATATCCGCCCCGTTCAACTCAAGTCGGGACGTTTCCTACAAGTTATGTCCAATGACGGCAAAAGAACGACCACAAAGAATTTCGCTCCCAAAGATCCTGATGTTTTGGCGCTCCTGGATAGTGGCTACGCCAACATACTGGCCGAATCCACTGAACAATCGATTTCTATTCGTATTACGAAAAAGGGCGAGGCTCTGATAAATATTTCGAAGAGCGTTAAAGCCCAGAATTTGTCTCACGATAGAAGTAAAGCCAGATTATTGGATCCTTCCGATCCATTCTTGATCGAGGTCGGTATCTCTGATCGAGATGGAAAAGTAAAACCTTCTCGTCAAGACAAATTTATGCAAGTAGAGGAGTTCTTACGAATACTTGTTCCAGCCCTCAATAACGCAATATCTGCTGGCCAAATTCAGCTTCCAACATTTGATGAACCGCTTCGTATCGTGGATCTTGGGTGCGGACACGCCTACCTTACTTTCGCGGCTCATCAATACTTACGTTCTCAAGGAATTCCGGTTCAAGTTGTAGGAATTGATATCCGCGAAGAATCCCGAAAGCGAAATTCGGATATTGCCGAAGCGCTTGGTATTAGTGAAACCATAGAATTTCGAGCCGAAGAAATTGCCGCAACTAAGAATACGCAAGTAGATATTGCAATTGCTTTGCATGCATGCGATACGGCAACGGATGATGCCTTGGCTTGGGCGGTCGTGAATGATGCAACACTTATTTTGTCTGCTCCATGTTGTCATCACGACATTCAAGCGCAATTGAGTGAATCCCCAGAACCCTGGAACCTTGTCACTCGTCACGGTTTACTTAAAGAGCGCCTGGGAGACATTTTGACCGATGCCTTGCGTGTTCACATTTTGAAGATTCTTGGTTATCGAACTGAAACCATCGAATTTATTGGTGGTCAGCACACTCCGCGAAATCTGATGATTCGTGCAGTGAAAACCAATGCCAAACCAGATCTTGGAGAAATTGAGCTATACGAGACCATGATCTCAACGTGGAAGGTGCGCCCGGCGCTGGCAAATCGTTTGGCCGGTAAAATGGCTGAAATAGGCGTTAAATAAGGTTTATTTCACTACTCGATAGGTTTCTAAAGTCGCATCAGTTGCGTAGGCGATGCGCACGCCGGCCCTTTTTGCAGATGCTAACCCCTCGACTATTTCGGAGGTAATAATTTCACCCGGTGCCAGAACAGCGACCCCGGGAGGATAAGGAGCAACAAGATCTGCTGAAATCTTTCCAATGGCATCAGCTGCCAAAACCATATCTGTCGCTGCAAAATAAGCATCTCGCATCGATGATCCTCGAAGTGGTTTAACAGCCCAGCTCAACGCTGTTGCGCTTTCACGTGGAGCCGACTGAGCATCGTGCAATATAGGGATGAGGTGGGCAGCTAGTTCGCGCAAAGTTTGTTCGGTATCCACAAGCGTTGCTAGAAAGACAATGGTGTCGCGGTCGGCCATCTCCACCCGAATATTTTTTGCCTGCAACTTTCTTTCAATATCAACGCCTGAAGCACCTAATTGATTTGCACGGAGCACAATCTTGCATGGATCAAATCGTCCACTTTCAAAATCCGTTTCATTGAGAAATATTGGGATATCAAATTGTGCTTGAATTTCGTTTTTGAAACCAACCACTGCATCAATTAGGGCTCCGAGTAATTCCGCTCCTCGAGTTTCTAATAGCGCACGGACGCCGTCGATGGAGGCCAAGGGAGCGCCGGCAGGAGATGTCGTGTGGGTCGTTTCGAATCCTTGTTCTAGGCGAGCGCGGTCAAGAAGGTTGGTGCGAGCCAGAAGCAATGCCGAGGCGCTGTAACCAGGTAGAGCTTTATGAACGCTGGTGATGAGGGCATCAGCGCCAAGTTCCATCACATGTTTGGGCAACCTGGGATTAAAACCGAAATGACCTCCCCAGGCTGCATCAATAATGACAGGGATCTTGTGAGCATGTGCTTTGGCAATGAGCGCTGGCAGATCTGAAATTGTGCCAAGGTATCCGGGCTCGGTGAGCAATACGGCGATGGGATTTTCAGGGAGCACACGTTCGAGCTCGCTTTGTGGAATTCCCGTTGGTACTCCAGTTTCGTTGTCGACAGTGGGACTCATCCACAGTGGTTCGAGCCCGGCAAGTACCAACGCGCTAAGCACTGAGCGATGTGCGGTTCGACTGATGGCAACCCGATCTCCAGGTTTACCTAAGGCCAAAATCACGGCTTGGTTGGCATGGGTTGATCCGCCGGTTGAGAACCTGGCCCAATTAGCACCCCATAAATCTGCCGCCAGTGACTCGGCGCGAGCCAAGGTTTGGTTGGTGAGCTTAATTTCATCTAGCCCGCCGTAAAGCGGAACGTCCTCGTCGACTACAGCTCCTAGATCTGGATCTAAAGAACTAGTGCGCTGCTTATGTCCGGGGATGGTGAAAGGCAGGCGATCGCTCTCGAGATATCGCAGGTATGCATCCAGAAGCGGTGCACTAGAGCGAAGAGAGGCCATGGCTTAATCATGGACTAAGGGCGTGGCCAGCAAAGAATCTGACTTCCTCAGATACCGAGAAGCTAAAACAAAATAAATCGACACGCGGTCTAAAGTCTCACCTTTTACTTGAGGGTCACTTTAGACTCACGAACCTCACGGCATTCTCATTCGTTCACCCCACCGCGGGCTCGAGAGAGGGAGCTGGAAAGAGCACAACTTCATAGAGATCTTGACGCTTCCCCGCGTACCAACCGAAAGGATCCCTCCCGCATGTCCCCAAGAATTTCCAAATCTTCTCTTCTCCTCCGTCTGGGTGCGACTACGATTGCCGTCGCGCTCGGCTGGGCGGCCACTCTGACTACATCTGCCGTTGCCGTCGAACACCGAGATATCACCGTCTCCTCTGCCAATACTTCTTTAGCCGCCTCGGGAATTCGCTCCGAAGGCGCCCCAATTCAAAATGTGGGGGAGGGTGCTCGCCCCTCAGTTACCGCGACCCCCTCAGGTGTCATGGGCACCTTGCCTTTGACTGTCGGTGGACTACCTGCAGGTCAACCTTGGATAAATAACGATGATCAAGCTGCAGAGGCGGCATGGGTTGCTCAAACTTCGACTCCCAGTAGTCGCGCGAGCGTTTTGGCCGCAAATCCAATTTCTTTCCATACCGGTGGATCGGTTTATGCCGGCAACGTCGCTATTTACCCAGTATGGGTAGGAACGTGGACGTCCACCCGTCAAACGCTGTGGAACAAAGTTCTGAGCAATCTCGTCACCGCACTTGGCACCACAACATCAAACACTGGTGTGGCCAATCAAGTCTTTGCTACCAACCTTGGATACTTCACTGCAACAAATAACGTTGCACCAACTCTCACATGGCCCCAAGCCGCTGCACCTACATCTGCAATTGCCACCTCTGGAAATATCACTGACGCACAAGTTGCAGGATTTATTTCAACGGCGTTGAGCGCCGGAAAGATACCGACTCCAACTACTTCTGGTGGACTGCGACCTATCTATGTGTATATCGGCGCAAACAATACTTACCTCTCAAGCGGATTTGGCACGTCCTATTGTGGTTGGCACAGTTATGGAACCGTCGGCACGACCCAAGTCCCGTATATCGCCATTCAAGATTTCACGAGCACATACCTTTCAGCTTGTGCTCCGCAATCCAAGTACAGTCCTAATGGCGATGTCTATGTCGATGCCATGACCAGCATTCTCGTTCATGAAATTGATGAGTCACTCACTGATCCACTTTTGAATGCTTGGTATGACGCCAAAGGTGCCGAGAATGCCGACAAATGTTCTTGGACTTTCGGCACTAAGACTTTGCTCAACAACTATTACTACAACTACACCTCAGGTGGCTTGAAATACCTGATTCAACGGAACTGGCTTTCCAACAACATTGCCAAGACCGATGGAACGGCGTGTGCACTTAACACAGCCAGCTAATTTGTGGGAGAACCTCCAAGAGGTCACAAAAAATGCACCACCCTTAGATCGGTAAGGGGTGGTGCATTTCCTCTTTCAGATATAAAAAACCTTGCTAAATAAGGCTTATAGAGGTGAAAGGACTGTCCAGATAGA
>JBAXAO010000065.1:0-5779 GCA_037142435.1 Actinomycetes bacterium | reverse complement strand
ACCTTGAAGGCAGACGAGGGTTACAACGCTGCCACCGATGAGTACACCGACCTAGTAAAGGCCGGCGTCATCGATCCAGTGAAGGTGACTCGTTCTGCTCTGGCAAATGCTGCCTCTATCGCAGCAATGTTTATCACCACTGAGGCTATGGTCTTTGAAACTCCAGAAGATGAGAAGCCACAGAACCAAGAAGGTCATGGCCACAGCCATGGACCTGGCGGGCACAACCACTAGTTGTGAATCTACTTAATAAGCCCTGCCATTTATGGTGGGGCTTATTTTTATGCATTATGGTGAATGTATGAGTATGGGTTCGGGGTCGTTGGGATCAGGAAGTTGGCAGTGCCCTAATTGCGGAAATACCCTGCGCTCGGATCAATTGAAGTGCCCGCTCTGCGGCAAGAAATATAAATTAGACCCAGTCTTCTCTCACACGGAATATGAAGCGCCGCCGGTTGATCAGTGGAAAGAAGAGTTAGAAAAGCCAATCACCTATAGCTCTGAAAGCATGCAAGAGGTATTGGCGGAAAGCGAAAAGCGCGCCAAGAAGGCAAAGCGCACGGCGAAGAAGAAGCGCTTTGGTATTTTTTAAGGCTTAGGATGCAGTAGAGAAAGTGTCGCTTTCATCGTGACCCAAAATTGCTAGACGATCATCCTCAGAGAGACCGCCCCAAATGCCATAAGGCTCTTGCACCGAGAGGGCGTGAGCGCGGCAGGCTGCGATAACAGGGCAAGAGGCACAGACCGCCTTGGCTGCATTTTCGCGATTCCTTCGTCTAGGGCCGCGCTCGCCATCTGGGTGAAAGAACATTTCGGTGGGCAGTTCGCGGCAGGCGCCGCTTTGTTGCCATTCCCAAACGGAGGCAACTGGCTTAGGCAAGCGGGATAACTCGGTCATGGGAGCACTGTACAACCGCTTCATAGGTTGTTCAAGCCATTAGTGCTAACTCTCAGGGATTTAGCAGGAAAACCTACTTTTCGGGTGGTGGAAATGGTGCATCTCCTAGACGATTAGCGCGTGAAGACCAGTGACGGTACCGCTCTCGACAACAGTGAGTTGACCGTCGCCGCAGTAGCTCGGATGCTCGGGGTAGCCCCCGCCACCCTTCGGACCTGGGATCGCCGTTACGGATTAGGTCCGACTATTCACAGCGCCGGCGATCATCGCCGATACAGCCCCGAGGATGTAGCCGTGCTCGGTGCCATGCGCAGATTAGTCATCATGGGTGTAGCGCCAGCCGAAGCGGCCGAGCGCGCCAAATCGGGCGAGGTTTCTCTGCCCGAATCAAAACCACTTTTTTCCGGCACTTGCCCACACGTGGATTATTCGCAGACCGACATTCTTTTCCGCGCCGCTCACGCCTTCAATCGTGAAATTTTAGAGAGCGTTCTTCGCAAGGAGATCGCCGACAATGGGGTCGTCGAAGCCTGGAACTGTGTGCTGATGCCGTTGCTGGTTCGGATCGGCGAAGATTGGGCCAATGATGGATCGGGCATCGAGATCGAACACTTTGTCACCGAAATCGTGAAACGGGTCTTGGCCGAACCCCTGAGCCAATTAAAAAATCCAATAAATGCCCGTCCTGCGCTCCTGGCCTGCGTCGGCGAAGAGATTCACTCCCTTGCGTTGCGTGCCCTTGCTGCCGCCTTGGCCGAGATCAATATTGATTCGCAATTCTTGGGCGCTCGGACTCCACAGAGCGCCCTTAACGAAGTTATTCGCCGCTCTGCTCCGCCCGCAATTTTCCTTTGGGCTCAGCTCAAAGAGAATGCCAGCCTTGATTTTGTTCATGATATTCCGGCGATCAGACCTGCGCCTCGAATAATTGTGGGTGGGCCAGGTTGGCTAGGTACGGATTGCAATAATGCGGTGTATGCCAGCGATTTGGTCAGCGCTCGTCAGGAAATTGCCCGGGCGATTGGCGCTTAAGGCTCCCACTAGACTTCCCCAATGATTGAAGGCGTCCGCGACAAGGTTGCGATGTTGGGGCTGACTTACGACGATGTCCTACTTCTTCCTGATGCATCCGATGTTGTTCCCAGCGAGGTTAACACCGAGACTCGCCTGACTCGCAATATTTCGCTCAAGATTCCCTTGGTCTCATCCGCCATGGATACCGTGACCGAATCCGCTATGGCTATCGCAATGGCTAAAGCTGGCGGTATTGGCATCGTTCATCGCAACCTTCCTATTGAAGAGCAAGTCCAGCACGTCCAAGCGGTCAAGAAGAGTGGCATTGTTGGTGCCGCTGTTGGAGTTGGCGATGATGGATTTGCCCGCGCGCTCGCGTTGATTGAAGCCGGAGTCGATGTGATCGTTGTAGACACCGCACATGGCCACCACCGCGCAGTGCTTGACGCTATTTCTCGCATCAAGAAGGAATACCCACACATTGAAATTATTGGCGGCAATGTTGCAACTCGATCTGGGGCGCAAGCGCTAATTAACGCCGGTGCGGATGCGGTAAAAGTGGGAGTAGGTCCAGGGTCCATCTGTACAACTCGCGTTGTTGCTGGTGTTGGCGTTCCGCAAATCACTGCCATTATGGAAGCCCACAAAGCGTGCGTTAAGGCTGATGTTCCATTAATTGCTGATGGTGGCTTGCAATACTCAGGCGACATTGCAAAGGCAATTGTTGCTGGTGCAGATACCGTCATGTTGGGTTCACTGCTTGCTGGTTGCGATGAATCTCCAGGAGAACTTGTTGAATTAAATGGCCGCAAATTCAAGGCTTATCGCGGAATGGGCTCGCTGGGTGCGATGCAATCTCGAGGCGAACAAAAGTCTTATTCCAAAGATCGATATATGCAAGATGACGTTTTATCTGAAGATAAATTGGTGCCAGAAGGCATTGAAGGCAAAGTTGCCTATCGAGGATCGCTGGCCACGGTTGTTCATCAACTTGTGGGCGGACTACGTTCGGGAATGGGTTACGCCGGCGCTGCCACTATTTTAGATTTACAACGCAATGGTCAATTAATTCAGATTACTTCAGCAGGTTTGCAAGAAAGTCATCCGCACGATGTTCTCGATATTGCCGAAGCTCCCAATTACAGCCGTAAAGGAAAGTAACTGCCATGAACGAGATTGAGATCGGTCCAGGAAAGCGCGCACGCGTTGCCTATTCATTCGATGACATTGCCATAGTTCCAAGTCGCCGTACTCGGGATCCCGAGGAAGTCTCCATCAACTGGCAGATCGATGCTTATAAATTTGGACTTCCCATGATGGCCGCTCCTATGGACTCGGTTGTTTCGCCAGAGACCGCAATTGCGATCGGAAAACTTGGCGGCCTCGGAGTTCTTAACCTTGAAGGTCTATGGACTCGTCACGAGAATCCACGAATTCCACTGGGCGAAATTGCATCGATGCCCCAAGAACAAGCCATCCGCCGTATGCAGGAACTTTATTCAGCGCCGATAATTCCCGAACTCGTCAAAGCCCGCATTGCTGAAATCCGTGCCTCTGGTGTCACCGTAGCTGCTGCGCTTTCGCCACAGCGCACCGCTGAACTTCACAAAGTAGTAATCGACGCTGGCGTAGATATCTTTGTTATTCGCGGTACCACGGTTAGCGCCGAGCATGTTGCTACCAAGAATGCTCCGCTTAATCTCAAGAAATTTATTTACGAACTTGATGTCCCTGTCATCGTTGGTGGTTGTGCAACCGGAACAGGTGCCCTGCACCTAATGCGCGCTGGCGCCGCTGGAGTCTTAGTTGGTTTTGGTGGGGGAGCCGCACACACCACGCGTACTGTTTTAGGAATTGCTGTTCCCATGGCTTCAGCTGTTGCTGAAGTAGCTTCCGCCCGTCGAGATTACATGGATGAATCTGGCGGTCGGTATGTCCACGTCATCGCCGATGGATCTGTAGGTCGCAGCGGCGATATTGCGAAGGCGATTGCTTGCGGCGCCGATGCAGTCATGATGGGTTCACCGCTTGCCCGCGCCAGCGAGGCTCCAGGCAAAGGCTGGCATTGGGGTTCAGAAGCTCACCACTCCGAACTACCTCGTGGGGACAGAGTTCACGTTGGCACGGTCGGCACACTCGATGAAATCTTGCTCGGACCTTCGCATACATCCGATGGCTCGATGAATTTATTTGGCGCGTTGCGTCGCGCTATGGCAACTTCTGGTTATTCCGACCTCAAAGAATTCCAACGAGTAGAGGTTGTTATCGATCGTGCGTGACAATGACTTGGTTCTCGTAGTTGATTTCGGGGCCCAATACGCCCAACTCATCGCGCGCCGAGTCCGGCAAGCACAGGTCTATTCCGAAATAGTTCCCTCGTCCATTTCTGCCGCAGAGGTTCAAGCAAAATCGCCAACAGCGATCATTCTCTCGGGTGGCCCTTCCAGTGTTTATGCCGAGGGTGCCCCAACATTTGATAGCGCAATTTTTTCTTTAGGTATTCCAGTTTTCGGAATTTGTTATGGCTTTCAAGTCATGGCAGCAGCACTTGGCGGGACGGTTTCGCAAACCGGAAAATCTGAATTCGGTCGCACTTCACTGAAGTTGACCCACCCTTCCAAGCTGCTTTCTTCTCTTCCTACTGAATTCAACGTTTGGATGAGCCACGGCGACAGCGTCACCCAAGCCCCAACAGGTTTCTCTTCTACAGCAGAAACTTCTCTCACTCCGATTATCGCATTCGAAAATAGTGATGCCACTTTTGCCGGCGTGCAATTTCATCCCGAAGTCCTTCACTCTGAAAATGGACAAGAGATTCTTCGTACTTGGTTGATCGATGTAGTTGGCTGTAAACCCACCTGGAATTCGGAGAATATTGTTGCTACTGAAGTAGAGAAGATTCGCAAGATTGTGGGCGATCGCCACGTTCTCTGTGGTCTATCAGGTGGAGTTGATTCCGCAGTTGCTGCCGCGATCGTGCAAAAAGCTATCGGATCCCAACTTACATGTGTATTCGTTGATCATGGTTTGTTGCGCGAAGGCGAAGCCGAGCAAGTCGAACGTGATTTTGTTGAAGCAACTGGTGTTGCTTTGAAAGTTGTCGATGCCCGCGAACGTTTTCTAGAGAAACTGGCTGGCGTCACAGATCCTGAAACCAAACGCAAAGTTATCGGTGCTGAATTTATCCGAGCCTTCGAAGCCGCTGCTCGCGAAATTTCAGAACACGAAGGTATTGATTTTCTTGTTCAAGGGACCTTGTACCCAGATGTGGTGGAATCCGGTGGCGGCACAGGCACCGCAAACATTAAGTCGCACCATAACGTGGGCGGGCTGCCTGATGATTTGCAATTCACGTTGATTGAGCCCCTACGTACTCTCTTCAAAGATGAAGTCCGCGAAGCTGGCTTGGAATTAGGGTTGCCAGCAGAGATTGTGTGGCGTCAACCATTCCCAGGTCCAGGCTTGGCGATTCGAATAGTCGGTGAAGTTACTGAGAATCGACTTACAATCTTGAGAAAAGCCGATTCCATCGCTCGCGAGGAATTAAAATTGGCAGGGTTAGATAGAGAGATCTGGCAGTGCCCGGTCGTTCTTCTAGCTGATGTTCGTAGCGTCGGAGTTCAGGGCGATGGCCGAACCTATGGTCACCCCATAGTTCTCAGGCCCGTCTCATCTGAGGATGCTATGACTGCTGATTGGAGCCGAGTTCCATACGAGGTGTTAGAGAAAATCTCTACCCGAATTACGAATGAGGTCCGAGAGGTCAACAGAGTTGTATTGGATGTCACTAGCAAACCGCCGGGGACAATTGAGTGGGAGTAATTCCACTCTTAAAAAAACGAGTGTGGGAGTAATTCCACTCTTAAA
>JBAXAO010000064.1:0-5912 GCA_037142435.1 Actinomycetes bacterium | reverse complement strand
CCCACCCGCACTGGAAAACCACGCCAATTCAAGAGCGAGCGGGAAGACGAAAGATCTAAGAGCAAGAATTTCAAGTCAAAATCTGAATATGGATCTTCTCGCGAAGACCAATCTTCTGAGCGGGATTAACAGAGAAATAATTCCCTTGGTAGATCCGAAGATCACCAGCCCGAACTGAAATAGACCAAGGGGTGTCTACCCTGCTCTTTAGTCTTTTTAGAAAGCTCTTGAGGTTTAGACTTTAAAAATGACAGAGCGACAGAAATTCGAGGTTCTTCAAAAATATAAGCACTTTGAATCACGTAGATATGAGGCTTGTGTTATTGCACAAGTAGTGATGCCTGCGGATTACAAATCGGCCACAAGTGGAGCATTTAGATACCTTTTTAACTACATATCCAAAGGAAATACAACTTCTACGCCAATCGCGATGACGGCGCCAGTTATTGCTACTTCGGACGGCGGACTGGATTCCCAGGAATGGAGTATCTCTTTTGTTATGCCCGCAGGGTCTTCTATCCAACACCTGCCGACTCCGAATAATTCAAATGTCGTACTTCGGGATATGCCAGCACAGGATTGTGTCGCCTTGATTTTTAGAGGTAGAGCCACGAGTTCTTTGTGTAAGGAAAAGGAGGCAGATTTACGTCGCTATGCTCAGAATGAGAACTTTATCTTGTCGAAAGAGACGAGAATTTGCCGTTTTGATCCGCCCTTTAAGCCCGGCTTCCTGCACTACAACGAGATCTTAATCCCGCTGACGAACCTTTAGTGAATTGATTCGGTCACCGACCGAGTATTAATTGCCTTGAAGAAAGTTATGTTCAAGTCCGTTGCGATAATCCGCGGCAAGGTGTTTTAGGACCACCATTGATGTTTCCATACCGATGGTAAGTAATGCTCACGCTTTGCTCGAGGAGCCAACGCGGAAATTCAATGTCGCCTCGCTGAGCTATTGGACGTCGATCCAGCGATACCCCGTTAGTCAACAGCTCACTAGCTGGCGCAGGTTCATGGCTAAGCCAACGAACTTTCCCGGAAAGACGATCAACAAATTGATGTAGCGGTTCTTGCTCGCTATTGCTTAATTCGATTTTGATTCCTAATGTGTCGGCCACGAATTTGATAAACCCGATCTCCTCCGGGGAGGTTTCGGTACTAACCCTCACATGAATCGCTGTTAACGGACGGCGATATCGGTGATAGTTCTTCTCAATATCCAAACCGCTGTAATCAATGGCTTTGCTGCCAATCCTCTCCCACCATTGCATCGCAGAACGTTTAGCCAGGTCCAGGTCTTCTATCGGTGACCAGTTTCGCAATGAATCTACATAATGTTTTCCACCCGCTTTTGCAGTCGCTCCGACGCTGCTTTGCTTCCAACCTCCAAACGGTTGCCGATTGACTATTGCTCCCGTAATCCCGCGGTTGATATACAAATTGCCAGCTTCTACATTTTCCATCCAGTAGCCCAACTCATTTGGTTCCAAAGAATGTAACCCTGCGGTGAGGCCGAAATTTGTAGCGTTCTGCCAATTGACTGCAGTTTCAAAATCTGGAGCAACCATTAGGCCCAAGACCGGTCCAAACCATTCATGGAGATGGCTCCACGAACCCGGTTTCACACCAACTTTAACCCCGGGTCGCCACATTAAGCCGGCTTCATCGAGTTGAAGCGGCTCCACTAGCCAACTTTCCCCTTCATCTAATGTCGTTAGGGCACGCAACAGCGAGCCCTCAGGTTTGCCAATGATCGGACCCACGACAGTAGCCAAGTCATATCCAGCCCCTACCGAAAGACTTGAAACGTCATCTACTAATTGTTTAATAAACAATGGGTCGCGATAAATGCTTTCGAGAACGATTCCAAGGCTGGCTGCAGAGCATTTTTGCCCGGCATGTCCAAATGCAGATTGAACGAGATCCTTTACTGCCGAGTCAATGTCAGCGCAGGCGGAAATAAGAATTGCATTTTTACCACTAGTTTCCGCAAGCAGATTTAGATCCGAACGCCACGAAGTAAACAGATCGGCGGTTGCAAACGCCCCCGTTAGGACTACAGCCTTTATCTTGGGGTGGGTAACTAAATATTTTCCTACTTCATCATCACGACTGGGTAAAAATTGAAGAGCATGATGCGGAATGCCGCCCGCCCACATTTGCTGAACTAGTTCCCAAGCAGTAGCCACTGTTTCGGGTGCGGGTTTGAGAATCACAGAATTTCCAGCCGCCAGGGCTGCAAACACGCCCCCTGCCGGTATTGCGTAAGGGAAATTCCAAGGTGGCACAACTAAGACGGGACCTAATGATGTGCTTTTCTCGTCATCAATTTCTGTTGCGTAAAAGCGAGCGAAATCGATAGCTTCGCTTATTTCGGGATCGGCTTCACTGACGGTTTTCCCCGCATCTCGCGTCATTATTGCGATGCTTTGTGCTCGCTGGCCGCTCATATGCGCCGCCACCTTTTTTAGAATATCGCGACGATAATTGGCGTCGGTCGACATCCAAGAAGATTTCTGGCAAGTAAGCAGTGCTGAATCAACATCAGCTCTTGAAATTACAGAGTAGTCATACCAAAAAGCACCGTTGGCGCTTGGGTCCGTTCCCATTTCCTTTTCGTCATGGCGGATTTCTTTCCCATCGATCACAATCGGGATATGTAGCCCATTTGTGGAGATGACCCGCGCTAATTCGTGAGTAATTGATTTTACATAGAGGGGATTTGTTGGATCTCCAGATGGTTCGTTGAAAAATGTTTCATCTTCTTCCCATGAAGGGAGGTGGCGTCTAGATTCCGTAGAAATGGTGTGCCGTTCAACGACAGAATCTTCAAAGCGTTTCCGTTGTTCTGCAAACTTTGCTGGGTCACTTCCAATTTCGAATGTAGCCCTGAGGTAATTTTCTGTGGCTGTGTTTTCGTCCAGTCGCCTCACCAGATAAGCCACAGCCGAAGCAAAATCATCTTTCTTGGCAACCGGTGCATAAAGCAGAACGGGGTGCCCGGATTTCACTAACGCGATCGCCTCGGAATTTGCCATACCTTCCAACATTTCAAGATCAATTTGCTCAGTTACTCCCCGCGTTTTCGCGATTTCCAAGGCCCAAGAAAGGTGAAATAGGTTGTGGCTGGCGATTCCAATTCTCACTGCCTTCGCGTTTTCGGGACGAAGCGCTGCATCTAAAAGCCGAGAATAGCTAGCATCAACATCGGCCTTTGTTTGATACGGAGCCGGCGTCCAACCGTTCAACTGGGCTTCCGCTCGCTCCATGGCCAAGTTGGCACCTTTTACTAAACGAATTTTGATTCTTCCGCCTGATTTTGCAAAACGATTCTGGGCCCAAGTCACTAAATCGTAAAAGGAGGAATGCGATTCCGGTAGGTAAGCCTGCAGCACAATCCCGGCATTAACGGTAAGAAATTCTTTTTCTGATAACACAGTCATGAAGGCATCGACCGTTAATGCCAAGTCTCGATACTCTTCCATATCAAGGTTGATAAACGTGCGGTGTTCTTTGGCACTGCGGTATAGAACACGGAGTCGATCACAAACTTTATTCAGAGATCCTTGGTGGTCGATGGTGATCATCTGGGCGACCACTGCCGAAAGTTTTACTGAAACATAATTAACATCTGGGCGTGCGATCATCTCCAAAATTTGTCTCAGCCGAGCGTCGGCCTCCGATTGGCCGAGTACCGCTTCTCCAAGAACATTAATGTTTAGCCGAATCCCATCGCGAGTTCTTTTGGATAAATAACCCGAAAGTACTCGTTCCTCATACGGGAGGATTAATCCTTTCGATAAGGATTTCACCCTCCAGTGAACTACTTTTAAGACCATTTTCGGAGCTACTTTTGATCCTAAATATCCCGCCTTGAGTCCTAATCCATTAAATACTCCAAAGCCCTTGATTGAAGCTTTCCTTGCGGCGCGAGCAAAGATGGCAACCGCTTCATTTGTCGAGTGAATCCGCATCACTTCATCAGTAAGAGTAATTGTCACGCCAAGAGCGCTTGAGTCTTTGAATAGTCGCGCAAAGCGCTTTCTGTTTCCTATGTCTTGACGAGTGCGACTTTTATCGGCGCTATCGATGAGCGAAGCCGTGGCCGAAATTGATGGCGAAGCCGTTTTATCGATTCGGGGATCAGTCTCAAATACGGGCATACCTTTATTCTCTACCCGCGATGGTGAAGTTGGAACTAGTGGTACTGATTCATTATTCCTGGGGATTCATCCGTAGATCTTTTGAGGGGTCAGATATTGAACAACAAGAGGTCATTCGCACTTTGCCGGTAACTGCTCCAAAAAAGAGGGCTATAACAGGCAATGAAAATAGGGCACCAAAGAAATATCTCAATTTGACCCCCTTTGTAAAAAGGAGCGCGCTTGAAGGGATTCGAACCCCTAACCTTCTGATCCGTAGTCAGATGCTCTATCCGTTGAGCTACAAGCGCTAGTTGCGAAGTCGAATACTACCTCGACCCCTAGCCTTGACCCAAACTGAGCAATTGCTCGCGAGAAACCGCTTTAATACGAGGTTTTCCGAGAGGTTCGCCGGCGGCGGTCTCGGCCTCGTTGATTCGCTCCCAGAAGGATTGGTTAACAACGATGAGGTCGCTATCTATTAATTCAGAAACATCACCCGAAACCTTTGGCTCTTTTAAGTCTTCGAGAATGAGATCCACGACCGCTGATGCATCGCTCTTGTTGGTACCAATGACACCTGATGGGCCACGTTTTGCCCAACCTACGGTGTAGAGATTTGTACCGGGTACACGGCCGTCGATGTTTTCGATTTTTCCTTTGGAATAGGTCACACCAGGAATAGGCAGCGCCTCGTATCCAATTGCAGAAATAACCAGACCACACTTAATTGAATAAGTCATCCCAGTATCTACAACCTTGTCACCCTGGATCTCGTTTATACCGAAAACAATTTCCTCAACTTTATCCGTGCCCAGAATTTCTTTCGGAGTCGAAAGGAATCTAAATTCGAGTTTGCGATCGTTGCCGAGATGTTCGTTTTCAGCCACAACTCGCATTGCTTCCAAATTATTGCGTAGATCCTTTTCTAGTTCGCCGATCGCTTCCGAGCGGGCAAGTGCTTCGGCGACACCTTTGGCATCCATGTAAACATCGGTGTGCTGCAACTTTGGAAGGTCGCGAAGCTCGGGAGATGTGAAAGCAGCATGTTCTGGTCCGCGGCGTCCGCAGATGTAAACAGTGCGAATGTGACTGGCATGCAATTGAGCCAGTGCGTGTTCCGCGGTGTCCGTGGTTTCTAGCTCGTGTGGGTCCAAAGCCAACATACGGCCGCAGTCCATAGCCACGTTACCTGCGCCTATAACAACAGCAACTTCACCGTCGAGCGGAACTGATACGTGCACGTAGTCAGGATGGCCGTTGTACCAAGGGACGAAGTCCGCGGCCGAAATTGAACCGGGGAGATCCTCGCCAGGGATGCCGAGCTTCTTTCCGATGGATGACCCGGTGGACATGATTACTACGTCATAGCGATCCAGCAGATCTTGAACTTGTAGGTCGCTACCAACTTCAACATTGCCAAAAAGGCGAAATTTAGGGTGTGAGGCAATCTTTTCAAAGACCTTTGAAACGGTCTTAATCTTGGGGTGATCGGGGGCAACGCCCGATCGGACTAGACCCCACGGGGTCGGGAGGCGTTCGATCATATCTATCGCGAATTCGCGCTCTTCGTTTTCAGAATTCTGAAGTGCTTGTGCGCTGAAATATCCAGCAGGGCCGGCGCCAATAATGGCTACTTTGTAACGCTTCAACAGATCTCCTTCGATCAGGTGAGCAAACCAAAGGGAGTTTACAGCCTTATGAATTGAATGAAAGAGGGTTTCTTGTGTGATTGACTACAGAAAAAGTTTAACCCGTTACTGCTCCGCT
>JBAXAO010000063.1:0-6105 GCA_037142435.1 Actinomycetes bacterium | reverse complement strand
TAAAACGGGAGTCCCTGGTGAAAGCGTGGGGCACATCGTGAGGCCAGATTGATTACTAAATCGGTTAACCAGCAATTTCGCTTGAATTTCAGAAAGAACCGAAAATTTGAATACTTCTGGAACGTAGGTCTGAAGCAACTCAAGGCAATAGCCGTGCATCGTTCCAATGAACATGTCTGCCAAACCTTCGGTATTGCCAATTTCCTTCGAAATGTACTTGTAAACACGCTCCTTGAGTTCTGCCGCAGCTTTTTCTGTGAAGGTGAAGGCGACTATTTCCTCTGGTTTTGCAAGTCCGAGTTTCACGATTCGAGCAATTCGCCGAGAAACCACATCGGTTTTGCCGGAGCCCGCGCACGCAATAATTTGCAAATGGGTGTCGGTACTTTCAATGGCGTCAATCTGGGTTTGGGTAAGTGCCATTTGCTCTCCAAGCTGGTACAAAGAAGGAACCGGGGGTCCAAGGTACGACATCCAATTTCATATATTTGAAATTTTCAGCTAAAGGTTCAGGACCGACCAGTCAAGAATATTGTCTATTGGTGAATTCGGCGCCCATTTTCCTCAAACAGCGCAGCGAACTTTGTCCAAGAGAGTCGGCGCTTATTCACTTTATTCCCTTTTGGCCACCATTCGATATTCCCCTGGCTGATATGCAATTCGCCCAATTTTTCATCATTTACTTTTATTGAAAACTTAATATCCGCGCGGACTACTTGATCCTTCGGCTGGCTCATTTCCACTTTGTGCTTTGCCACTTTGACCCCATTTCTAAGATTCATTCACCTGGGTGAAATGATGTATCGGCCAAGGAAATCACTGGCTCCTTTCAAAGTCCAGACTTATTGCAATTCCAATGTTGATCCAAGGCGGCCCGTTGAATGAGATGGGAAGGAGAGCATCCGGTAGGAGACTAAACACGAAGTTTGAAGTCCATCTTCTAGAGATCTGTCTAAATTGGGTGATACTGTTAGCAAGTGCCCGAACTTGAGCACAAAACTCGTCGAGGTCCCGCTTCAAATGGAGTCTGACCTCAAGAGGAAAGTATCTGAGCCAAGCTAATAACTCAGATTTTTGGACTAAATCGCGGTTCAAGCGAGTCCACGCCAACCGGCACCCGCACGGTGGAATTGAACAAGACGTGAGTAGATCTAATTGATTTTCTACTAAAGGGGTTTCAAACATGAATGAATCTGACTTGAAGCACGTCAATTTTGTGCTGCCTATCGCACCAGAGTCCTTCCAAGCAGTTTGCGGTTGCGGCTGGACTTCCACCATTAACAACTTTGAGCATGTAGACCTTCTGCGGGCCATGCACGCTCACGCCGTCGTGACTTTCCGGGCCTACGCCTAGCGTAACCAGGTCAGGAGGGGTCACTACGGCTCCCTTGAAAGGGGAATTAATGCAACTGGCAATTGAATCTGCAACTGGGGCAATAAAGGGGCAACAAATGGCTTTAAGCGAAAACGAAAGACAATCGTTCCTGGAAAGGATGGGGGCCGTAACGGAGGCGCGGCTCGACTCGGCGGGAATTCAGGAAATGGATGATTCGGAGCCGGAGAAAGAGTGGTCAGATGCCGAAATCCAAATGGCTATCGAAATGGGCTTCTGATCCCCCAGGGGCTGGAATGTCAGTGGCTAAATGTAGATTCGATTATGTAATCAGGAAGGGGAAGCAATAGATAAAGAAGAAGACTCGATTGAGTCATTGTGGGATCAACTTCCACAAACTGAAGGTGAAGAACGAGCACACGTTCTGTTGGAGCTCGCGCAAGATGCAGTAAATCGAGATAACGGATCTCAAGCACTAGTTCTGGCCGAGGAAGCTCGCCGGATCTATCACCAAATGGGAGCTCGGATACCAGGGGTCGAACACGCCAGGGCCGTTTCGGGTATTGGAAATGCTCTTAATTGCCTCCATCGGTACATGGAAGCAGCTCAAGTGCTCGATGAAGCGATTTCCCTGCAAAATGAAAGTAATTTTCAATACGTGTCCGACACACTTCGAGTCCAAGGCCATTGGTACTCGGAAGCTGGCAACTACGAGATGGCACTCGCCAGTTTCTTAGAAGCGGTTCGGATACTAGAGATAGATGGCAATGAGGAATTTCTTGCCATAGATCTCTACAACGCAGGAAGGTGCTACTTCCGCCTCAAGAAGTACGACCAGGCAATAACAACTTTAAGCCAAGCTCGCGACATATTTCGAAGTCGTAGACAACTTTATGAAGCATCCTGGGTCTACCACTACCTCGCAGAAACTTATATTGCAGCTGGACAACCAGCAGCCGGTTTGGAAAATGCCGAAAGTTGTTACGCGATTGCTTCGATGAAGAAAGACAATCAGTACCTATGCAGGTCGGCATTGAGCAAGGCCAAGGCTCAGATGACCCTGGGGAATTTTGACCAAGTAGGAGACGAGCTTTGCGAAGCTGACTACATCGCTTCCAGTTCAAATGACTGGGATCTGATGTTAGATATTCAAAACGAATATCTCATGCTCTATCGAAACCTAAACAGATTCGAAGAGGCCAAGAAAGTCGAAGTTCAAATCGCAACTATCCGAGAAATTCTCGGATAGTTGGGCCAAACTCAATATTATTCAACGAGGGAACAGCATGGGAAATGTAGCCAACCATCAGTGCCCAATGTGTAGATCCATGGACATTGACCAGAAGTGGAATTTTGCAAATTGGTACTTCCAGTGCAACAAGTGCGGCGAAAGGTGGAAATAATTTGGCAGATATTGATGATGATCCCTCAAAAGAGATCATTCACTTTCAGGATGGAAAGTTTGATAGTTACAAATTAACCCTTAGTGAATCGAGCATAGAACTTGCGTGCTACCTACTTGGCAGCCCCGCCGGTGGGGCAGGAACCGAATGCACTCATTCCATAAATAGCTCGGTCTCGTCATTCTTGGAGATTGCGGGCTTCACTTCCATCGAAGATTTGGCCGCAACCGCGAAGCAGAGTCAAAGTGAGAATTGGTCGCGACTCCACACTTTGATTCAACAAAACCAAACCGATGGGTGGATCTGGAATGAAACCAACTGGAATGAATAGGGAGACATCATGATTCGACTAACTTACTCCGCCATGAAAACTCGCAAATGCCCAGGATGTGGCTTACGGGGACAGCTGCGAGAGTTGATCTACGGTATGCGATTTGAGCCAATTGACGAAAGTCGATACAAAAGCGCAGGGTGCGCGATTATCGGAATTCCCGCCGATATCATTTGTCTTGAATGTGGTTGGGAAGGCTTCAAAAACTATTTCCCACGGGCAAATGAAACTTTTCCATCGGCAAACTCGCTTCGAAGCCACCTAAACGAGCCGGGACATCACACTGAGTTTGCCCGTACAGGGAAAGGTGAAACTACAAAGTTCTTCCTCAAGTGCCAATGTGGAAAACGCCTGGAGATCAAAAACTTTGGTCAACCATGGAGCTTCCTAGAAGAACACGTACTTTATCGCGACCATTTGAATGCCGTTTCACCCGGTATTGGGGATCGATATTTCACTCGTCTATGACCTAAAAAGAAGATTGGGTCGATTAAAATGGAATTTCCAGGAACCGCGGGGCTCTGAACAGAGGAGATAAGTAAATGTCAGAAATACTGTTCCGGCGTCAAGGTGGGAAATGGACCAGCCCAACAATTTCTGGGTACACGAACGAGGCTGATCTTGTAAAGATGATCGCCGATTTTCCGGAGTTGCTTCCAGGTGTAAGCGCCGATTCCTTCGTTTGTCTGGAATATGACACTTACTCCGGACCGATAGATATTTTGATAATTAATTCTATAGATGGCTCAATCACCCTCGTAGAGTGCAAATTGGCCAGCAACCCGGAAGTGCGGCGAAAGATTATTGGGCAAATAATCGATTATGCGGCGAGTCTTCGATCCATGAACTTTGAAGATTTTCATGATCGCTGGATAAAGCGCGGCGGACCTAACTTAGAAAATATTCTCGTTAACGAAACTCCATTAGCACTAACAGTGGCAGATAATTTAAGAGCCGCCCGGTTTACCTTGCTACTCGCTGTTGACGCTATTAACGAGCCCCTAAAGCAAATGACGATCTATGTAAATGAAAAGACTGATTCAACAACTCGGGTGGCGTTAATTGAATTAGCGCGGCATGGCGAAGGCGACGTCGAAGTAGTGATTCCCCAAACCTTTGGCTACGAGGCTAGCAAGCCCGGACTGGATCCTTACTCCGCTCGAATTTCTTGGACGTTAGACGACCTGCGGGCTTGGCTCAATACCAATGAACCATCAAGCCTTCCAAAATTCAATGAACTATTAGACGCCCTAAAAAATGAGGGACTTGATTGGGTGGGGACGAAAGCTGGGACTCCGTCTGGAGCCTCAAGATTTAGATCCGGAAAGAATTTTCGCTATCCAATTTTCTTTCACACTTATGACATTGCGACTTTAGAAGTTGCCTTTGGAGACATGAGGGAATACGAATTCGTGAGTGATCTGCTGGATCTGTTAAGAGACGTTCCAGAAGTAAACTCTGAAGCTATTCGAGCCAAGAATTTTGGTGCATACCCGAAAATTGCCCTTTCTCGTTTGTCTGACCCAAAAGTAATGAATGCTGTTGTCGATGCCTGCAAGTTTGCAAAGGCAAAATCTCAGGTCAAATAGCGCGTCATAAACCATACACAGCTTTCCTTTGTCTATGCGTCTTGTTCGTGAGTTATCGATTCACTCTTATTCTTTAAGTTCTAGGGAAACACAAATCTCTACAAGACTCCTAATGATTTGATGCGGGACGCCACCACCCATGTTCGTGCATAAGGCGCACTCCAAATCTTCAGCGTCTTTGAATTCCGTACCCCAAATGAAAGAGATTCTTCCTTTTGGTCCATAGGCATCTTCTGGGGTGAGACGATTTGAAATTGCGTAGGGCCACGATTTCCACGCATCACTTTCTTGGAGCAGAGAGAGAGCTTCATGCGTAACGTGTAGTGTCATAGCGCGCCTTCCTTCGGCTCGGCACAAATATCCCACTTGTAAGAGGGAGTTACAAGATCCCTACTGCAATACCCACTTGTCCGAGTTCCTTTTTAATAGCGGAAGGAACTTGCCATTACTGCTGGCGATGTTGAGCGTACTCATCACGTATTCACTCTTAATCGGTTTGGCTGCGCCTAAGGTCAACTTCACGCTAACAGAAGCGACTTTCCCTGCAGCACAATTTGGGGTGCAGTTATTGGCCGAATAAATGCCCGTTCCAATTGCGCCAGCCTTCGTCCATTTGCTCCACTTGATGTGGTTTACGTTTACTCCAAAGTCGGCGCAATAGATCGTCAAGGTATCTGGTTTTACCGAATGAGTGCCGCAATCCAGAACCACGACTTTAGTCAGAGCGGGATAACCAGTCGCAACCGCAAACGTGGCTGCCGCTATCGAGGAAATCGCTATGGCGGCAAGGAACCATTTCTTGGGGAGTCTCATGGTTCTAGTCTGGCTTATAATTTGTTCTCCGCCAGTTAACCCACATGCGACTCTCAGGTAACTCGGAGTTCACCTCCTTTCAAGACAGTTCCACCATGACCAAACTCATCAGCAAGAAATCAATCATTCGCACGCTACTGGTTGCGACCGTCCTTGTGGCTGTCGGAGCAATCGCTTCTGTTAACGCAGGAGCTGCGGGAAGTAACTTCCCAGTTAAGTTCTCTTTGGCTCTCATTGGCGATATGCCTTATGACGCCAAAGGCCAAGCACAGACCCCTGCCGTGATCGATGAGATCAACGCTTCGAAGGTTGCCTTCACTTTGTTCTCCGGTGACACAATGTCTGGCAAGGGCGACAAGTGCGACGATGCTGCTTATAAGCGCATCAAGACTGATTTCTTTGACAAGTTTGCCAAGCCCATCGTTTACACCATTGGTGACAATGAATGGACGGACTGCGATCGCGCAGTAAAAGGTGGATATGACCCACTAGAGCGTCTTTCCTTGGTTCGTAAGACCTACTTTGGCGATGCTAAGGCTGGTTACATCTCGCTAGGTCAAAGCACTTTGCCAGTAACCGTGCAACACGATCCGGTTTACCCAGAATTGCAGATGTTTGCTTGGAAGGGCATCACCT
>JBAXAO010000062.1:0-6369 GCA_037142435.1 Actinomycetes bacterium | reverse complement strand
TTAAGGCAGTTTCGCGCGAAGAGCTTCTGAAACTAGGTAACCTGCTTGCCTAATGGCAACCCGGCAAAGATCGCGGTTGTCGGAACTGGTTGGCGATCGGAGTTCTATCTTCGGCTAGCGCAGTTGCTTCCTGATGAATTTGAACTAGTCGGCATCGTTCTTCGCGACCCAGCTAAAGTTTCCGCGATTCAAGAAAAATGGAACGTGCCAACCTTTTTATCAATCAAAGAATTGTTGGCTGCAGTAAAGCCAGATTTTGTAATTGTCGCGGTACCGCGCGAGGTAAACCCCAAAATTGTTTCGGAGTTGGTCGCCGCAGATATCAAAGTTCTCTGCGAAACGCCGCCGGCCGCCGACTTAGATGGATTGCGAAAACTTTGGCAAAAAGTTGGCTCATCTCAACTGGTTCAAGTCGCTGAGCAATATCTGCTCTTACCTGGTCACGCTGCCAGGTTGAGCGCAATCAAAACTGGAGTTATCGGGACTCCCACTTCAGTGCAAGTCTCATCAACTCATGATTACCATGCTGTTTCAATCATGCGTGGCACGTTAGGCGCTGGATTTGGCACAGCAACGATCAACGCTTCCCAATTCGTCGCCCCTCTAGTAGATCCGTTGATCAGAGATGCATGGAGCCCCGATCAATCTGAAAAATTGGCTAAAACAGTTCTTGCAACAATCGATTTCGGCGATGGCTTATCTGGGCTCTACGACTTCACCGACAACCAGTGGCACAACCAATTGCGGCATCGCAGAATTGTTATTCGTGGCAGCAAAGGCGAGATCGTCGATAACGATCTAATCTCACTTCGATGTCCAACCGCAATAGTTGAATCAAAATTCTTTCGCTATCAATTAGGTCATGATCTAAATCTTGATGGCCATGACACAGAACATATTTCCCTGAACGGGGAAGTGATTTATCAAAACCCATTTGTAGGTCTGCGATTGATGGATGAAGAAATTGCCATTGCAACCTTGATGCGCAAAACCGCAGCATGGGCGTTGAATTCCGGCCCGGAACCTTATTCCTTGGCCGAGGCCAGCCAAGATTTTCTCATTTCAATAGCGCTCGAAAAGTCCCTTCAAATGGGCACTTCAGTGCAAACTTCGGTCGAATCTTGGGGCAAATAACCAATAATTTGGCTCGTTTGGGGCTTAATTAGTAAACAGGTAGTATTCACCTTCTCAACACGCGCTTGTAGCTCAACGGATAGAGCATCTGACTACGGATCAGAAGGTTGGGGGTTCGAATCCCTTCAAGCGCACAATCTCGATATTTGAGAGCAATCAGTATGAAATTAAGTTTCACTCAAAGTTGCTGGAATGATCCCGAACATGATTGGCCACGGTCTATTTCTTCTCATCGCAGGTATCTGCGCTGGGCTAGGTGGCTCAGTAGCTGGAATTGGCTCTATCTATAGCTATCCAGCACTTCTGCTCGTTGGACTAAACCCATTAGATGCGAATGTCACAAATTCCGTAAGTCTGACTTTCGTAAGTATCGGAGCAGTCATCGGCTCCAAGCCGGAGTGGCTTCCAAAAAAGAAGCTCTTGATGAAGATGGCGCCAGCAACCTTCATTGGTGGAATTTGTGGAGCCCTGCTATTGCTTAGCACTCCTGTCACAAGCTTGAAAATAATTATCCCCTACCTACTCATTTTTTCTTCTATTGCAGTCCTTATTCCCCGCAAATCATCCTCAAGTGAGGTAACTAGAAAGAGGTACATTTTTGTCACATTAATCGCTGGAGTGATCGGTATCTATTGCGGCTATTTTGGCGCGGGTTCTGGCAGCATGACAATCGTCATATTGATGCAGCTTTTAAGCCTTGAAATAAAAGTCGCCCAAGCAATGAAAAATCTGCTAATTGGAATCGCAAATGGGGTGGCGGCTGTTGCCTTCATATTTTCCAGCCACGTACATTGGTTGGTGGCAATACCTCTAGCAATCGGATGCTACATAGGCGGAAGAACTGGACCAATCATCGTACGAAGAATGAATCAGAAGTATCTGAAAATCATTACCGCTATTTCGGGTTTAGTGCTGGCAACTTGGCTTTTGCTTAGATAGTAGAAAAAGCTCCCCGGTCACAGGACCTTAAACCCTAATGGGAAACCAACTCCTTAAACCTGTAGTGGGATCACGATCTCGTTGTATTGAAGAAAGCCCGGTTTAAACGGCGGATCAAAACGGCAAATTCTTGTTTCTTTCGACAAAACAAAGTGATCTTTTTGAGCGTGGTTACGGAGCTCTACTTCTTTTCTTTTACTCAGACCGATTGTGGCCCGACCTCTGAAACTTAAGGCGACACAATCCTGTTTTGGAACTTCATGCAGCAAAACCTTTGAATCGACCGGGATGGGCAAACCTTTGATATCAGAGCCTGCCGGCATAACAAAAGAAATACTCCACTCCTGAGAATCAAGCGAACCTTCGGTGGCAGCAATTACTGGGGCGGTCATGGCGATTGGGGTCGAAGTTTGATTCCCTTTGGATATGTAATTGTAAAGGTATCGGAAGGCACCGCTAGTCGCTGAGCTGTAATTCATCGGCATCGCAATTTGAGCAACGACACATGCCTCATAAGTGCGAAGTTCGAAATGTTCATATTTTTGAAGGACTTTATACTTCTGGCGTTCGGTCACTTTTTCAGTGTAGTCCTCACAAGTTAGCGGGTCGCCACAATGTCGTGACTACATGGCCCGAAGGGGCAGTGAAACCACCATGGCCTTGGAAACCAACACTCTCGTAGCGTTTGATATTAATTGGATTGGTGGACTCGAGGTATGCCGGTGCGTTCAGAGCATCGATGCGTGCAAGGTTCTCGCGCAATAGAGCCATACCCGATCCCTGGCCGCGGTGATCCTTGTGCGTGCCGAACAAGCTCAAGTAGTAATGCGGTTCAGTCGGGCGAGCTGCTGCGAAAAGCGCAGTGATTGAAAGAATATTGTCGGCAATCTGACGATCTGCGATTTCCACAAGGAACTCTTCGAAAGAGTCTTCCTCTTCACGAGTGAGGTCTTCACCACCTGCCGGAATCCACAGTGAAGCAGATTCGCAGTGTTCAGTTACAAACGTCCAGGGATACCGGATCGCAGAAGTGGTAAATAGTCGCCAGAACGCGGCTACCTGTGTGGGTCGCAGAGTGGCATCTGGAAAAGTGGGTCCCCATAACGGATCATTGAAAAAGGCAGAGGTGAAGGTTTCGACGATCCCGTCGATATCTAATTCTGTAGCTACTCGAACACCAAGGAGTGGGTTGTCGATGGCCATTCCGCCACGCTACTGATCCGCGTGTGAAATGCGCAAACGGAATGAGTGCCGGCACTGAGCCCAATATCCCGACATAGGTATATGTTCTTGGCAAACGTCTGGAAAGAAGCATTTAATGCGCAAGATTGCCGCAATCGTTGTGGCTTTAACTCTCACTTCCGCCATGAGTTATGCCAACGCTGCCAGCCCGGTCTTGGGTGGTAAATGCGGTCCAGTAGGAAATCAATACGGCTCCGGCGCCAAGAAAATGATCTGTGCCTTAAAGAATAAGAAGTTGGTTTGGATCAAGTCGCCAACAACCAGCAGCCCAAATCCGCCGCAAAATCAACAACAAGGAATAATTAATCCATATGCGGATCTTCCTTCGATAACCACTTTTCAAAAGAATTTAACTTCCGTTTTCCCAGTCGATTTCAGTAAAGCCGTCATAACGATTCCATTTCTCGGGGCGAATTCAAAAGCTCCGCATTCTGGCCTGCATGTTCATTGGAGCAATGCCGATGGCATATGGACTAACACCGGCGGCAAAGAGAATGTGACGGGCTATCCGGTGGTCCGCGCTTTTGAAGATGGCGTGGTTGATTTAGTAACACCTTTGTTCACTATGCAAACAGGTAACGGAGACGGTCACCAAAAATATGGTGTTGTGTTGGCTTTCGCTCGCGCTTTAGACGGGAAACCGATGTTGGCCGATTACAGTTTGGAACCTTTGGTGATGGAGCCGGCACCTCACTTTTATGAAGCTTTTATTAAGGTAAAGCAAGGACAAAAAGTTAAGAAGGGTGACATTCTGGCCTATATGTACGTTCCTCCAAGTTCGTCCGGCGGTACGCATGTGCACTTCAATCTAATCTCAAACAATATTCAAATTTCGCCTTCAGTGTTCACACCTGAAGTAGTTAAATCTTTCGCTGCTAAATACTTAGAAACCAGTTGGTTAAAGTCTGGCGCAACCTTGCCGGTCAGTATTGGTTATGGATTAACAGCCGCACAGAACCCATTTGCAAATAAGGCGGTGGATTCCCTCTAAGAGATTTACTTCTCTTCTGCCTTAGCTTTCAACTGTCCGAGTCTGACCATGGCATCTCGCTTACCGACGATCGGCAGAAGTAATGGAAGCAAAATTCGTCCCATCCCAACCATTTTGGGAAAGTCATGTTGGAAAGTGACTTTAGTTCCAGATCCCACGGCCTCTAAAGTGAAGGTATTAATGAAAGTCCCATTTTCATCATAAGCTTCAAAGACAAATTTTGAGTTGGGAATTACTTCGGTAATTGCCACTTCATTCTTGTGATGCTTATCAGCTGGCGGTACTTCTCCAACGGACTTATAACGACTACCTACTGCACCCTCCGTGCCTGAAATAAGTTCGATGCTGTGTGGCTTGGGTGACCACAATGGATGCTTTGAGAGATCAGAAACCAGTGGCCAAACCTTTTCAACCGGTGCGTTAATCATTTGCGAAATTAATAATTGAGCCATAGCCCCTCCAGAAGTAGAAGTTAAGGTTATGACTGCAACTGGAATCTTTCTCTTCGGTTAGCAAGCGATCTCATCAAGATTGGGTCTCAGTTACTCATTTTGAGCGTGGTT
Source organism: Actinomycetes bacterium (assembly GCA_037142435.1). Taxonomy (GTDB): domain Bacteria; phylum Actinomycetota; class Actinomycetes; order Nanopelagicales; family Nanopelagicaceae; genus CAIMZW01. The sequence continues at coordinate 1,500 of JBAXAO010000062.1, read as the reverse complement.
TAGAAGAATTAGCTATCAGTGACTTACTTTCCAACCTTCGCGATATCAAGTAGTTCCGAGTTAATTGGAGTATCCGTTGGGCAACTCAGATTGAGTTCAGCAACTTCAGCCAGCGTGAGATCGATCTTCGTTCCCTCGAGCGAGTCCAAAATTGAAGTAGCTTTTGAGGCCCCAGGAATTGGAATCGATGTTGGGAATTGAGCCAAGTGCCAAGCAATTGTCAGTGCGAATGGCGAAACGTTCTTACTATCTGCCATTGATTTGAAGGCGCCGATCTCACCGCTCCCAAGTCGCTTGAAGTTCCGACCGCCACCGAGCGGTGACCAAGGAAGAAATGCAATCTCATATTCAGTGCAGATATCAATTACTTCACCCCAATGACGATAGTTTGGGCTGTATTCATTCTGCACTGAAATGATGCCACCATCAGCAGGCGTGCCACCAGCCTTAATCGCGTGCCGCAACATCTCGGCGCTTACATTGCTCAAACCAATTTCTGCCACATAACCGTGCTCTTTCAGCGACATCACATTTTCGAATTGCTCTTCGTATGAAATTGATGGATCAGTTCGGTGATGTTGCCACAGCGGGATTTTGGCAAGCCCCATCTTGTAGGCGGATGCTTCAACGGCTCGGAATAGATAATGCTTTGAGGCATTTCTTCCGGATATGCCAAACATTGAGCCATCTTTTTCTCGGGTGATCCCAGCTTTTGTTGTAAGAACTACTTTTGACTTCTGTTCGGTGGTTCCGCTCCAGCTGTGGAAAGCCTGACCAACTAATACTTCGTTATGTCCCATGGTGTTCCAGGATGGTGCATAAATATCAGCGGTATCAATCAAGGTAATACCGGCATCTAGTGCGGCGTGAATAACGGCAATTGCCCGATCTGGTTCGTTTACCAGGTTTGGGTCTCGGTCATGGGGGAACGAGAGCGGCATGCAACCCATACCGATTGCCGAAACTGTGTAAGGGCCGAGTTTGCGCTGCTTGATCATTTGACAAGCCTATCTAGGGAATTCGGCAATATTTCCCGATACCGAACAGTGGTTTTGAGGCTAAAATTTATCTTCTCAAGGAAAGGTACAAATGAGAATCTTCTTCAGCGTGATGCTTTCCTTCACAATTTTCACGACTTCCGGACTGAGCGCCAGCGCAGCCACAGCGAAGCCAAAGATCCAACTTACCGAAGTCATTAGTAATGGGAGTGGATCGACAAAGTCCTGGACGCTAAATTGTTCACCAGTTAGCGGAACTCACCCAAATGCGAAAGCGGCTTGTTCGCAATTATTAAAATTGGGCATTAAGGCGCTATCACCAACCCCAGCTGGGTACGCCTGTACCCAAATTTACGGTGGGCCAGAAAAGGCAACACTGACCGGCACCTGGTCCGGCAAGAAATTCCGATCAACATTCTCTCGAACTGACGGATGCCAAATAGCGCGATGGGAAAATCTCTCCCAACTCCTATTACTTAAGTCCTAAAAATCATTGCTCCAG
>JBAXAO010000061.1:0-6486 GCA_037142435.1 Actinomycetes bacterium | reverse complement strand
CCACGGAATTCAGAAGGTTCACAAGCCATTGCCACTCTCGGCAATGTCGGTGGCGTAGTCGTATCGGTGGTGAAGGCATGAACGCTTCAGAACTCTTAGGTACTGATCCAGGTTGGATTATTCTGGTTAAAGGGCTTTTGATCTTCGTTTTCTGCGTCGTATGCACCTTGCTAGCAATTTGGGCAGAACGACGTTGGGTCTCCTTTATGCAGCAACGAGTCGGACCAAACCGCACCGGAAAATTTGGTCTACTGCAGTCTCTTGCCGATGGTGTGAAATTGGCGCTGAAAGAAGATCTCATTCCAAAAGCTGCAGACCGCATCGTTTTCATTATTGCCCCAATCATTAGCGCAACTACGTGCTTCATGTCCTTTGCGGTTATTCCTTTTACCGGAAATGTAAATCTCTTCGGTCACAAAACGTTGATGCAACTTACCGATATTCCAGTCGGCGTTCTCTACGTTCTGGCGATTGCATCGGTTGGCGTCTACGGAATTGTTTTGGCAGGTTGGTCTTCGGGATCTACTTATCCACTTCTCGGTGGTCTGCGTTCCAGCGCTCAAGTAATTTCTTACGAAGTGGCCATGGGCCTCTCGTTGGTAGCGGTCTTTATTTATTCCGGCTCTATGTCTACCTCTGACATCGTCGCCGCTCAGCACCATTGGTGGTTCTCGGTGGTTCTCTTCCCATCATTCGTCATCTACGCGATCTCGATGGTTGGCGAAACCAACCGTGCGCCCTTTGACCTGGCCGAAGCCGAAGGCGAGCTCGTTGGTGGATTCCATACCGAGTACTCGTCACTTAAATTTGCGCTCTTCTTCTTGGCTGAATACGTCAACATTGTTGGTGTTTCGGCACTCGCAACCACCCTCTTTATGGGCGGATATCACGCGATTCCAGGTCTTGGCTTCACCGAGAGCTGGCTTGGTGGTTGGTTCACGATGGTCTGGTTTGTTATCAAACTCATCGGATTCTTCTTCTTCTTTGTTTGGTTGCGCGGAACCTTGCCACGTATGCGTTACGACCAATTCATGAAGTTCGGTTGGAAAGTATTGATTCCATCTAGCCTCTTCTGGATCTTGGTTGTCTCTACATTGCGCGTTATGTCGCAACGAAATGAAAACCGCATGGTGATCGCCGGGTTTACCGTAGGAATTGTTCTCATCATCGTGGCCATCACTTCTTTCTATGAATCATCAAAAAAGAAGCAAGCCATCCTTGATCAAATTGGCGATTTTCCTGAGCCTTCATTCCCAGTACCAGCTATTCCGAACATCGCTATTTCACAAAGCGCTATTTCGCAAATCGCTAAGGAGCAAATAAATGACTGACATAACTCCTCGTGGTGATGAATTCGGATTAGCAAAAGCCGCTGCCGACTCCACGCAAATTCCAGATCAAGAACCAAGTGGTTTCTTCAAGCAACTCTTGGGTTTCTGGGTCACTTTTGTCACGATGTTTAAAAAGCCCAACACCGTTCAATATCCAGAGGTTAAAGAGCCAACTGCTCCGCGCTTTCATGGTCGACACCAACTCAATCGTCACCCAGATGGGCTCGAGAAGTGCATCGGTTGCGAACTGTGTGCATGGGCATGCCCAGCAGATGCCATTTTGGTCGAAGGTGCCAACAACACCGCCGAAGAGCAATTCTCACCGGGCGAACGTTATGGTCGCGTTTATCAGATCAATTATGCGCGCTGCATTTTCTGCGGCCTTTGCATTGAAGCTTGTCCTACGCGGGCACTTACTATGACTAACGAATACGAACTTGCTGACGACGAGCGCTCAAAGTTGATTTTTGAGAAGGAAGATCTGCTGGCACCGCTGCGTCAAGGAATGTTGATGCCGCCGCACCCAATGTACCCAGATAGCACTGATACCACTTACTACCGTGGTGAAGTCCCTGGCTCCCACCCATCACAGGAGACGACCAGCCATGCTTAATCTTGCCGTTCAACTTGGAAGTACCAAGACTCCAGAAGCTGTGCTTTTCTGGATGCTTGCTCCGCTGGCCGTTCTTGCTGCACTCGGAATTTTGATGGCGAAAAAGGCAGTCCACTCTGCTCTGCTTCTTGCGTGGATCATGATTACGCTCGCGATTTTCTATATTGCCGAAGATGCGTTGTTCCTAGGCATAGTCCAGGTTGTCGTATATACCGGCGCGGTGATGATGCTCTTCCTCTTTATTTTGATGTTGGTTGGCGTCGATAGTTCTGATTCGCTCGTCGAAAATATTAAAGGTCAACGATCTTCTGCGATCGTCGCTGCTGTGGGCTTAGGTGGGCTTTTGGTTTCCCTCGTCGGCCGAGCAACTCTGGGACGTTCTGCCGTCGGATTGGCATCGGCTAATCAAGGCGGCAATGTTCAAGGTCTTGCCGAACAACTCTTCACAAAATATGTCTGGGCATTTGAAGTTGTCTCCGCACTCCTCATTACTGCAGCACTTGGTGCAATGGTCTTGGCCCACAGCCAGAAAGTTCATTCGCGCAATAACCAGCGCGATCTTTCCATCGCTCGTTTCCGTGGTGCATCACTTGCCGCCGCAGCTGGCCTGCCTGGATCCGGAGTTTTTGCCCGTCATAACGCGGTCGATGTTCCGGCACTTCTGCCCGATGGATCTCCGGCACCAACTTCAATTTCCAGTGTGCTTGAAGCTCGTGGGGACATGATCACCAGCAAAATCTTTGAATTACAACAGAAGGAAGAGGAGGAGAACTAAATGGATCTTTCCAATTACATCTATCTCTCTGTCATTCTCTTCACCATCGGCGCAATTGGGGTCGTCGTTCGCCGCAACGCCATTGTCGTCTTCATGTGCATCGAATTAATGCTCAACGCTGCAAACCTGGCATTTGTTACCTTCGCACGAATAAATGGCAACCTCGATGGCCAAGTCGCTTCCTTCTTTACGATGGTTGTGGCTGCCTGCGAAGTTGTAGTTGGACTCGCGATTATCGTCACGATCTATCGCTCCCGTCGATCGGCATCAGTTGATGATGCCAGTTTGTTGAAACGGTAATCATGACAACTAGTTCGCACTTGGTTTACTTAATCGCACTTCCGCTCCTTAGCGCCGCACTCTTACTTCTCCTTGGCCGCAAGACTGATAAGTGGGGCCACATTTTGGCTACTTTGGTCTCTGCCAGCGCCTTCGGTATCGGTGTATCCGAGTTTTTTGCCATGCAAGGACGCACCGGGGATGCTCGTGCTGCTACCCAAAAGATCTTCAGCTGGATCTCCGTCGGAACATTTAAAGTCGATGCTTCGCTGCTCCTTGACCAGCTCTCGATCTGTTTCGTTCTTCTGATTACTGGCGTCGGCACCTTGATTCATATTTATTCCATTGCCTATATGTCTCATGACCACGATCGTCGTCGATTCTTCGCCTACCTCAACCTCTTTATTGCAGCCATGTTGCTCTTGGTTCTGGGCGACTCCTACCTCAACCTTTATGTCGGTTGGGAAGGTGTTGGTCTAGCCTCCTATTTGCTTATCGGCTTCTGGAATCAAAAACCGGCATATGCAACCGCGGCCAAAAAAGCCTTTGTTGCCAACCGCGTTGGTGACGTCGGTTTGTCCTTGGCCATCATGATCGCCTTCGCGCAATTCGGTACCGTGACATTTGCCGGAGTTAAAGCGGGCGCTCCTCATGCTTCTACAGCAGCACTCACTGCAATCGGCGCGATGCTTCTTCTGGCCGCGGCCGGAAAATCTGCACAATTCCCATTGCAATCATGGCTCGGCGATGCGATGGCTGGTCCTACGCCGGTCTCAGCCCTGATCCACGCTGCAACCATGGTTACCGCGGGCGTCTATTTAATTACTCGCTCTAATTTCATCTTCGATGGTTCATCCACCGCGCGCTTGTTGGTGGTCATTGTCGGTGGCATCACCTTAATTTTCGGTGCCCTAATTGGTACGGCAAAAGATGACATTAAGAAGGCGCTGGCCGCCTCCACCATGTCGCAAATTGGTTACATGATTTTGGCTTCAGGTCTTGGACCTGTCGGATATGCCATTGCCATCATGCACCTACTGACTCACGGATTCTTTAAGGCTGGCATGTTCCTTGGCGCTGGATCGGTTATGCACGGCATGGATGATGAAGTAAATATGCGTCGCTACGGTGGTATTGGCAAACTCATGCCGATCACCTTCGCAACCTTTGGTCTGGGTTACCTTGCGATTATCGGCGTTCCGCCCTTTGCCGGTTTCTATTCCAAAGACAAGATCATTGAACTCGCCTTTAACGCGGGCGGTACCAAGGGAATTATCTTGGGAGGTGCCACGCTTCTTGGCGCGGCGATTACTGCGTTCTATATGACTCGACTTGTGGTGATGACCTTTACTGGCGCAAAGCGTTGGGATGAAAAGGCTCACCCACACGAGTCCCCAATTTTGATGTGGTTGCCAATGGTGATCCTTGCTATTGGCTCAGTTGCAACTGGCTTCCTCTTCAATAGTGGAAATTCGCTGGTCAATTGGCTGGCCCCGGTCCTGAATTCACGCAATGAAGTTGGTGGCGAAGAATTAATGAAGCCAATCGTGGTCTCCACGTTGGCACTTCTTGCTGTCATTATTGGCGTCGGTCTTGCCATCGGCATGTACCGCAAAGAAGTACCAGTCGTTGCACCTGAAAAGGTTTCGGTCTTTACCCGCATTGCTCGTAAGGACTTGATGCAGGATGTCTTTAACGAAGCGGTCTTAATGCGCCCAGGTCAAAAGTTGACTGAAGGACTGGTGAAAACCGACTACTTCGCCATCGATGGCTTGGTGCGGTTAGTCGCCGGAATATTCGCTGGCACTTCTACGGCGCTTCGCAAGATTCAAAATGGATATGTTCGTAGTTATGCGCTCATCATGGTTGGTGGCGCACTTGCTTTGATCGCAACAATTTGGGTGGTGACGCTGTGAGTATCGTGACGACACTAGAACTACTTCCGCTTCTGGGAGCTGTTCTTCTCGCCGTAATCCCCAAGAGCAATGCTGAACTCGCTAAGCGCGTGGCTCTGGCTACCTCATTAGTCACCCTTGCTGTTGCTGGCGTCATGGCTTACAAGTTCCAGATTCATGATTCTGCAATGCAGTTCGTCCAAAGCAATAAGTGGATCGCCAGTTTTGGCATTAACTATGCCGTTGGTATCGATGGAATTGCATTAGTTCTTATTCTTATGGCGGTTGTTCTGGTACCGGTCGTTATTTTGGCTGGATGGCACGAGTCTGAAAATGGAAAGTGGAGCGCCAAGGTGTTCTACATCTTGATCCTCGTCCTCGAAACCATGATGGTCGGCGTATTTGCCGCAACTGATGTCTTCCTCTTCTACGTCATCTTCGAAGCGATGTTGATCCCGGTCTATTTCCTAATTGGTGGATATGGCCGTGGCGAACGTGCAGCAGCCGCTATGAAGTTCTTGCTCTACAGCCTCTTTGGCGGACTCTTAATGTTGGCTGCGATCATCGGCATCTACGTTATTGCCGGTAACCAAATTGGCCACACCTTCGACTTGGCTCAACTTTCAACTTTGACGATTGACTCAGCGACCCAGAACTTCCTCTTCCTCGGTTTCTTCATCGCCTTTGCAATCAAGGCACCGTTGTGGCCGCTACACACTTGGCTGCCTACTGCAGCAAAATCGGCAACCCCGGGTACTTCCATCTTGTTGCTGGGTGTGCTGGATAAAGTCGGTACCTACGGAATGATCCGTTTTTGTATCGCGCTTTTTCCTGAGGCCGCAAAAACCTTTACGCCACTGATTATTGTTCTCTCCCTGATCTCCATTCTTTATGGCGCCTTCCTTGCGATCGGCCAGAAAGAGATCAATGGCTTGATCGCCTTCACTTCTATTTCGCACTTTGGTTTTATCACTCTCGGAATCTTTGCGATGACTTCCCAAGGTCTTTCCGGAGCAACGCTTTATATGGTCAACCATGGTTTCTCGACCGGCGCCTTGTTCCTGGCTGCTGGCTGGATGGTTTCGCGCCGCAAATCTTCCAACATTGAAGATTTTGGTGGACTCCAACGTGTCACTCCTGTGCTGGCGTGGACGTTCTTCTTGGCAGGTATGTCTGCCCTGGCTTTGCCAGGTCTTTCCAGCTTCGTCAGCGAATTCTTGGTCCTTGTCGGTACCTTCACAAGGTATCCGGTTGCAGCAATCTTCGGAACTACCGGCATCGTTCTCGCCGCGCTCTATGTTCTGATCGTCATTCAGAAATCACTGCATGGTCCAACAACTCCCGGAAATGAAGATCTCAAAGATCTAAATCTTCGTGAAAAGATTTCTGTTGCTCCAGTAATTGCGCTTCTGGTTATTTTCGGTTTCTTCCCGAAGCCACTGCTTGATGCCATTAACCCAGCATCACAAACCGTGATGACCCATGCAGGGGTTACCGATCCAGCACCTAAGGCAGGTAAGTGATGTTCTCCGCACCAGTCCTCAACTACTCACTTCTTGCACCAATTCTCATTGTTCTCGGGGGAGCCCTTCT
>JBAXAO010000060.1:0-6487 GCA_037142435.1 Actinomycetes bacterium | reverse complement strand
CTGTTCTGCAACGACATACGCTGTACGCCAGTTGTAGATGCCTGAGTGATCAGAAGTACTGCACCCAACCACACGCCAAGAATGGTCACGAAAACAAGAACCAGCCCGAGAGCTGTTCCCTCTTCTTTATCTCGTCGCCAAGTTATCATCGTTCTATTCCCCTTAATTTATTGAGCTAACGAGCCCAATATTGATTGACTTTGAAAAACGGTACCGACCGGACCAGTCGCAGACTGATTTTTGGAGGCCGGCAAATTGAGCGTCATTCCATCAACACCTGTGGTGGCATCGAGGAATGAATCTTTAATACATGCACCACTGCCAGCTGAAGTGATCGTCAAAGTTCCACTTGTGTAAGTGGTGCATTGAACGACTGAATTCCAAGATGGGTCAGAGAGTGCAGGAAATGAGTTACGCAACATCTGCGAACTGTTAGGAGTTACAAGTCCTTGGTTAGGACATTGGACGCGCCACACGGATGCGGTGCCATTGCCGGCATCGCGAGCTTCATAACCCATGGTGCCGCCAGTTGTGAGAGTTAAAGTGACCAATGGTTTTACCTTGGTGTCGCCATAAACCCAAGTTGTACATTCAATGCGCGTATTTGGAACGACTCCAGTAAAGCTGAAATCCGAGGCCAAGTAGTTCATTGGATTTGGAACGGAGACTGTGTACGAGGCGCCAGATGAAGCTGAGGCCACAACAGCGTTTGAGAAGACTTGAGATTGAATCGGATTGTTAAATCCAGTCAAAGATATGACCTGCCCCTTGCGCAATGCATGAGTCTTGGGGGTGCCTGAAACCGTGAAAACAATATTTGGATAAGAACACTGCGAGGCGAATGCGGCGACGCCGGAAATTCCACCTAGCGCAGTTCCGCTTGCTGGTGTCGTGATTGTGAAGGTGGAACTGGTGACGCTTGCGATCGAAGCATTCACCTGATCGAAGGTCGCGTTGGTTCCAGAAATTGTCACGGTCTGACCAACACAAGGCAAGAATGACCCCGAGTATGAGTAAGTACCTGTCGCTCCAACTGCATAGATCGACAACGTCGTTGCATACGAGGCTGGAAAAGACGCCATGTTATTGGAATCCACAGCCGCAGAGTTAACTTGCTCATTTGGAATCGACGCCGATGAAACATAAATTCCTGATGTCGCGTTGACATCGCGAACGAATACGGAGTCAATTAACGAGTTGCTTGAACTATTGATTGAATTCTTCTGGGTGTAGTTCATCGATTGGACTGAAGTACCCAAGAGCTGAGTGATTCCAGTAGCTAACAAAGCCGTTACGAAGAGTGCGAGCACGAGTTCGACCAACGTAAAGCCATCGTTCTCTTTGCTCTTCTTGACTACGAAAGTCTTCTTGAGAAAATTAGTCATGATTACAACGCCTTCGTAATCACACGAGTAAGAGTCTGCGTACCACTCTTCACCGTTAGGGTTATTTTTTGAACGTTTGAGTAAGCGGAAAGTGCTGCCACTCCATAGGGAGCCAGCTGACCAGTGAGGGCCGAAGGCAAGGTTCCGTTAACGGATGTTCCACTTACCGAAAATGTGCCGGAAGTCGCTGCGGTCGTAGACACCGAAGCAAGATCCAAAACGGCAATCGGATCGACGTTGGCATCCGTGGCATTTGTCATCGTGGCGATTCCGGTGATGCTCACGATGGAAGGCGTGGTGGTTTGAGCAGCAACTAAAGCGCTGGCAAGCGTTGAAGAGGCGTTAAATGAGTAGGTGACTGCGGTAGAAGTCGCAGAGGTTGCTTGAATTCCAGTCAGGCTCTGAACTGCTGAGCATGGTTGCCAAACATCGACCTTATTGACCGAATCAAAATTCTTGTAATCCTCGACCACGACGGTGACGCCAGTCGTTTTATCCCAAGTGTAAGGAGCTGGAGTTGCGTCAGTGCAAAGCGCAAATGGCTCCTGCAGGATGTTTCCGGCAACAGCATTGAGTTTTGCCAAGGCAGCGCCATTGGAATTGAGGCGATCGGAGAGCGGACGCGCAGTCAGCAGAGTTCCGATCAATGCCGCCCCAAGAATGCCCAGGATCACCGTGGCGACCAAGACCTCTACCAAGGTGTCTCCACGATCGGCAGATTTTCTCTTCTGCAGCATTGTTCGTGCCACTAATAGTTGTTTCACTACTGCTTCACCCCGCTATAGATTCCATACATTGCTGAAACGAGCGCTACGGCTACGAAGCCGACGCCACCACCGATGAAGAGCAGCGTCGCTGGCTCTAGCAATGCGGTGAAGTTCTTCATCCTGTGATCAAGCTCGTCCGAGTAAAACGCGGCGGCTTGATGGAGTTGAGATTGCAACTGGCCAGATTCCTCGCCAATGCGAAGGATTTGGATAGCTGCGATGGGGAAAATCTTGTATTCCGAAAGTGGCTCGGCCAGACCTTCACCGTTAAGCACGCGCAGACGGGCATCAAGAATTGCGTTCTTGAAGACCATATTGCCGCTGGCATTTCCAGCAAGTTCGAGAGCATCCGGAAGTGGAACTTGAGTCTTGACCAAAGTGGAAAGCACTCGGCAGAAACGCTCTAGCGAGACCAGGCGTGCGAGGCCACCAACGATTGGCAAAGCAATAATGATTCGATCGATGTAAATACGTGTCTTCGAGTTGCGAGCTAAATAGGCAATGGTCACGATAACTGTGAGCATCGCTGCGCCTATGCCCCACCACCAAGTGGCCACGAAGTGTGTGGTCGACAATAAAAGGGCAGTTGTGGCTGGAAGTTTTACATCCAAAGAATGGAAGAAAACTTGGAATCGTGGGAGAACGACCACTGATAGAACAGTGACAGCCACAACTGTGAGGGAGATCAAAACAATTGGATAGATCATCGCTGATCGCACCGCTCGCCTTGAACGCAAATCTCGTTCGAGGTAGTTGTTTAGGGTCTCGAGTGCATCGACCAAGTCACCGCTACGTTCAGCGGCTCCCAAAATGGTCGAGTAGTAGCTGGGGAAAACATGGGGGTGGCGAGAGACGGACTCACTGAGAGTTGCTCCGCCTTCAATATCGAGAACAAGCTCGGTCAATACTTGACGCATCTTCTTGTGCTCGGTGGTTTTGGAAAGAATGCTCAATCCACGGGCGGCGGTAATGCCGGCTTGTGAGAAGGAAGAAAGTTGACGCGTCATCTGCAGAAGCTCATCGAGCGGAACAGTCTTGCCAAACTCCAAGTTGTACCAAGGTTGGTAAACCTTGATGGTGAGTTCTTTTAAGCCTTGGCCGAGAAGTCCGTATTGGGCTTCGCCATAGGTAGCAGCCTTGACAGTGCCACTGGCTTTCTTGCCAGCAGCGTCAACACCGGTGTACTTATAGGTGTTGATGACAAGTTCTTCTTCTTTTGATTTTTTCTTGCCTAAGCCGAAGGATGACTTGCGTTTGCCAGAGGACTTCTTTCCGGCGATCTTGCTAGAACCAAAGCTCTTCTGAGAAAGTTTCTTCTCGCCTACCTCAGGTGCAACTGTCTGCATTTCTTCAACAATCGCAGCATGAGTCTCGGCTATATCGACATTGTCAAAGGTGTCAACAGCAACAGAGCCTGGAAGCAGTTCAAAAGTGAAGTCGCCGTCAAGACGAGGTTCATCGGAAGACTTCCCCGGATTAATAATTAACTCACTCACTGGACACCATTAACGTGAGTGCTTCATCCAAAGTGGTGACGCCTTCAGATGCCAGGCGAACCGCTTCGTGATCCAACGTGGTCATGCCGGACTCAGAGGCATAACGACGAAATTCATTTGGTTCTGGGTGGGAGACGATCAAGTCGCTGAGACCTTCAGTCATCTCCAAAACCTGGTAGGTGGCGATTCGGTCACGGAATCCGGTTCCGCTGCATAGGGTGCAACCCACGCCGCGAACCAGGCTGGTGGCCTTAAAGCCATACAGAGCAAGAGTTTTTTGTTCTGCGGCGGTTGGTTTGTAGGAAGTGGCGCAGAAGCGACAGTTCCGACGAATCAAACGTTGGGAAATAACACCGCGAAGTGAAGATGCGATGAGATGGGATTCGATATCCATTTGTAGCAAGCGATAGACAGCACCAACAGAGTCGGTAGCGTGGATGGAGCTAAAAACCAAGTGGCCAGTAAGTGCGGCTTGCACCGAAATAAGTGCAGTTTCAGCATCGCGAGTTTCGCCTACAAGGATGACATCTGGATCCTGGCGCAAAACTGCGCGGAGTTGCACGGCAAAGCCGGCATTGTTGGGATCGATGATTGGAATCTGCGTGATACCAGGAACGACGTACTCGACTGGATCTTCAATGGTGACAATGTTCTTCCAGGCAACCGATACCGCTTTGATGCCGGAGTGAAGAGTTGTGGTCTTACCCGAACCAGTAGGTCCCGCAACCATGATGAGGCCGTTCGTGGCGCGAATCATGCGAGTAAAGATCTCGAGCTGAACGCCGCTCATGCCGAGAGATTCCAAAGAGACTGATTGCTTGCGCGCATCGTGTAAACGAAGAACTAGTTTCTCGCCGTGAACTGTTGCAACGGAGGAGACACGAATATCGATGTGGCGATCTCCGACAGTTGCCGAAAATTGACCATCCTGAGGACGGCGACGCTCAACGATGTTCATCTGCGAGAGAACCTTGATACGGCTACTGACGGCCGGAGCCAAGCGCGATGGTAATGAGACGAGAAGACGCAAACGACCATCAATACGCACACGAACGAGAAGATCATCCTTGTAAGGCTCAAAGTGCACGTCAGATGCGCGCTCGAGAACTGCGCGCTCGATTACCTGTTGAACTAGGTTGGAGATTGGCGCCTCGCCAACCTCGGATACAGAGATGTCGAAAGAATTATCTTTTGAACGGGCAATACTGCGAGTTAGTGAAATCGCTTCGCGAATTTCATGAACGCCAGCGGCAATCAATTTAATCTTCAGGTCATTCTCTTGTGCGTATTTTTGGATCTCTGGCCAGCTCTCCTCAGGAGCGCCAACGACGAGCTCTGCGCCATCCCAGCGCAAGCCCAAACAATCCAGACGATTAACCAACTCCATGGGTAGCACAGAGTGCGCTGAGGCAAATGGATCAGTGGTTAACCCTTGAGTTACATCGGCCGAGAAACTTTCTTCGGCGATATTTTCTGTGAGGGAATCGTGTTCCTCACGCAATACTTCAATTGTTGACATCTTCTAATTCACCCCCTCCCAAGCGTGAATGAGGGATATTCCCCTCGGTTACATCACTAAGGGTACTCGGCGTCTATACGAGGCGTCTAACGCCAATCTCGCAATAATCGCGTAAACCTCACTTTAATAAGGTACATATGGGTTATATCGCCCATATATTAGCCATTATCTCACGTATACCTTACTTATTGTTCACGGCACCCATTTTAAGGACTCTCAGAGGATTGGGCGTATCCTTTAGAACTGTTAGCCAATAGCGATGATTGGCCCAACTGAGAGAGTCACGAATGAATAAATATGCAGATCCGAGCGAGTTGGTGACCGACGTTGGCACCAGCGAGTTCCCCACACCTACATACAAGCTAGGTTTTCTTTTTTTCCGCCGCCCATATTTTTCTGACCCATTCTTCAGTGGCATTCTCTTTGTTACCGGCTTGCTCCTTCTCTCTAAAGCAATTTATGTTCGTGGCCAAGGTCAAATCGATCTCTCTTCACAATCCATCGTTGCCGGAACCGAACGTGCACTCATCGCCTTCCATCTCTCATTTCTTCTTCTTTGGATTCTCTCTTTACCGCTTTTATCAAAGCGTGCGCGAAAAGATAAACGTGTCATCTCAGATCACGAAACCTTGATCGCAGATATAAATGGAGTTGTGCCTAAGTGGAAGATGGATAAGCAGCCATACTTCGCAAGGCGTGGAATTGAATTTATTGTTCTAGTTCCTTTTATTATCGCCGGGCTTCTCATCGGAACCGCAAGTATTGAATCACAGAAGATCACCAAAGAACTTAATGCCACTTATCTCAAGACGTACAACCTGAACCACAAGTGGAACGACCAAGTTAAGCCAGTAACTAATTTAGTCACTCACCTTTCACGAACCGTTACAAAGGCGCAGTATGCAATCGAGGTTGCAAAAGCCAAAGGCGTTGTAGACAAGGCTGCACCACTCATTGCCGCTACCGAAACCGAAATACAATATCAATGCGATCATGTTCAAAAGAAAACTACCGGAAACAACAACGAGGCAAAGTACCGAGCGATTTTAGTTTCATCGATGATGGATACTTGCCACAGCCTGCCCATCCAATCGCGAGAACTCTTTGCGATGGTTAATCTGCAGATCTCAAATGCATCAAATGCCGAAATTCAAAAGCATCAAAACCTTTATGATGCCGAGTATTACCGTCGCATCGCCGCACAGAAGCAGGTTCTTATTATTTCCGGTGCACTCACCGAACGTCGCAAGGTGAAGTCCACAATCTCTATCTGGACAGTCCTTTCACCTCTATAAGCCTTATTTAGCAAGGTTTTTTATA
>JBAXAO010000059.1:0-6525 GCA_037142435.1 Actinomycetes bacterium | reverse complement strand
TTCGACTCTCACCAGTCGCATATACATAGAGTGACTCTCGAAACGTCAGCGAGGGTCACTTCTATTTTTCGAAGGTGCTGTGCCTCGGCTACGGCAACGTTGATGAGCTCCGTTAATATTAATTAATTTCGTTAAGGGAATTGCTAGCCGCCCTATTCGCTCTTTTTCTGGGATTGCTTCATTTACTTCGCCCTCTGAATTCCACGATGTAGTGAACAACAAATCCAGCAACCAAGCCCCAAAATGGGGCGCCTAATTTCAATGGATGAATATTGGAAACGGTAACTAAGAAGGTAACCAACGCCGCTTCGCGATATTGCGGATCCACCAAAGCTTCATGAGTGCTATTTGCAATTGCCGGCAGCAACGCCAAACCAGCTAGAGCCGCCAACATCGCACCAGGCAGCGCGCCAAACAAACCAAGCATTGTTGATCCCATTACCCCAGCAGCAATATAAGTAATTCCGCAAACCACACCAGCGCTATACCTGCGGGTCTTATCTGGTTCGGCTTGTTCGCCAGACCCGATCGCCGCCGTGATTGCAGCACAATTTGTGCCACTGCCCAACATTCCGGCAGTAAGGAATGAGATCAACCCACCTGTAACCAATGCACGATTGGTTGGTGCTCGATATCCCGCAGAAGTCAGCACGGCCAACCCCGGTGCATATTGTGTGGTCAGCGTCAACAGCGTTAGTGGCACCGCCAACGTGATCAAACCTGAAATACTAAAAGTTGGATTAACCCAAACTGGATGTACGACTCCAACTTGCCAGTGATTGGTATGAACTTTGCCAGCTATTAACGCCAAAACCAATCCAACAAACATTGATGTCACAACTGGTGCTCGCCAGCCAAATCTGCGCGCCACAAAATATCCCAACACCATGCCGATCACAATTACCGGCTCATCAGGCAGGGTTCTAAAAATACCAACACCGAATTCAAAGAGGACGCCGCCCAACATCGCCATAATTACCGGGCGCGGAACTAACGCCAAAATCTTCTCTAAAAATCCAGTTAAACCAATAATCGTAATCAGCACCGCTGAAATAAAGTAAGCCCCAACAGCTTCACTTAATTTATGAGTAGCCAAACCAGTGACTAACAGCGCCACGGACGGCGTAGACCAAGCGCCAATTACTGGCATTCGTAGCCGCAGCGATAAATACAAACCAAAGATTCCCGGCCCGGCCCAACAAGCGAATAACCATGATGCAGTTTGGCGATCGGTGAAATGTCCGGCCTTTGCCGCCTGCAACATAATCGCAATCGGCCCGGTTGATGAAATTAAAACGATCAACAACCCCGCCATAGTCGCACTAAATGAAAGTGCGCGCGGAAACTCTTTTAGATTTTTCCAGATCGCTGGAAGCGGCGCGACACCAACAGTTCCGAGATACTCATTGGAACCTTTTGGTTCAGAAGACATTGCAAAACTATATTGCCTCGGTGCCTGCTGTCTTGGCTGCAATCTCGGCCTTTACCGATTCCATATCAACCTTCAACACGGCTTGGATCAACTCTTCGAAGTTAGGCTCGGGTAGCGCACCGGCTTGATTGAACAATAAGACGCCATCGCGAAAGGCCATCAAGGTTGGAATCGAACTAATCCCGGCCATTCCAGCCAACTGTTGCTCTGCTTCGGTATCAACTTTGCCAAAAGTAATATCGGGATATTTTTCAGAGGCCTTTTCAAAGATTGGCCCGAACATCCGACAGGGACCACACCATGCTGCCCAGAAATCTACGAAGACGATGCCATCTTTCATAACGGTCGTTTCAAATAATTCCTCAGTCAATTCAACCGTTGCCATCACAGCTCCTTCGCAGCTCAATTCAAAAATTGTTGGTCAAATGACCACACCTAATTATTGCAACCTCAGCGGGCTCGGATTTATGCCCAGAAATTAGGAGACGTACGCCTTGCGCCAGTTATAACGCTCATAAACAACCTCAAAGCCCAACCGCTGCATATTGCGCAGCGAATGATTAGGCGCTCCATCGGCTTCGCTGGCGGTCTCCGTGCTCGCCCAACTTAAATCCATTTCGGCCGCGGCATTTAACCGAGCCACCATCAACGCGCTCTGTGCCCCGCGCCCACGGTAGGCCTCTAAAGTCGAGGCCCCTGACAAACAAGCCACATCCCCGCGTAGGTACATTGCGCCAACGCCCACCATGGTGACGCCATCAAAAGCACCAAAGTGGCGCCAATCCTCGCGTCCCAGATGGCCATTCATCCACTTCTCAAAGACCGGATGGGTCATTCCAAAACCCGCCCAGTAGGTTTGGCCATATAACGGCGCATCTTCAACGCCCAATTCGCGAACCTGCAGCGAACTTTCCACTTCTGGCAGGTCATTTAGCTCCCGAAGCAGCTTTACCCAGGTCCGCCCACGGGTATAGCCGGCCGCCTCCACCAAATCTTCCCAATTAACCGGCTGAGCGATCGGGCTGATCTGCAATAAATTGGATTTTCCGCCGTTCGCCAAATATAAGGAATCAATCGCCTCGAGAAAGTCCGTGGAAATGGGCCGATCGATCCCGATGCCGAGCGTGCGCGACCAAAATCCGCCGGAAGGATCGTTGGCCATGATCGCGGCCACCCCGCCCCACATCTGGAAGACCGTCATCCCAAGCTCGGCGGCAACATCGGCAGGAGCGGCGGCAAAGGTGGCCGCCAAATAGGCCGCCTCGGCCGATTCAACGATCCGGGCCTTCTCCTTCTGATTCATTTGTGCAGGTTAGCCGCGTGTCAACGCTCACTTAAGAGGATTGATGCCGATTACCCCCTATTTGAGCCAAAGGAGAGCCAGCACCAAGCGCCAAAAAGGCGTCATAAGAGGCAATTGGCGGGCGGCGTGGGGGTGACCCACTAGACAGGAAGAATCTCTAATTCCAGTTCGCGCTTTATAACATTTCCGTTACAATTAAACCATGATCAACATATTGGAATTAGAAGCCGTAGAAAACCAAGTCGAAGACTGGAACCAGCTCTCTGACGCTGATAAGTGGCACATGATCGCTCAGATCGAAGCCCTTTTAACCGCTGAAGCGGTCGCTTAACCCTAACTTTTCACCGCAATACGCACGAAGGCTAGACACCTGCTAAGCCCTGCAATCGGAGAAATCACCATCTGGCTCCGGCGGCGGGGCTTTCTAGCGCTTAAGGGTAAAAACTCCCAGCGGATCCACAATAAATATCTCTTATTACGCCCCGGTAACGCTCTAGGCTTACACATGAAAGATCGATTTGGAGCGTAAAAGCACCTCCCCTCACGCTCAGATCCGCAGAAAATGTCCGATTTGTCGGCTCTCCGCGACAAACGAGCGCTCGATTCGTAGTAGCCAATAGAAGCAGTGACGACTGCCTCTGTAACAAATGATTTAAGGCAGGCAAATTCAGTGAAGACAGTCATCACTCCTTCGAACGAGTCACCTCGTTCCTGGTCTGTTGCTGACCTCGGAAGCTTCTACACCAGCCACCGCAGCGAACTTCACGCTCATGCCAGCCGAATCCTGAAGGATTCCACCCGCGCGGACGAGGTCGTCCAAGATGCGCTGATCAAATTCATGTTGGCCGCACCGGAGATTAATTCCGAAGAGCACGCCATCGCTTACCTGCACCGCACCATCGAAAACCTCTGCATCGACCTCTTCCGTATCGAAGGCCGTCGACCAAACTTGGTTGTTCTAGATGATGCCCAAGCCGAAGTTGAAGCCACCTGGCAAGACAAGGGTGACTTCTCCGCCGAACTTATCGCCGCCGACGATGCCGCAATCGTCCGTCAAGCCCTTGCCCTACTTTCCCCAGCCGAGCGCACCGCTTTGGTCATGTGGGAGATGGAAGGCCGCACCACCGAAGAGATCGCATCGACTCTCAATATCAAAGAGTCCGCTGTTCGCCACACTGTTTCTCGCGCTCGCACCTCATTGCGTCGCATCCTTTCCGAAATGATCATCGACGAAGAGCGTGGTCTTACTGCTCTTGATCTACTTTCAACCAGCTACAAGAAAGCTGCCGAGCTTGCGAAGAAATCTTCCAAAGCTGCGCTCTCACTTCTAATTCTTTTGGTTGCCTTCCTTGGCTTTAACTCTGTTACTGGCCACGAAGTCAGCACCACCAACACCATCACTACTGCCGCTGGCACAACACCTTCTGATGTAACGCCATCAGTTGCTGCCGCAACCCCTTCACTTTCATCTTCGTCTTCATCAACACCTTCCGCTGCTGCAACTGCTGCTCAATTGGCTGCAAAGAAAGCTGCATCGCAAGTACAAACCGTTGATGCCAAGATTCCAACTCTTTCTTTTGCTGGTCTTAACCATGATGGCGTCCCAACCGGTTTCACCGCCACCGATAACGCTGGCCACACCGGCCGCATCATCGTCGGTCACCCAGATCCAATCCTTACCGCCGATGGTTTAACCCTTCACACCAACGCCATGAGTTATGACGCCAACGCGATCAACGTTCTGCTTGATCAGACCTTCGTGGTCAACGGATCCGGTACTACTTACTCCGTTGCTGCATCGGTCTCGATCAACCACTCATGGAACCCACTTCTTCTTTCATCAACCTCCACTGACATCGTTCGTCAAGATGACGGTACCTACTTAGTTACCGCCACCATGGCTGTTGATTCTCTTCTTGATTCTGGCCTGATCATCCCAACCCAAAAAGGCGTAGATGTAACTGCCGCCCCAACCCAGATCATCACCCGAATCCTTCTTAACCCAACTAAATCTCAGATCTTGGCTCAGGCCATTGAGGTAACAACAAAGGGAGCCAAATAAATGAAGCGCTCCCGCAACCAAGTTTCCAACGCAGTCCGGATACTGCTTTGGAATCGAGATGTGTCAGCACGTGCGACTCATCTCAAAGCCGCAGATGGGATGGTCCCAACTGCGACTATCGAAAGGAAAATAATGTCTACAAAGACAGCTTTTAAGCGCGTAGCGCTTGTAGCAGCTGCAGCTTTGGCAATCGGCGGACTTTCAGCCGTGGCAGCCAATGCGGCGGCAACAGCTTCAACCGTCACGATTGCTACTACCTCGGGTTCAACAATTGTTGGCTCAGGTACTTCTGCAGTTTCATCAACCGGTGCCGTCGGTACCGCAATTTCATTCACAGCTACTGCTGCTGAAGTTGTTCCAGCAAACGCAATCGCTGGTGGAGTAACCGTTGTGACCCCAGCTCTAACTGGAACACATGTTGCTTCAGCAACCACCTCGGCTAGCATTTCTGCAACCCTTGGAACCCTTGTGAACGCGACCGCAACTTTGGCTACCAACGTTGCAACGTACACAACCACAACTGCAGCTACCGCTACTTCAGGTACAAGCACATATACATTCACTCCTGATGTTGCTGGTACTTATGTCTTCACATTAACCCCATCAGGTACCGGTGCAGCTACCGCAGTGCCTGCCGTCTTTACCTACACCGCTACAAAGACAACTGTTCAGTTCTTGAACGGTTCACAGACTCCTGCAGCAATTGGTGTAATCGCGACAACCGGTTCAGCTCTTACAGCTATTGCTGGCGGATTTGCTAAGGTTTCATTGCTCGCCAACACAACCAATGCAACTAACCTTCAGTACATCACCGTTACTGGTGGAACAGTTTCTGCCATCGTTTCTACTGGTAGCACTGTCACCAACCAGAACGGCACAACTTTGGCCGCTGGTGGATACACAGGTTCATTTATCTGGAGCCCAGCCGCAGTCACCGACACAGCATTGATCACTGTTGCAAGTGCTGTCGCAGGAACTGCAACTGTAACAATTACGCCAGTAGTAACCGCCACTGGTGTTCCAGGTACTTCTGTTTCAGGAACAGTTACATTCACTTCAAGTACAACGCTTGCTGGTTCAGCTGCAACCACCACTGGTTACATTGCCTCAGGTATCACTGCTCCAACTTCAACCACTGATGCTGTAGCAGTTACCGCTGCATCAACCGCTGTTATTGCCGCTGGTTCAGCTGCAGCAACAATCTTGGTTACCTTGCTTGATGCAAACGGAAATGGTGTTACTGGTGACACCTTGACCGCTGTTGTATCAGGTCCAGGAAACGTTGGCGGAGCTACCACACTTGGTGCCGCTGTTCCTGTTGGAAAGAATATCAACTACGCATCTGGTGCTAGCGCTTCGTACTTCGGCGTCTTCGGCGACGGTACCTCAGGTACCTCAACCATCAAGATCTACGATGGCACCCTCCTACTTACAACAAAGACCGTTTCTTTCTACGGTGCAGCTGCTAAGTATGTTGTTGCAAATACCCCAACAATCTTCCAGGTTGGTGCAAACACTGTAACCGTCACTGTAACTGATGCAAATGGAGCCACCGTTACCGGTGCAACCGTTTATGCAACTTCAGGTACAACTACTGTTGCAACAGTTCCAGCATCTGCTGTAACTAGCGCAACTGGCGTTGCAACCTTCACCGTAACTGGTGTTGCTGTTGGCGCAGATGTAATCACCTTCGGAAACGCTGCTTCTGCAGCAACTGTTACAGCTTCC
>JBAXAO010000058.1:0-6588 GCA_037142435.1 Actinomycetes bacterium | reverse complement strand
CCAGAATGCAATGACTCGATCATTCCGTTGCGAGTTAACTTCGCTAGCGGTTCGCCTTGATACGAGGAGAGAGAGAAACTATCTGGTGACAATTTATTCGCTAGCCTGACGCTCGAGGCTGGACCAAATATGGGTTTGCAAGGTTTGCCCCTCAGCGGCCATGTCGTAGGCAAAGAAAAGTTCGCCTTCGACTAATCCATAAAGGCGACTGCCTCCCGTTACTACTTTTGCCGTAGGAGATGAGTAACCCTGATCCATCGCCAATTGGATCTTGGGACCTTGAACTACGCCGACCCAACCTTCGGAGATGCCGGTGTTGTGCGAGAGCAATACTTCTAAAACACCGTTGGGCTTTGGTCGCCAGTATCCAACTTCTGATGCAGCCGGGCGAATAATCTCTTTGTTCTCGTCAATGATCCAGGAGCGAGAAAAGTAGTTAAGAAAAGGGCGGCCGTCATGATTGAAGGAAACTTCTTGAGCGAACTGAAACGGCTCGATCCCTGGGTACTCGCCCCGGCCCGTGCCACGCCAAGTGCCAACAAGCCACGCTAATGGGTAGAGGTCCTCATGTAGACCTTCAGGAATAGTGAATGCCATTTACTTTGTGCCCTTCCGACTTCTCGAATCTTCTCGCCATACGCGAATTGCACCGCGCACACCCCAGACAACCATTGCCAGCCCCATGATTAAGGCCGCGGCGACAAGTAGAACTGAAGTTACTGTCTCCATAACCATAAGCGTATCGGGCTAGAGTTCCACTTATGGCAACGAAACTTGTAGTCAAAGTAATGGTGGGTCAAGACGATCCCGAAAGGTGCGCCCAGGGATTTACCGTTGCGGCCACCGCGCTCTCATCTGGCGCAAATGTCTCGCTTTGGCTGACCGGAGATGCAGCCTGGTTTGCGCTACCTGGAAAATGTGAAGAATTCGAACTTCCGCATTCGGCGCCATTGGCACAACTTCGAGATGCCATTCTTGCTGGTGGCAGCATCACGCTGTGCACGCAGTGCGCAGTTCGTCGGGGAATTGAAGAGAAAGATTTAATCGCCGGAATCAAGATTGCCGGCGCTGCCTCTTTTGTTGCAGAAATTATGGATGAAGGCGTTCAAGCCTTAGTTTATTAACCCACTACTTCTTGGGCTGCTGGGATTCCTTCGGTGCTGAGCACCGCATCTGCGGGAACGCTACGTTTGATCACCGCAAGTGCGATTGGGCCTAATTCGTAATGCCTGGCAGCGGAGCCAATGAATCCAACTTCTTTGCCATCTAGTTCGACCTTGCTGCCACGTGCCGGAAGAGTTGCCATGCTGCCATCCAAATGCAACATAACTAATCGACGAGGTGGTTGGCCCAAGTTAAATACTTTGGCAACGGTTTCTTGACCACGATAACAACCCTTATTCATGTGAACAGATTTATTCAATAGCGCCAATTCATTGGGAATTGATTTGTGATCAGTCTCGAACAACAATCGAGCGCGACCGGCGGCAATACGTTCGGCATCCAACGCCCAGGTACCGACTTGAGTATGAGCTTGATTGAAAGCTTCGATGGTGTCATGCAACTCATCGCGAGGAACCAGTGCGTAGGGACCACCTAGATCATCAGGAGTTCCTGGCGCGCGAAGGAGCGCGAAATTAGTGGACTCATCTTTCACTTCAACTTGCAGCATGAATTTCATTCTCTGCAAATAAGTTAATAGTTCATCAACTTTTTCCCGCTCCAGATGCAACCAAGTAGTGGTGCCATCATCGACAAGAAAAAGTTGTTGTTCGATATGCCCTTGCGGATCCAAGATCAGGGCTTGAGTCCAGGTGGCCGGAGCCAGGTGCTCGAGGTGCTGGGTAGTGAGTGCGTGTAACCAGGTAAGGCGATCGGGTCCGGTTATCGAGACTATTCCGCGATGAGAAAGGTCAGCCCAGGCGGCGCCTGCGGCTAGGGCTTTTTGCTCTTGGTTGGGCTCACCGAAATGCCAGATTGCGCCAGCATCGGGACCATCCTCAACCAAGACTGCGGTCATGATCCTTGTTGGCAGGTTGCACACAAGCCATAAATAGCAAAGTGTGAGACATCAGTCTTAAAGCCGTAATCATCGGAAAGGGATTGCACAAAGTTTGCGGCTGTTTCAATCGGTGCATCGCCCACTGAACCGCACTTGCCACAAACAAGATGAAGATGAGTCAGCTCTTCAGCGGCGTGATAGGTCGCCCCACCATGTCCCAGGTGAGTGTGTTGAACCAAGCCAACGTTCTCCAATGTTTCTAGATTGCGATACACCGTTGAGAGATTGATTCCTGGATGGGTCAGACGAACGTTTTCGGCGACTTCTTCGGGAGTGGCATGGCCCAGCGCTCGTACCGCTTGCAAAACTAATTCGCGTTGGGGTGTTAGACGCAATCCCTTTTCGCGTAATTCATGTGGTTCAGCCATGAGCAAATCCTACTTAAATCTGAATTATTAGGTCGGTTGGAGTGCCCTGGACGGCTTCGACCTTCACCTCTTCGCGCGCCTCATGAGCCAGAACTACAACAGTCCATGACCCTGGAGCGGCGAAGAAGCGAAATTGGCCTTCGGCATTGGTTGGCACTTCTGCGGTGAATTCACCAGTTGAATCGAGCAATCGAACATAAGCGTTTCCAACTGGGGTGCCATTGGGCACGCCATCATCGAGGCCATCACGCAGTACAGCTCCCTGGATTACGGTCTGCGCTCGAAGGTCGACTCCAGATAGATCTGGACCGCCTGGTGTGGCACCACAAGTTTTCAATTTATTTAAGCTCCAATCGCAACGGGAACGCCGACTAGTGACCCGTATTCAGTCCAAGAACCGTCATAGTTCGTGACATTTTGTAGGTCAAGAAGCTCGTGCAGCACGAACCATGAGAACGCTGAACGCTCTCCGATGCGGCAGTACGCGATGGTCTCTTTGCTGAAATCGACACCGGCATTTTTGTAAAGCTCGGTTAATTCCTCATTGCTGCGGAATGTGCCATCTTCATTGGCCGCTTTGGACCAAGGAATATTTTTTGCCGAAGGGATGTGACCTTTGATTTGGCCAGCTTCTTGCGGAAGGTGCGCAGGGGCTGCCAATTCACCCGAAAATTCTTGCGGTGAACGAACATCGACAATGTTCTTAACGCCAATGGCGGAGACAACGTGATCGCGGAATGCCCGAATGCTGTTGTCGCGATCCTTGGCAACATAGCGAGTAGCGGTCCGAGCCGGAACTTCAGTGGAAAGTTCGAGACCTTTGAGTTCCCACAGCTTGCGTCCGCCGTCGATTAAACGAACATCAGCATGACCGTAGATCTTGAAATACCAAAAGGCATATGCGGCAAACCAGTTGTTATTGCCACCATACAAGATCACGGTGGTGTCGTTGGAAATTCCACTCTTGGAAAGCAGAGCCTCAAACTTCTCTTTGGAGACCAAGTCGCGAATCAAGCCATCTTGCAGATCTTCGCGCCAATGAAATCGAATGGCGCCAGGAATATGGTTCTTGTCGTACAAAGTGGTGTCTTCATCTACTTCGACAAAGACAACGTTGGGGTTGGAAAGATTTTCAAGTACCCAATCGGTGGATACCAAGGAAGTTGCGCGTGACATAAAAGCCTCTTTCGGTCGATGAAATAACAGGGTCAGGGGTAAAGAAAAATGGGTGAAGGTAATTAAGCGCGGTGCGTGAGGCGGGTAATGAGCAGGTAAAGCTCACATCCCAAGCAATAGTTAAACGCGGCATTAAGGAATGCGGCCGCTAGTGCAAATGCTGTTGCCACCGTAAATACAATCGGCGCCGACAAGAGAGATCCGCTTAAAGCAACAACCGCAAAGAGGAAACCAATCTTTTGGGCAAACTGTGGTGGACGAACATCTTCAGTCGGAACATCGCCGGATAGGCGAGGCTTAACAAAATTCTTAAACAACCAGGCGTACGGGGTCTTCTGAGGTCCGACGAATGCACCGATCGCAAAGACCACTAGTTGCAAGGCGATCACAACCGCAGAATGAGTGACGAGTGCAATCGCAAGCACCAAAGTTGTTAGCGAAGCTGAAAAACGGGGACCACGAGCATCAATGAGAACTGCTTTACCGTGAGTTGCAATCTTGGGGTTGGTATTAATTGTTGCCATGTAAATCTCCTAGGGTCGATGGAAAACTAAAAAGAAAACAGACTTTTAGTTAGCGCATTCGACATAACGAGCCATCAAGACGACCGAAATCAATGATTCGACGCTTGGTGAAAAGCTTTGGCTCGTAGGAGAACATGTCCTAAGAATAAATTGATGTAGCGTTAAACACTAATCGCGAGTAGTTCGCACTAACTAGTGAACCGCAGCGAGCGCCGTAATGACCTGATCGCGCTTAGGTGCGCCCACAGCTCGTCCGACTTCGATTCCTGCACTGTTGAGGATCAGAGTGGTCGGAGTAGATCTGATATCCAATCGGCGAACTAATTCCAAGTGGCTTTCGGCATCAATCTCGACGTGTTGCACATCTGACATATCTGCGGTGATGTCGGTGAGCAGGGCTCGGGTCGCCCGGCAAGGTGAGCAGAAGGCTGAAGAGAACTGGACCAAGGTGACACGAGAGCCCAGGTCGGCGCCAATCTCGATACTGGAGAGCCCAGAATTCGGGGATTTTTGCTGTTTTTTCGATTTTCCGGTCGTAATCCGCCCACGACTGCGTTGGTACCAGACACCGTATGCGGTGGCGGCTACCAAAACCAGAGCGAGTGGAGCGAGCGTTCTCACATGAGTATCCTTTCACGCCTATGGCGAGAATTCTTCTTCTGACCAATAGCCAAGGCGCCAGCGCCGAGGTACTTCCCAGTCTTGCCCTCCTTCAGCACAACGTCCGCGTGATGCCTGCCGAAGCTTCCATTTTGGTGGATGTTCCCGAAGTAGATTGCCTCTTTATTGATGCTCGTCGTGACTTGCCGGCATCAAAATCCCTTACGCGCCTTTTGCACTCAACTGGTGTGGATTGTCCGATTATTTCCATCACCACTGAAGGTGGTCTTTCGGCAATGAGCGCCGACTGGGGAATAGATGATGTCATTCTGGACACCGCAGGACCTGCCGAAGTTGAAGCACGAATTCGAATTGTTACCGGTCAGCGACAACTAGAACGCGTTGCCACCGATCCATCTCTTCGCGAAATTCGCAGCGGTGATGTTGTCATTGATGAAAATTCTTACACCGCCAAAGTTCGTGGCCGTACTTTAGATCTCACCTTCAAAGAGTTCGAACTCTTGAAATTTCTGGCCCAACATCCAGGCCGGGTATTTACTCGCAGCCAACTCTTGCAAGAAATTTGGGGTTATGACTATTTCGGCGGAACTCGCACAGTAGACGTCCATATTCGTCGACTTCGTTCCAAACTCGGTCCTGAATTTGAAGCGCTTATTGGCACTGTTCGTAACGTCGGCTATCGCTTCACGCTCCCCAACAGCGGCAAAGAGAACAACGTCTCCGAACTCGTTTAATGCAGTATCTCGATCATCTAGATGAGGAACACCGACTTGGTGTTCTCGATCTCATCTCCACTGCCACCGATCATGATGGCGTACCACCAATTGCCGAGCACGTCCTGCTTCATCTTCGCCACGGTGGCGACAAAGCCGATAGCCACATCATTTCCTGCGATGGACCAAAAGTTATTGCCTACGCGCATTTGGATCTCACCGATGAAGTCGAAGGTCCGAGCGTCGAACTAGTAGTTCATCCTGCTTTTCGCCATCATGGCCATGCCCAAGAGATTTTGGAATTCGCCAAGGAGAAGGCTGGTTCGCGTCTTCGTCTGTGGTCCCACGGCGATTCTAAAGATTCGCGCAAGTTGGCCTCCAGTAATGGTTTCAAGAGGATGCGCACTGTAATTCAGATGCGCCGCTCTTTAGTCGAAGCGCTTCCGCAAGTTAATGAATCAATTGAAGTGCGAACATTTCTCCCCGGCATCGATGATGAAGAATGGGTGGCGCTCAATAATCGCATCTTCATCGACCACCCCGATCAAGGTGAGTGGAATCTAGAGGACCTGCGTATCCGAACACGTGAAGGTTGGTTTGATCCATCTGGATTCTTCGTGGCTACCGAGAACGGCAAAATGATCGCATTCTGCTGGACCAAGATTCATGGCGGGCACTCGCATTCACATTCGGGCGAAGGTGAGCATCACGATCATGACCCCATCGGCGAGATTTACATTATGGGTGTCGATCCTGAACATGCTGGCAAAGGGTTAGGAAAGGCGTTGGCCTTAACCGCTCTTCGTTATTTACGTCAGAACGCTAACTTTTCCGCCATGTTGTACGTGGATTCGGATAACCAACCTGCCCTGGCTTTATACAAATCGCTGGGATTCAGCGAATTTGGGCGAGATGTGATGTATCGATTAGGCGCTAACTAAGTCCGCACACATCTTTCGGAATGCGACAGTATGCGCGTCCACATCTGCTTTCGTTGTATCCGGCGACATCAACGCCATGTTGTGAAATGGTGTGATCAGAAAGCCATCATTCAACATGCGCAGGTGGATGTATTGCTCGAGTTCGAAGTCACCCGCATCGTTGGCTTCTTTTCCGGTCTTTGG
>JBAXAO010000057.1:0-6615 GCA_037142435.1 Actinomycetes bacterium | reverse complement strand
TGGGCTTCAAAGGCCCATGTGCTAGCCACTACACAATGGCGGAACCTGAATTCTCTCTTATTTCTTGGAATCGTCCAAAACGGCAAAGCTGCTCGGACTGGCTAAAGGGTCTCAACCACTCGAGCGCCATGGGTTGGACCATTGGCTCGAATGACTCCGGAGACAACACCGCTGGCGCTAAGAGCCACAGTGAGATCCAAAGCCTTCTCTTCATCGTCGACCAAAAAGGCAACCGTGGGACCAGATCCAGAAACGACGCCGCCTAAGGCGCCATATTCCAGGCCAACATCTAGGACTAAACGCAGGGCTGGGCGCAACGAACAGGCTGCGGCTTGTAAGTCATTGGCCAAGGCTTTCCCGACGGCCTTGGGGTCGCCAGCTCGCAGAGATTGCATCATCGCCTCGCTGACCTGGGGACGGGCAATGGGCATGCCTTCGCGCAGTCGATCGCACTCACCATAAACAGCCGGGGTAGAAAGCCCGTGGCCGGAGAGAGCCAAGACCCAGTGATAGGTGCCCCGGCTGAGGGCGGGGGTGATGCGATCGCCGCGACCGGTGCCGATACAAATTCCACCTGATATTGAAAAAGGAACGTCGCTGCCTAATTCAGCCGCAATTCGTTCCATCTCATCTCGAACTAGCCCCAGATCAAAAAGCGCATCAATTCCTACAAGAACTCCAGCAGCGTCGGCGCTACCACCGGCCATTCCACCAGCAACTGGGATCTCTTTCTTGAGATGAATCGAAAGGTCTTTAGAAAGGTCATATCGATCAGTCATGAGTTCGGCGGCACGAAAGGCTAGGTTGCTGGAATCGACCGGTACGCCCATGGAAGTAGAGCCAGAAAGTGTTAAAACAATTCCTTGCCCTAGTTCACCGTATTTGACAGTGACATCGTCATAGAGCGAAATCGCCTGAAAGACGGTGGTGACCTCGTGGTAGCCATCGGGGTCAAGTGGGCCAACTCCTAAGTGCAGGTTTACCTTGCCCGGAACTCGGACCACCACACCGTTTAATTTCACCATAAAAGCGTATCGGTTTTACTTGGTTTGCAAGGATCGAGAGATGCGCAAGTAATCGGCAAGCAGTAACGCTTCCCCGCGCAAAGTTGGATCCACTTCAGCAGCCGTGAGCAGATCGCTTGCGCCGGCTCCTAAAATTTCCGAAAGCGCGCCACGAAGCATCTTTCGTCGTTGAGCAAAAGCTGCATCGATCAGCGAAAAAGTGGTCTTACGCAATTCTTCAGTCCCTGCCGATTCGTGCCGAACAAAGCGCACCAGCGAAGAATCCACATTGGGAATTGGCCAAAAAATTGAGCGCGCCACGGTGCCCGCAGAAGTCAGATCTGCCCACCAGGTGGCTTTCACTGAAGGTGAGCCGTAACTCTTTGAACCAGGGCTTGCTACTAACCGGTCGGCTACTTCGCTCTGCACCATAACAACGCCAGATCGAATTGACGGAAACTTCTCCAGGATGTTGAGCAAAACCGGGACTGAAACGTTGTAGGGCAAATTGGCAACCAGCACGGTGGGATCGCCAGAAATCTCATTTACTTGAAGCGCATCACGATTAATTACCTCTAGGTTGGCCGGATCAAATCCGTGTCGCTCGGCAGTGACGGGAAGTTCAAGGGCGAGACGATCGTCAATTTCGATGGCGATAACTTTCTTCGCTATTTCCATTAATGCAAGAGTTAGCGAACCTAAACCAGGGCCAATTTCAAGCGCCACATCTTCACTTTGCACATCTGCACTCTTCACAATGCGCCGACATGTATTGGGGTCGACAACGAAATTTTGACCAAGTTTCTTGGTGGGCAAAACTCCAATGCGGCCAGCAATCTCGCGAATCTCTGCTGCTCCGAGGAGGGAATTCATTATTCGAACGACCCAAAGATACGTAAACAATTTTGAGTTATAGCTGCGGCCAATTCATCAACACTCTCGCCACGCTCTCCTGCAATCGCCCGCAAAATTGTGGGTATCTGCGCCGGAGTATTGAGTGAGCCACGATGAGGCATAGGTGCCAAGAATGGCGAATCAGTCTCCACCAGCAATTGGTCGATAGGTACTAATTTGACGGCTTCGCGAAGTTGAGGAGCATTTTTAAAGGTAACAGTGCCGGCAAAGGAAAGTATGTAACCCTTATCGATACATTCGCGGGCCATTTCAGCATCGCCGGAATAGCAATGGAAAATCGTTATATCTGGAGCACCAACTTCATCTAATACATCCAGAACTGCTCGGTGAGCATCTCGATCATGAATAACTAGCGCTTTGTTAACCCTCTTCGCCAATTCGATATGGCGCTTAAAGGAATACTTTTGGCGATCTTGTAATTCTGGCGGGGTTCGAAAGAAATCCAAACCAGTCTCGCCAATGGCACGAACTCTGGGGTGCAACGCAAGCTCTTCAATAATGGCTAAATCTGCTTCTAAATCTGCAACAACTGGCGCTTCGTTAGGGTGCAAGGCGACTGCGGCTAGAACCACTCCAGGAAAAGATTCGGCGCATTTCACGCACCAGCGAGATTGCTCGGCCGAGTATCCAACTTGTACGACTCGATCAATTCCAACTGACGCGGCATCGGAGAGAACTTGAGCAACCTCGGGTGAATCTGGTTCAGAATTAGTAACAATCTCTAGGTGAGCATGCGCATCGATGCAGCTAACCCCTAGCGGTTCAGGCAGCGGAGCAAGTTGCCTATCTATATCGCGATTGTGACGATCAGCCATTAAGTGAAATTACTTCTCTTCAAGTCTGGGGAACAAGACTGCGCCTTTGGTGACAGCACTTCCTTCTGGGAGCTGGCCCCAATTCGCAATATCCGAAATCTTCTGAGCGGAGATCTCACCGATAGAGATATCCGCGCCCAAACTGAGCCACAATTTTTCGGAGGTTTCCGGCATGATCGGATGAAGCAGAACTGCCAATGCGCGCAACGATTCGGCGGTGTTGTAGAGAACATCGTCGAGTTCGGCTTTACGGGAATCATCCTTAGCTATTGACCAGGGCTCATTTTCGGTGACATAACCATTGACCCGCTTGCAAAATTCCATAATGGCGTTGATCCCACCTTGGAAATCAAGTGCGCAAATGGCGGCATCGGCTGAAGTCACTGTGGCGGCCAAAGTAGGCGCCAAAGTGGAACTTTGGGTTGGCGCTGGAATCAGTCCATCGCAATACTTTTCAATCATGGCGGCAAGACGTGATGCCAAGTTGCCAAAGTCGTTGGCAAGTTCAGAGGTATAGCGCGCG
Organism: Actinomycetes bacterium; assembly: GCA_037142435.1. Classification (GTDB taxonomy): domain Bacteria; phylum Actinomycetota; class Actinomycetes; order Nanopelagicales; family Nanopelagicaceae; genus CAIMZW01. The sequence goes on along the minus strand of JBAXAO010000057.1, from coordinate 3,358 downwards.
CCCATATCTTCCCAGGAGAAAGAGCCGTCTGTACCAAATGGAATTGCGCGCAAGAAGTAATAGCGGAAGGCATCCACGCCAAAGTGATCGGTAATGTCTCGTGGAGCGATGCCCGTTAGTTTGCTCTTGCTCATCTTTTCACCGCCCACCAACAGCCAACCGTGAGCAAAAATCTTCTTGGGCACATCGATACCTGCAGCCATCAACATGGCTGGCCAAATAACAGCATGGAAGCGCAAAATATCTTTACCGACTAGATGGACATCGGCGGGCCAAGTCTTTGCAAACTTCTTTCCACCTTCAGAATCTGGGTCATCACCCAAACCGACAGCAGTGGCGTAATTAAGCAGAGCATCAAACCATACGTAAATAACTTGTTTGGTATCCCAAGGGACTGGAATGCCCCAGTCAAAAGTCGACCGGGAAATCGAAAGATCCGTGACGCCACCTTCGAGAAATGAGAGGACTTCATTGCGAGCGCTGGCTGGTTCGCAGGTTTCAGGGTGGTTGCGATAGCGCTCGATCAATTGCGGAACGAAAGCCGAAAGCTTAAAGAACCAGTTCTCTTCCGAAACCATTTCCACAGGGATGGAATGGACGGGGCAAGCATTGTTGACGAGGTCGCCCGGAAGTTTGAACTCCTCGCAGCCGATGCAATACGGGCCTTCGTATTTGGCCGAATAAATAAAGCCTTGATCCTTGAGCCCTTGCAGAAATTTCTGCACGCGTACCATGTGGCGCTCTTCTGTCGTGCGGATGAAATCATCGTTGGCAATATTGAGGTGGTGCCAGTTGGGCTTCCATTCCTCTTCAACCAAGCGATCACACCAAGCCTGTGGCGTGCTGCCATTCTTTTCAGCCGTGTTCATGACCTTTTGGCCGTGTTCATCTGTCCCGGTTAAGAACCAGACTCCTTCGCCCTTCTGGCGATGCCAACGGGTGAGAACATCCCCTGCAACGGTCGTGTAGGCGTGGCCAATATGGGGAGCATCATTTACATAGTAAATGGGCGTTGTTAGATAAAAATCTTTAGTGGCCGACATGCCGCTATCTTATCGCCTGAGGCTATTGGCCAGATTTCTTGTTTTCGACCATGGCATCAAAGACCGAGCGCTTGGAGACACCTAATCGCTTGGCCACTGAATCGATCGCCTCTTTGCGAGTGATCCCGCTCAATTCTTCGGTTTTCACGAGTTCGACAAAATCTTGTGGAGTGAATTTCTTGCTTTCAGGGTCAAAGCCCTGAACCACCAAGGTGATCTCCCCCCGGATTTCATTGGCACTGGCCCAAGTCAGCAAATGCGAAAGTGGCCCGCGAATAATCTCTTCATAGGTCTTTGTCATCTCGCGACAGATTGCCGCAGGGCGGTCAGAACCTAAGACTTGATCTGCATCCTCCAGCGTTTCTAGCAGACGATGTGGGGCTTCGAAGAAAATAATTGTGCGCTCTTCTTCTAGAATATTTTCAAACCAACTTTGGCGGGCTCCTCGAGTTCGTGGCGGAAATCCTTCAAAGCAGAAACGATCCGACGGCAATCCTGACAACAGCAGGGCGGTCGTCACTGCGCTGGGTCCCGGAAGAACTCGTACCGGTATTTGGCCTTCGATAGCAGCCCTGACCAAGCGATAGCCCGGATCGCTGATTCCTGGCATACCGGCATCAGTGATAACTAATAAGTCGGAGCCAGATTCCATAATGGCAACCAGCTCATCGATTCGCTCGAGCTCGTTTCCTTCGAAAAACGAGATAACCCGTGCTGAGTGCGAAATCTGCAGATCGGCGCAGAGGCGAGAGAGTTTGCGAGAGTCCTCTGCGGCGATGAATGCCGCGGCTGAAATAGCAGATTTCAGGTGCTCGGATGCGTCCAAGGGATTTCCCAGGGGAGCAGCAGCGAGGAGTAGCACCCCCAAATTGTCGCAGGCTTTAGGCTATTGCAATGACCGAAGCCACCGTCCTAGCTCTTCGCGGGCGCAGAGATTGGATTGCCTCACTTGGTTTTGGCCTGCTGGCTTTGGCACTTCGACTCTGGCATTTAGGGACCCCTAAGGGATTTGTCTTCGACGAGGTCTACTACGCCAAGAATGCTCGCTCGTTGGTGCTACACGGAGTCGAAATTGACCCAAAGAGCAATACTGGTGAATTTATCGTTCACCCCCCTGTCGGAAAATGGCTCATCGGAGTCGGAATCAAAGTTTTCGGATTTAACGAATTCGGTTGGCGCATTAGTTCTGCGGTCATCGGTGCAGCCTCGATAATTCTCATCTATTGGGTAGCCAAGAAGCTTTTCAATAACTTTTTACTGAGTTGTAGCGCCGCCATTTTGATGTCAGCCGATGGCTTGCATTTGGTGCACTCTCGTACCGCGCTCTTGGATCTCTTCCTCATGTTCTTTATCTTGCTGGGATTCTTTGCGCTATTACATAGCAAACATTGGTGGGCAGGCATTGCCTTTGGTCTTGCTGTGGCAACTAAATGGAGCGGCCTCTACCCGCTAATCGGGTATTTGGGATTCGTGCTTTATGTGGACTACCGCGCAAATCGCGCGATGGAAATTGAAGAACCCCTTAAAGCGACGGTCCGAGAAAAAGCTCTGCTCCGGGCCACGCAATATCTCGCCGTCCCTTTCGGCGTGTACCTGCTTTCTTGGACCGGGTGGTTCTTGACCTCAACCGGCTGGGATCGCAATTGGGCTAATTCGCAACCGCACTCATTCTTCTCATTTATTCCAGCGCCACTTCGTTCTTTCCTGCACTACCAATCTGAAATTTTAGGTTTTCACCAAGGACTCACGACCAAGCACTCGTACTCGGCAAACCCATGGAACTGGTTGATCCTCGGTAGGCCAACATCTTTCTTCTATGCCTCACCCAAGAGTTGCGGTGCACCTTCTTGTTCGCAAGAAGTAATCGCCCTTGGCACTCCCTTGCTCTGGTGGTCTGCCATTTTCGCAATCGCCATTACTTTCGGATATTGGATTTCAAAACGCGAATGGCAAAGTGGACTACTTCTTCTGAGTTTTGCTTCTGGATATCTGCCGTGGTTTCTCTTTCAAAAGCGCACGATGTTCTCGTTCTATGCAATCGCCTTTGAACCTTTTGTTATTTTAATTTTGGTCTATTGCATCGCCAAATTCTTAGAGCGACCGGCAGATTTCAAGATTCAACAACGAAGGCAATGGTTGGTCTATATCTTTTTAGCAGTAATCGTGCTTAATTTTCTTTACTTTTTGCCGATATTTAATGGCTCTGTACTTTCTTATCAATCCTGGTCCAACCGAATGTGGTTTCCATCCTGGATTTAATGCGTGGAGCTGAGGGGAATCGAACCCCTGGCCTCCTCGTTGCGAACGAGGCGCGC
>JBAXAO010000056.1:0-6657 GCA_037142435.1 Actinomycetes bacterium | reverse complement strand
GTCTGAACTTCGAGGTCACGGATGGACTTGGTGACGTCATCTAATTCGTGCCCGGCATCGAGCAAGGCCTTCTCATCGCCCTCTTCACGAGCCAGTTCGATAAGAATCGGGACATCATCTAGGCGACGGCGAATGGTCGAAACTCGAGTGATAACAACCTGAACTCGGGAAAGGCGGCTGGTGACTACTTGCGCCTTCTCGGGATCATCCCAAAGGTCCGGGGCGCTAGCTTCAGCCTCAAGTTCGACGGCATCCTTCATCAATTTGGGAAGGTTTAGGACCTGTTCGATCGCCGCCAAGGTGACATCAAGATTCTTGATCTCAAGTTCGAATTCGCGGGCAGCCACAGGTAAAGAGTAATGGGTTTTGGGGGTAGGAAATTTCTTGAATTTAACTGCTAATAACCGAAGAAGCTGAAACTGTGGCATCGATGGAAATCGAGTTTCCGGTCAGAGCGGAAAGCAACGGAACTACCAATGGGGGCTGGATTTTGGCGCGTATCTTTGCAATGAGTACATCGTTGAGGCACGACCAATCAATCGTCTCGATTGTCTGGCTCCCAAGGTGTTCGGCTCGAAGCTCTTGATCGAAAGCAGATCGAGCAGTTACACAATCGATCGGAACTCGAAAGTGTGCCACCCCCGAAGGGGACGATTCAATCGTTAAGTCGCTATTGAAATATCTATCCTTCGAAATTTGGTGAGCACCGCGTTGTAGCGCTGACTCGCCAATCTGGATGAGATGCCGCTTGGCTAAGTAGGAGTTGGCAATATCAATAGTTTCAAACGAAAAAATCATGGTTAAAAGAAACAATGCTGATATAAAAATGGTGAGCGATCCTTCTTCTCTATTAATCACCCGATTCGAAACAATCGCCTTTTTCTCGCCTATAAAACGTAACCACGCCTCTGGTAAATCAATTCTCATGAGTTTCTCCATTGGTCAACGTATTCGATGACTCTTGCGGAAGCTTGGGCGCCGTTCGTTGACGAAGTCAGCGTGACGGAGAGTTCAATTCTAGATCCGGGAGACAGGCACGGATTGGAAGAGCAGCTAATTGCGAACGAAGCCGGAACAGATATCCCATGGGGTTTCAATATATGTTCTTCAAAAGTCTGCTCCACTTTTGCAAGTCGTATAGGAGCTACCGATAGATCCGGGCTCGTTTCATAGGCACGAACTAATTGCCTAGCAAGATTATTTGCATCAAATTCCATTTGAGATTTGTGGCTTACATTGGCAAGAAAGATTGTTAGCGGAAGAAAAAGTGGGAGGGCTAGCAATAGAAATTCAAGAATTGCACTGCCACCGTCGGAGGATGAACCATTCCTGTTAATCCTTCGACTTAATAGTGGTCGACCAACCGCCGATTTCAATCTTGGATCGTGCGTAGCTAGATCAGTTTTCACGTACGGCGATACCAGTAAAAATGGAGTTGTTTCGAGTAGAGAGAAGCGGCGAGAGCGCTGGCGCACTCTCCGTCCTCGACCCCACGAGTATTGAGCCACCTCCAGGCAAGGCAATGGAAGTAATTTCAAGATTATCCAGATTCTTTGTTGAACCGGCTAGCGCAGCTCGCGCCACCATCCCTTGTGTGAAATTCGAGTTACCAGTTTGGAAGAGGAAGAACCCAGAAATTTGCAGCACGCCAAGAAAAAGCATGGTTGTCGGGATCAAAACGAGTGCGCTCTCAACCGACCCACTATCTGACTTCTCGTGCTGACCGTAAAGTATTGAAGTCAAAAGTGGAATCCTAGGTAAATTGAATGGTCTCACTTATCGGATGTTGTTCATCGAGTCGAGAGAATGGGTCAAAATAGCTGACAATCGAGGAGCGGCAACCGTCCATATTCCGGTTATGAGTCCAGTTGTCATCAGTACCACGAGAACCCATCCGGGCACGTCGCCTTGATCATTTTGTAACTGCAAGTGAAATTCTCGCGAGAGTGCAAGCCATCTTTTGACGATAAAACGGAGAGTACGATCAAATTCGAAACCCAATCGATTGGAAAGAGTTCCCAGGCGATTGGTCGCCGATGGCAATAGACCATTGAATTTCGCAGATAGGGCTTTAGTTGAATGGACATTGCCGACAATTAACTTTTTCCGAAAAGGTTTTCTCTTGAATCTGAGCAACATGTCTTTTCCTTTCACTTTTGGATATTTGCCTACGTAAGGCTGATTGTGGTCAATCCGAAATGCATGTGACTTAAAGTTCTTTGCTTTTGTGGATAACTAGGCTGATTCCTGTAACAAAATTGGTCACAACATGTTCTGTCCCAGAGCTAGATAGGAAGGCCACAAGGCAAAAAGAACTGAAATTGGAAGAATGAGAAATACGACGGGAATCATTAAGGAGATTTCCGCTTTCCCCGCTAACTTCGTTATTTCAGTATGTTGGCGCTTTCTTGCATCTTCTACTTGACGATGCAAGACATCTGCCAAAGGCGTACCTCTTTCAATTGCAATGATAAGCGCATCGACGAAACGGCGAATCATCTTCGAAGCAGACATTGCAGACATCTTTTCCAAGGCAGTTTGTAATCCACCACCATTTGTTAGCTCAAGTGAGGAAACCCTCAGGAGTTCACCAAAAGTGCCCTCGAATCTTTCTGCGACGCGGATTAGGGCAAGGGACGGACTTTCTCCGGCAACCACCAATATGGTGTAGATCTCAGCGAATGCTGGGAATTCACCCTCTATGGCTCGTCTTCTGGATTCATTCGCACGCAACTGAAATTTAGGGCGCCATTTGAAAATGGCTACTGCAATGAAAACACCCGCAACTAGCGCAAACCTTGGAGAGTTCGCAAAAGCTATAACAAAGAACAGAATTCCACACACCATTGCAAGGGAGGCATTGTCAGAAGAGAAACTCAATTTCGTTGCCCGAGGAGTCATTTCTACTTCGCCAGAATTCACAAAAGCGCTCTGATCGCTTGTCGAAGTCAATTGCGTTCTGTAAACGTCATGAAAAGCCTCCAAGGGATCATTGAACTCTTGCAAGAGGAGATAGGTCGCGTATCCCAAAATCGGAGAGACGAGTAAGAGAGAAAGAAGCATCATGCTCATTGAGTAAATACCCTGGGACTGTCTGGGATGCGACCCACGCGGTTCATCCAAAGATAAGCGGCCCCTGTCATGAGCGTCCCGGCAATTAAAACAATGCTTCCGGACCGTGAGGAATATGCTCGCAAGGTTTGCGGCTGTAAAGACAAAATCAGCAAGAGAATCCACGGAGCTACCGAAGCAAGCGTCGCTGAATTCTTGATCCAACCATGTTTTGCAGCTATGTCATTTCGTAAATCGAGGTCAGAACGAATGAAATCTGCCAAAGTGCGCAAAGTGATTGAAGTATCCCTACTGCCTGACTCCTTCGCGAATTTCAAAACTTCGCATACTTGGTCGGCCATAGGGTCGTTAAAACTTCTCTTGATGCCGATCATTGCCTGATCGAAACTGACTCCATTTTTAAGTTCTGTCTCGAAAGTACGAAAAATCGGCATGGTCACCTCGGGTCCTCTATTTCCCAACCCGGCTACGGTTTCACTTAGCGACAAACCTGATCTCAAACCGGAAATGACATGATCAAGAAGTTCTGGCCAAAGTTCTCTAATTTCAGCTCGAGTTTTCTCTCTTTTTCTTTTTTGAAAAATGAGAGGGATTCCAGCGGTCATAAAGGCATACGGCATTGCCAAAACGGCAGAGCGGGTAATGGTTGTTCCGACAATGAAACTGGCAAGAAAAGCAAAACCACATTTAACGGCCGCGCCCTGGAATTCATTTTTAGTGTTCGAAACCGATTCGGAATAGTTTGAGGTAGTGGAAACCGATTCGGAATAGTTTGAGATAGTGGAAACCGAATCGGAATAGGTACCGTTATTGGTAACCGGTTGGAGAAACATTGACTCGTTTGTAATCAGACCTGAAAAGCTCCGATTCTTTATATAACGTTTGGAAGATAGGGGAATACTCCAATCAAGAATCTTCATCCCTTTGCACCCCGAGAAGAGTTTGACTCCTTTAACAAATCTCCAGATCGAAGCCCTTCGACATGACCAATGCCGCGAATGTATTCAGGACTCGAACCTTTTCTACTCTGAAACAACGTGAAAATGGGCTCTGTCTCGATCCGGTCACCTTCAACCCGACCAGTAAGCGCCAGGACTTGTGTCACCGTTCGTCTCCCTGTTGAATCCAGCGAAATATGCACAACTACGTCAATCGCAGAGGCAACAACGGGAGTGATAAATCGATGCGAAATATTTTCTCCAGCAAGCAAAGGCAAAGTCTGAAGTTTCGCAATCGCATCTTGAGCCGAATTTGCGTGAATCGTTGCGGCTCCAGGCAATCCCGAGTTCAGGGCTATGAGTAAATCGAGCGATTCTGCTTCACGTATTTCGCCTACGACTAGTCGCGAGGGACGCATTCGCAATGCTTCCTTTATGAGTCGACGGAGTGGAATTTCACCTTCCCCTTGAAGATTTGGAGATCGAGTTTGCAAAGCCACGCAATCTGCAACCTTCGGACGCAATTCAAAGACTTCCTCGATGGTAATTACCCGACTCTTGTTCGGCACTGCGCTCACAAGAGCATTGAGCAACGTGGTTTTCCCTGCCTGAGTCGAGCCACTGACAAGTAGGTTCTTGCCCGCTAAAACGCAATCATTGAGAAAGTCCTTAACTTCGGAATTCAAGACACCAAGATCGACCAGTTCAGCCAGCGAGTTTCCACGAACTAAATGTTTGCGAATATTGATGGCCCAATTCTTTGCAGTGACTTCTGGAATAGCTACGTGAAGCCGGCTGCCGTCGGGTAATCGTGCGTCGACAAAAGGGTTCGACAGATCCAGCCTGCGCCCGCCCCACATAAGAAGTCGTTCAATAAGTCCACGAACTTCTTCAATAGTCATAACCAAATTTGAAAGGTGGCTAACCCCAGATTTTGCATAAAAAATACGATTGGGCGAATTAAGCCAGATTTCCTCAACTTCGGGGTCTTCCATGAGCACTTGCAGTCGTCCGTAATCAGTAGGTATCTCAAGGGGGCTCTTAAGAATCTCTGTTGTTGCCTCTATTTCAGCGAGGTCTTCTGAAGATAACAACGAACTTCTTTTCCCTGCGTTTCGCCTATCGGGAAATGGGATCGTCTTGGAGTCATTCAAGTTTGAACGGCGATCAGTACTCGGACCACCTGCGAAATTTGGTGGGGTTGGATCCGAGAACGTTTCAGAGAAGAATGCAGATGAGTTCAAGATCTCTTGACTAGGAAACTTTGGGGCAATGGGGCTTAATGATTGATCAACTTCTTGATTCTTGGGCGAGGAGGACGAATAAGGAACTTCTCCCCTTGAAATCAGAGATCTGCGTTGCAACGAGAGATTATCCATATGCAGAGCAAAGTGCTTTGGATTGTTCAACTTTAGCCCGGGTCAGAAATGGTGGGCATTGGCGGCAAAATTATTGCTTGAAGTGATTATTTAATTGCAGAAAGTAGAAAATGGGAAATTATATAATTATCTAAAATGAACTATGTCTACTCGGTTAACCCACGACCGAAAGGATTCTCCTTCTTCTCGTTCCACCACTTCGATCCGTATGTCGGGATCTAGTTCAGCTCGTTTTATCGCCATTCGGGCATTCTCTTTCGTACCTCGGATGAGAACCCAGAAGCCATCTTCAGAAATTCGTGAGAAGTACTCGTCTGCCCGCATCCCGTGACCGATGAAGCTTGTAATCTTGATTATTCGCTCGGAGAGTGGAGCATCAAGTTCTTCGCCATCACCTATTTTTCGACGGACCACGACGATAGAAATAATGGCTAGTGCTCGTCGATCCCTATCCGCCGCAGAAATTTCCCGATGTAAATTTTCATAAAAAAGAGCAGGGGCCATCGCGCCGGTTAACGAGTCAATGATGCCGTTATTCCGAAATTCGAGAGTTCGGACCATATTCAAAGGCTATTATTTGCTAACCAAGTTGAGAAGGGCCACTGAAAAGAATATGACTAGCCCTGACAATAACCACGAATCACCGGAGTCGAATTCAGCAAAGAACGGGAAAAGTTACTTAGGGGTCCGCGCCTTGCTCCAATACGAAACCGCCCGCCTCAACGCCATTCGCCTGCTCCGCATGGAATCTGGGCTATTAATACTTCTGGTCCTCTACTTGGGAATTTCCGGAATCTTCAAAACTGTCTCTGCTCCTGGAGCACTTATCGGCGAAGTGGTTTTCGGCCTGCTCGGGGCTGGTGCGCTTTACATTTCTTCGAATGGTTTCGTCCAACGAAAGTCCTTCGGGCGAGCGCCTGCGGTTTTGGCCAACTTGATCACTCTTGGCGTCTCTTACTTCATGTTTAGCGGTGGCTTGGTCGTCGTTGCGGTGCCACTGTCATTACTGGCGTTGGCAACTTTTCTTTCGGCGCTCTTTGGCTACAAAGGGAACTAATCCCGACTTCTATCACCAAGGGATAACTCTCGACTTGCCATCACCAAGAAGTAACTCCCAACTTCCCATCACCACGGAATAACTTCCGACTTCCTATCACCAAGAGGCAACTCCCAACTTCTCCCTACCAAGGAATTACTTGGCGGTCTTCCCAGAACAAACCGGTCTGATCAACGCCGGGCGTAAATTCCCGCAGCGCTAACCAGATTGC
>JBAXAO010000055.1:0-6988 GCA_037142435.1 Actinomycetes bacterium | reverse complement strand
CGGATCTCCTCATATCGAAGTTTATCTATGCGTAGTTAACCCCTCATATCGAAGTTTGTCAATGTATGATTCTCCTATGGCTAAGGCGATATCGCTCACTAAATCACCACAGGTGCTGGAGACGCTGGCTGTGCAGTTCAAAGCCCTGGGTGATCCCACGCGGCTGGCTCTGATGATGGCGGTGGCTCAAAGTTCTGGCGCCGAGGCTTGTGTGTGCGACCTGACCCCTGAAACCGGTTTGAAGCAGAGCACTGTAAGCCACCACCTCAAGATCCTGGTCGATGCCGAACTGTTGACCCGAACCCAACGGGGCAAGTGGGCTTATTACCAACTAACTGATGAAGCCAAAGAACTTCTCAAGTAATTCTTCAGACAAAAAAGCGGGCCACCCCTCTCCAGGGTGGCCCGCTTCTTTTAGTTCTAAGGATTACTCCTTAAGAGACGTTATCCAACGAGCTTTGCAAGCTGGGTATCAAGCTTGATACCGAATGCACTGCTGTGGGTGGTCTGCGCGAAGCCAAGGGCTGGGTGCAATCCTGGGCAGTTAAAGCCAAGGAATGCGATTGCCTTCTTGACTGAAGCAGCCTTTGCAGCGTCACCGTAGTTGGTCAGTGCCAATGCATAGGTAGTTGCAGTGAATGGGTATGCAGCCTTGTCAGTTGTGTTGTAATCGAAAGCAACTGTTCCATCAGCGTTAACTGTTGCTTGTGCAGCAGCAGCAAGAGCTGAATCAGAGTTAGGTGTGATCGAGTTACCGGCAGCGTTGATGACGTTAGACAACTGCAACTTGTAGGTAGCAGCGAAGGAGATTTCAGCGTAAGTAATTGAGTACTTGGTCTTTGCTGCGAGTTGTGAAACTCCAGCAGAACCTGATGCTGAGCGGAAGTGAACTGGATCAGAGGTGATGTCACCAGGGAATGCAGCTGAGAAAGCGTCTGCAGGAGCCTTGGTCCACACTGAAGGAACGATCTTGTTCAATGCGCGGGTCAGGTTGTTTGAGGTACCTGAGTTATCAGCGCGGTAGATAACGGTGATTGGCTGATTTGGCATGGTACGTGAAATCTTGACGGTGTTGGTACGAAGAACTGTTGGGGTGCCGTTCTTGTCCTTAACGATCTTGCCTGAAGCATCTTTCTTGTAAACAACAACATTTGTTGTGGTGTTGTTGTCATCAACGATTGCTTGGTCATTCCAACGTGTGATCTTGCCTGCGAAGATTCCGGCAATGGTTTCACGAGAAAGGTTAAGTGGCTTGGTGGTGTTGAGGTTAGTCAAAATACCTACTGGCCAGATAACTGTTGGGATGTGAATTTCGTTAGCAACTGGTGTTGCGTGAACTGAGTCAGAGTAAGCAAAGTCAACGGTCTTGTTCTGCATGGCAGTCTTTCCTGCACCTGAACCACCGGCTGGGTAGTCGTATGAATCTCCGGTTGCAGCTTGGTATTCAGCCTTGCAAGCATCGATGATTCCAGAAACGGAGGAAGCGCCAGCGGCCTTAAGAACAGCGGCATTGGCAGTGGTAGAGAAAGCTAGAGCGATTGCAGCTGCACCAACAACTGCGATCTTAATTGATTGTGAAAGTTTCATTGAAACCCTTCCATAGGTGAAATACATCGGAATACGAGTACTGGTAACTACAACCCTAAATATCGAAGGTAACTAACCCTTGATTGTGGGCAAACCGCCGACTAATGGAAAGTGAACACTGTGTGAACCACTTACAGACAGTAGGTCCACCTAGTGTCGTGTAAACCCCTGTTAGCCGAAGCGACCGGAGACGTAGTTTTCGGTGCGCTGGTCACGTGGGCGGGAGAAAATCTCGTTGGTAGGACCAACTTCGATCATGCTTCCTGGGCCACCGTCGGACAAGAAGAAGGCGGTGTAATCGCTGACGCGGGCAGCTTGTTGCATGTTGTGGGTAACGATGATGATGGTCATGGTTTGAGCCAGTTGACCAATAGTGTCTTCGATACGGAGGGTTGATCCTGGATCAAGGGCCGAGCAAGGCTCATCCATCAAGAGAACCTTCGGCTTGACAGCCAACGCACGGGCAATGCAGAGGCGCTGTTGTTGGCCGCCGGAAAGACCGCCAGCGTGGGCACTTAAACGGTCTTTAACTTCAGACCACAAACCGGCGCGCTCGAGGCACTCCTGCATCAAATCGTCTTTGTTCTCAACCTTAAGCTGAGCCAGCTTGAGACCGGAAAGAACGTTCTCGCCGATGGTCATCGAAGGGAATGGATTCGGCTTCTGGAAAACCATGCCGATTTGCAAACGGATCTTGGTGACGTCGGTGCCCTTGGAATAGATGTCCTTGCCATCCAGAAGAACTTCGCCAGCCATTGCTGCGGAAGGAATGAATTCGTGCATGCGGTTCAAGGTGCGGATGAAGGTGGACTTGCCGCATCCAGAAGGTCCGATCAAAGCGGTGACGGTGCCCGATGCGAAATCCAAAGAAACATTTTCCAATGCATGGTGCTTACCGAACCAGGCATGAATGCCACGCGCTTCAAGGCCAGAGCCCATTGGTGCGTTTCCAGGTTGGCGCGCTGCAGCGTGTGCTGTGGCCACGTCGGCTAGTGAATTAGTCTTGGCCGCAGAATCTATGGACATTTCATCTCCATCATTTTCATACTCGTTAATAGGCATTATTTCTTCATTCGCTTTCCACCGAAAACACGTGCAAGTACAAACAAAATCAAAACCAAAGTTAGAAGCACCAAGATTCCAGTCCAAGCTCGTTGAATAGATTCTGGCGTACCTAACAACAAACCTTTCCAAACATAAAATGGCAGAGCACCCTGATAATCCTTGAACGGATTCCAGTTGAGGTTGTCCGACCCGCCCACAGTAAAGAGAAGTGGTGCGGTCTCTCCAGCAATACGGGCAACACCCAAGATGGTTGCAGTGATCAAGCCATTTCGAGCAGCTGGCACAACGATCGTCGCGACAGTGCGCCACTGCGTAGCGCCCAAAGCCTGTCCCGCTTCGCGAAGATCATTGGGAACCAAAAGCAACACTTCTTGAGCTGTACGGGTAACAGTCGGAATCATCAGAATCGAGAGAGCAAAAGCGCCGGCGATTCCAGAAGCTTTGATTGGTGTAGAGACTATTAACGCAGCGAAGATGAAGAGGCCCGCTACAACGGATGGAATGCCTGACATCGCCTGCACAATAAATTGAATGAAGGCTGCTCCTGGACCCTTGATCTCGGTTAAGTAGAGGGCAGTCAAAATTCCCATCGGCACTGAAATAATGATTGAGATAACAATCAAGTAAACCGTTCCGACTAATGCGTGGAGCAATCCACCTTTGGAGATTGGATCAGAATAAGAAGCAGTGAACATAGTCTGCGTGAAGAGCGAGAGATGCAGTCCGGCGACACCTTTTTGAATGGTGGTGAAAAGAATGCTGGCAACCGGCATAAAAACAATTGCTGCGCCTGTGAATGCAATCGCTGACGCAATGCTGTCTACCGCGGCAGTACGACCACGTGCCAAACCGGTCCGAACGGAAATGGAGACTGTTCCCAAAACAAAGAACAAGAAAAAGTAGGCCAATTTGCCCTTCATCGGGGTGAGAGCCACGATCGCAAAAGTGGCAACCATCGACCCGATAAGCAACAAAATAGTCGGCATGATTTCAGCCGGTGTCGCCTTCCAAGGTTTTTGTGGTTGAACTGAGGAAATAGTTGTAGTCGCCATGGCTTACTTACCTGACTTCAAGGTACGGCGAACAATGAAGTTCGCAAACATATTTACCAACAAGGTCAAAACGAAGAGGATGAAACCGGCTGCAAGTAGGGCCTTGGTTTCATCACCAACGGCTTCTCCCCATTTCAAAATAATCATGGAGGCGATATTTCCGCCAGTGCCATAAAGAATATGGATATTAACTTTAAAGACAATATTCAATACGGAATAAACCGCAACGGTTTCACCGAATGCGCGACCTAGTCCCAACATGGCGCCACCAACGACACCGCTGGAACCGAATGGGAAGACAACGGCCTTGATCATTCCCCAACGCGTCGCACCAAGGGCGTAGGCAGCTTGAATACGATCCAACGGAGTCTGCGCAAATATTTCACGCGAAACTGAAGTAACGATCGGAATAATCATGATCGCCAATACAACTCCTGCGACAAATGGCGAGCGCTCAAAGAATGGTTGTGGCGCATCGAAGATGGGGATCCAACGCAAATATTTGAACATCAACTTTGCCCAATATTCCACCATTGGCATTAATACAAAGAAACCCCAAAGTCCATACAGGATCGAAGGGAAGGCGGCCATGAGATCGACAACAGTTACCAAGAGTTTCTTAATACGTTCTGGAGCATAAAACGTTAAGTACAAAGCCGAGAGAACAGATAAAGGGACACCGATGACCAGCGCAACGGTGGCAATTAAAACTGTTCCGATCAACATGGCACCAACGCCAAAGTTGTTGGTGATCTTTCCTGATTCTGAAGTTACTGATTCCCACTTAACCCCCGTTAAGAAATGGAATCCCTCAGATTTAAAAGTTTGAAAACCGCGCAGCGCAAGAAAAAGTCCGATTAATGTGAGAATTACAAGAGATGCCATACCAAATCCGGTAACAACGCCGCGAAAAATACGGTCAGATGTTCGAGGTTTGGTTGTTATTTCCCGAGGGGCAGGGGCAGCTGGTCTTGTTTCCATAGTCGCACTCACGTGGCAGATAGTGCTTGGTATTGCTGCTTCAAACGTGGAAGCAAGGTTACGAGAGAGTGAACGAAGGGTGAATTCATATCCTGCACCATTCTCGTAATGCCTTAGGGTTACCCCATGGCCTCTGACTCCCCCAACCTGATTTGGGTCGATTGCGAGATGACAGGTCTTGATCTTAATAAAGATGTATTGGTAGAGATAGCGGTCTTGGTCACAGACAGCCAGTTGAACATCCTGGGTGAAGGCGTCGACCTGGTCATCAAGGCCTCCCAAGAGCAATTGGACGGTATGAACGACTTCGTCCGCAATATGCATACCGAATCGGGCCTGATTACCGAAATCCCCAACGGTGTCAGCCACGAGGAAGCCGAATCCCAGATCATGGAGTACCTCAAGAAGTACGCCCCCGATGCTGGCAAATCCCCCTTGGCGGGCAACTCCGTCTCGGTCGACCGCACCTTTATCGCCCGCGACCTGCCTGCCTTCAACGAATACCTGCACTACCGAACCGTGGATGTCTCCTCCATCAAGGAACTCGCCCGCCGCTGGTACCCACGCATTTATTTTGCCGCCCCTAAAAAGACCGGCAATCACCGAGCTTTGGGCGACATTCGCGATTCCATCGACGAGCTGGATTACTACCGCAGTTCGATCTTCATCCCTAACAACTAACCACCCAAATCAGGGCAATTTAACCGTCCCTACTTCTTACCGTAGTATTACTCCCTCATGGTGGGCGTAGCTCAGCTGGTAGAGCACTCGGTTGTGGTCCGAGATGTCGCGGGTTCGAGCCCCGTCGCTCACCCCACTATTTGTCACCAAGCAAGCTGTTAATCCCTAAGGTTTCCAGCAAGCCCTTCAGTTGAGGAGATCGAGCATGGAACAGATGATCTTCGACGTTGTCATCGAAATTCCCGCAGGCAGCCGTAATAAGTACGAGATCGACCACGAGACCGGCGAGATCCGCTTGGACCGCATGCTCTTCACTTCGACCCGTTACCCATTCGACTACGGCTTCGTGAAGAACACTCTTTCTAACGATGGCGATCCACTTGATGCTTTGGTGATGTTGGATGAACCAACTTTTCCAGGATGCGTTGTTTCCTGCCGCGTAATAGGTATGTATCGCATGGAAGATGAAGCGGGTGGCGACGACAAACTTCTCTGCGTTGCAGCCGGCGATATTCGCAAGAGCCATCTTCAAGATCTGGCGGATGTCGGTCGATACGAACTCGATGAAATCGAGCACTTCTTCCAGGTTTACAAAGCTTTAGAACCGGGCAAGAACGTCATTGGTGGCGAATGGGTTAACCACGATCCTGCTCAGCAAGAAATTGTTAATTCGTACGAACGTTTCGAAAAGCACTAACCATGAAACTCATAACCGCGATTGTTAAACCTGCACGTGTGAATGAGATCAAAGATGTCCTGCAGGCAAATGGTGTAGCCGGAATGACCGTCTCTGAAGCAGTTGGCTTTGGTCGTCAAAAAGGCCACACCGAGGTTTATCGCGGCGCCGAATACACCGTCGACCTGATCCCCAAAGTCCGTATTGAAATTCTGGTGGATGATGTCGACTTGGAGCGGGTCCTCGATTTGGTCACGGCTACGGCTAACACTGGTTCGATCGGCGATGGCAAGATCTGGGTCACCCCTATCGAAACCGTTGTCCGAGTCCGCACAAATGAGCGTGGATCTGACGCTTTATAGCTTTTTTGCCCGTGCTGGCCAGCGCTGATAAGGTCTGCTCCGCACGTAAATACAGTTTTTCCCGCGTTGTTAGCTCAGTTGGTAGAGCAGGTGACTCTTAATCACCGGGTCGGGGGTTCGAGTCCCTCACAACGCACTTTTAGGCCAGCATCTCTGGCTCATTTTTCCAGCGAATTTAACCCTGCCTCCTTTTCGCCCCTGTAATAATTGACGCATGACTTTGAAACTCCAATGCCTCACAGTCGATTGCTCCAACCCCGCTTTTCTCGCTGATTTTTGGGCACAAGCCTTGGGCTGGCACGTCGGCGTTGGCGGCGATGAAATCGGAGTTTGGATTGAACGCGAACTCGGCGATCCACGAGAAACCGGTTTCCCTGACATTCTCTTTCTAAAAGTTCCTGACTTAAAGATTGGCAAGAATCGAATGCATTTCGACCTTCGCCCCGACGATCAAGAGGCAGAAGTTGCCCGCTTAGAATCATTGGGTGCGAAACGAGTTGATATTGGCCAGAACCAAGATCCCGATACAACATGGGTAGTAATGGCAGACCCAGAAGGCAACGAATTCTGCGTGCTTAAAGCCC
>JBAXAO010000054.1:0-7258 GCA_037142435.1 Actinomycetes bacterium | reverse complement strand
ACAGGTAATCGTTGGACCTGCTTCGGATACGAAGTGCACCCCAGCAGGTATGTAATAGCGAAATCTGTTTAAGGAAAAGAGCGACCGAGTAACTTGGTCGCTCTTTTTTCATGCTCAATTTTTAAACACTTGTCCATAACAACTTGCAGCCCCGTAGATGAAGCGCTCTCCGCTAATTCGCGATTTACCAAACCCAATTGAGTCCAAATCACTTTCGGATTAATAGATTGTGCTTGCTTGAACACCTGCGGCAATTCTGAACTATTTCTAAAGACATCAACTAAATCGATCTGCACGGGAAGATCAGCAAGAGTTGGATAGACCGGTGAACCGAAGACTTCGTCGATCGTTGGATTAACAAAATAGATTTCATAGTCAGTACTAGCCAGTAAATATTTTGCAACTGCGTTACTTGCCCGTTCCGGATTGGCAGAGATGCCAACGATCGCGATCGTTTTTATCTGATTCAGAATATTGCTGATTTCAATTTCCCTCGGTGCGGACCAAACCATTTATATTTCCTAACTCTCTATTACCTAATTGCTTATTCACGAAAGTAATTATTACCTCGCAATTAAATCACAAAGTGCAAATAACACGCGTAAGTAACAATCATTTTACCTTTGCGAACTAGTAAAGATTATTTGCATCGGTTAAAGTAAAAACCTTAATGTCGCACTTCATAGTTAAGAAGTTCGGTTCAGCAACAGAGCGTTGCTGAGTGCCACCAGTTATTTCAGACCTACTGATGAGTAAAGGAGGGAGTGCAATGGCGATTATCGATTTAGTCGAGCCCAACGCGCCTAATGAGCGCGCGTCTGCAACCGTTCATCAACTGCATCCCGAGATTCCTGAAGTAATCGACGGTGAACTAGATAAAACTTATTTAGCTAAAACAATCTCTACCGATTCATTTATCTCTGCGCACGAAGCGCTGCCGATGGATTTAGTTCATCAATTGGATTGTTTGGGTTTGCGTTGGGATGGAGACACATTAGTTATTGGCGCCCCCAAGGAGAGCTGGCCAGCAATCCGGGAGTATGCCGCATCCGTATCGCTTCGCGTGAAATTGAAGCCAGCGACGATTCATGAAATACGAGAGGCTATTTCACTCACTGAGAGCGTGGCAAAATCGCGCGATCAGCTTTTCTACATTTCTGCAACTGAAGTCGGTGAGGCGCCGATTTCGAATTTGGTGCAGCAAATAGTTGAACGAGCAGTATTAGAGCGCGCCAGTGATATTCACTTCGAGCCATATAAAGATAATTTGTTGGTCCGCGTGCGTATTGATGGTCGACTTCGTTTACTGGTTGCTTTGCCGGCGCGAATGGCGCCTGCGGTAAACAGTCGCATCAAGGTGTTATCCCAGATGAATATTGTTGAACGTCGCCGTCCCCAAGATGGGCAGTTCTCCACAAATGTTGGGGATCGCCATATTGATATTCGCGTTGCCTCGGTTACTACCGTGCACGGAGAAAAGTTGGTTCTACGTTTACATGACGCTCGAAAGCAATCGGTCTCATTGGAAATGCTGGGTATGAGCGGCAAGCAATTGGAACTCTTCTCCCACATGATTCGATCTACTAATGGTCTGATATTGGTTGCCGGCCCTACCGGAAGCGGAAAGACCACAACGCTGCATAGCGGCATCAAGGCCGTATCAGTTGATTGGAAGAATGTTGTAACGATTGAAGATCCCGTTGAGTACGTTGTTCCGGGTATCACCCAAATTCCAATTATCGACTCGACCAACGCTGGTTTCGCAGTTCAACTTCGAGCAGTTCTGCGCCAAGACCCAGACATTATTTTGGTTGGTGAAACCCGTGATGCCGAGACGGCTCGAATCTCGGTTCAAGCAGCGCTAACCGGTCACTTGGTCTTCAGCTCGATTCACGCAACGGATTCAGTTGGCGCCGTTTATCGCTTGTTGCAGATGGATATCGAGCCACACTTGGTCGCATCTTCACTTCGCGGTGTTATTTCGCAGCGCTTGATTCGCCGAAATTGCCGATTCTGTGCCGTGGCTTATGACGCCTCTCACGAGGAGATTCGCACCCTCGAGTTCTATGGTTTTACTAATACCAAGCTGGCCCGCGGCGTGGGTTGCACCCTATGTGGCGGCTCCGGTTTCCGCGACCGTATTGCTACCTATCAAGTTTTGGAGATGACTGAGGCGCTAAGCGATTTGATTGTTTCTCGGCCAGAACCAAATGAGTTCCGCAAGTACGCAGCTGAATCAGGTATGACGACAATGGATCACGAAGCAATCCGACTCGCATCAGAAGGCATCACAACGCTAGATGAAGCCCTAACGTTAATGGTGTCCAGTGAGTGAAACATTGATCGAACAAGAGCCGTCGCTTCCACCGCAATTCGATGAAAAATCGAAGGGCAAGAAGTCAAAAAAGAGTGCAGTAAAAAAGCGCGTAATTAACTCCTATAAATATTCTGGCGTCCTTCCAAATGGCATTAAAAAGAATGGCACCGTAAAGGCAGCAACTTGGGGTGAAGCCCAGTTTGGGCTCTTGCATGAAGGTCTCTTAGAGCTACAAATCAAGGTTTATAAGCCGTGGTACAAAATGGAATTTGGAAAAACGGTACCGCTAGAAACGTTGATGCAGGCTACTCGACAACTGGCTTCTTTCTCGCAGGCCGGAATCACTGCAGCACGTGGAATTGCAATTTTGGCAAAGACTACCGAGCACAAGAAAATGCAGTTGATTCTGGAAGAGCTGGTCCAAGATATCGAAGGCGGCGCCACTCTTAGCGAATCGGTTTCTCGTCACCCCCATGTTTTTCCAGCCTACTATCCAACGATTTTGGGTGCAGCAGAACGCAGCGGCGATTTGGTTGAAGCCCTAGTCACGCTGAATACCTATTTGGAACGCGACCTGCGATCAAGGCGTGCGGTTCGCTCGGCAATGATTTATCCAGTGGTCTTGCTCGTGCTGACCTTGGTGGCAGTAACGGTGCTTTCTCTCGTTGTTCTGCCGCGTTTTCAAATCTTCTTTGATTCACTTAAAGTGCAGCTGCCATTAACAACCAGAATGTTGTTGAACACTACGCACTTCGTTTCTACCTATTGGTGGGCTCTGGGTGGCGGAATCGCGTTAAGTATTATCGGTCTGGTAAGCGCAATGCGAAATCAGACGACGCGCTACTACGTTGATCGCTTTTTGCTGGTAATGCCAATCTTCGGCGGGTTAGCCCGGCTAGTTTCGCTCGAACGATTCTGTCGAGTTCTGGCGACTTTGGTCAAGACCCAAGTTCCATTGCCAGACGCGCTCGAACTTGCAGGTAAGGCAACCGGAAACTTGGTTTTTCAACGCGCTATCGCGGGCACTCGAACTCGAGTACTAAACGGTGAAGGTTTAGCTGAACCGCTTTCGGAATACAAGATCTTCCCAATTGCAGCAATTCAAATTCTTCGCATTGGCGAAGAGTCAGGACAATTGCAATCTCAACTTCAACAAGCAGCAAGTTTTTATTCGGATGAACTTGATCATCGAATGAAGAACTTCACCGCCTTGTTGGAGCCAGCAACATTATTATTCATTGGCGGTGGCGTTGGCTTTGTCGCAGTAGCTTTAGTTTCGGCTATGTACGGCATTTACAACGGAGTCAAGGCCTAGCCATGACACCTAAACTAAAGCGCGCCGATAGCGGGGAAACCCTGGTGGAAGTTATCGTGGCCGCTGTCATCATGGGTTTACTGGGTTTGACGATTGTTGGCGCTATCATTGCTTCGCGTCCTATCGCAGACAAGATCAACTCGGCCGGTTTAACAATGGCCAATCTGAGTTCTGCAGCCGAGCAGATTCGTTTGCAACCATTTCAGGCTTGTTCGCCAACGGCGCCCCAGCCGTATGCCCTTTCCACTACAGCTCTTCAAGCGACAAACGCTTCTTCGACTGGGTTGGCTATTACTACTAATTCGCTACCACTGGGCCAAGCCCCATCTTCCGGCCTCACTTACCCGTATTCGGCAACCTTGGCAGCAACCGGAGTTGGTACCAATTTCTTGTGGTCGGTTTCGCCAGCACTTCCAGGCGGACTAACGCTTTCATCAGGTGGTGTAATTTCTGGAACTCCCACCGCTGAAAGTTCAAAGTCTTACAAATTTACCCTAACCAGTGGTGGTACCTCGGTTACTCAAGACTTGACCTTAACCATCGTTACAATTTCAGTTCAGGTAAATGACGCCAGCGGTGCAGCTTGGGTGGCTTGTCAGACCGTGCCCAAAGCAACTATTACAGGAGCCGTTGCATCTGGATCGCTAATTACTTATACGTACTCAGCCGCTTCAGCGTTTGCGGCGGGGAATATCGTAACAATTTCGGGTGTTACTCCTGCGGCATTCAATTTAGTTTCGGCAACAATCATTTCTGCGACCGCTACACAGTTCACTATCGCCAGCACAGCAACTGGGGCATATGGTTCTGGCGGACTTGCCGGGTTAACCAAGAATGTCAACGTTCAACAAATTATCATCAGCACCTCGATCGGCACTCGAAAATATACTCAGACGATTGCGGTGGCGATCTAAATGAGAATCGTTGATGACGGAATTACGGCAGTTGAGGTTATTTTGGTGTTGTTCATTACCTTTGTATTGGCGCTGGGGGTCACACATACTTTTGCCTCGAGCGTTAGTTCGGTGCAAAAGAATCAGAAAATCTCAGTTACTGGCTCTGGTACTGCAAATGTTAACTCAAGTTTTTCTAGCGATGTCGAAGAATCTAATGGCTTTTTGGTTCCCTCCGCTGCAAACAATGATGCTGTATCTGCAGCCTCCGGGGATGGATCAATTGTTACGTACACTTACAGTGGTAGCAATTCGGTAGCAGTGGGTCAATTTATTTCGATCACAGGCATGGTTCCTGCTGGCTACAACTTATCTAATTCGGTGGTTCTCACGGCACCAACTGCGACAACTTTTACGGTTGCAAACGCAACCACCGGCGCTGTTACAACAACGGGCGCCCTATTTACACAGTGTTCCACCTGGGATCAGACTACTGATACCTCATTTACAAATGTTCGGCCGCTAGTTTCATTAAGCAAACAAGCTAGCGCTCCGATTACCTCGGTATCTGGTAGTGGCACAATCGCTACTTATACCTTCACTGGACCGGTGCAATTCGCTCCAGGTCAAACCGTTACCGTCAGCGGGCTTTTACCAGCTGGCTATAACTTGATTGGGGCAAAGGTTTTGACCGTTGACCCAAGTGCCAAAACTTTCACGCTTTCAAACACCGCTACTGGTGCAATGACAAACGTGGGAATCCTGATCTACAACAACCTCGTCGGCTACGAAGTGCGAAAGAACGGCACCAGCGCTGAACTTTGGCGCATCCAGTGCCCATTTCCACAAAAAGCAGTCAGCTCCGCCACATCAGAGTTGTTGCGCAGTGCTCTCCCGCTGCCTTCCAGCTCTGCCGATTGGGCAACCTCAATCATGTGCTCCTCATTTACTTCTGGAGCGCTTGTCAGTTCTGCATGTCCCGCTAATAAATTCTTAAATTCTGCAACATCCAACCCTGGTTTGATTTTGACTCTTCCAGCAACATTGTTTGGCGCCACCACCCCGTACACATCCCAAGTAGTACTAGCAGCAAGGAGCATCTCATGAGCAAGAGAATGAAGAAGGATTCCGGCTCCGCGCTGGCCCTCGTTCTTATTTTCGTCACTGTTTTAGGCGGCTGGTTAGGAGTTGTTCTCCTTGTGAGCCAAGCTTCCACCAGCGGCATTCAAAGATTAAACATGCAAGCCTCCAACTCCAGTCAGGCCGCAGCGGCAACTGCAACTGTCCTTGAGAAGTTAACGAATGATCCAACTTTGGGATCCCCGGCCTATACCCCGGTAACTCAACCTAACTGTGGCCTGCCGTCGACCATTAATGGTGTGACTGTTATTTGTACTCCCGTAACTGGTGGAACCCAACCATTGGCATCACATGCCGTTGAAGCCACCGGCCCGGATACTGGCACGACCCCTGGCGTGGATAAAGGTATTACGGTAACTGGGTCACACGATTTTGACAGTCCAATAAAGTCAACTGGTAGCAGCAGTAACATTACGATTTCCACCGGAACTGTAAAAGTGCCAAAGGTTGAGACGAGCGATGGAGCCTCAATTCCAGGAGTAACTGGCACCACCGAAAAGGGAAGCGGTAATAATTCTGACCTTCCAACGAAATCAGTTGTTCCTGTTCTCCCCGTTTCAAACCCTGGAACTGGCACTGGCGGATCAATCAATTCCGTGTTGCCGACAACCTGCGTCGGGCTTGATGCCACTCTAAAGATCCCATCCGGAAATTACAATGATGAAGCTATCGATCAACTGAATCAACTTTTCTCTTATGAGATTATCAGAACTTATCAGAGCAATGGTTCTTACACCGACAAAGATTGTTCTCAAAATAAGACTTGGCATCATCATGAGGATATCGATTTAGGCCACGGTGAAATTTATTTCACAGGCACCAAAGTACTGAAAGTGCTAAAGGACAAAGATGACCCAAGTGAGACTATTTCAATTCACAATGAGGCATCCGATGCTGTGATTACAACTGACAGCTCTGGCAACCCAACTGGTTGCTCCTATTTGCGTGGCCTAACAGCTACTTCGCCAAAGACGAGCTCCGATGTATCTGGTACGCAACTGGCATTCGGAGGAGCGGCAACATTTGAAAATGATGATGGCGATGTAAAGATTTGCGGACCACACGTTGCCGTTGGTCAAAGCATTGCAATCATCTCACTTGATTCTAGCCATCAGAGCGTTTGTGCTGCGGTTAATGGAAGCAGTTCCAATTGCCCTGCGCTTCATACTGGCACTACGCCGCTCTTCTACGCAAAGGGCAAAACCTCGACCGGTAGCTGTGGAAATACTTACATCTACGGAACCGTTTTGGCATCCGGCTCAAGCGTACAGATCGATCAATCTAAAAATAAGCAGCATGAAATTGATGGCGGCATTGTTGCGAATGGTGCGAAGTTCTCGTGCACTGCCGCAACAGCTTGTGCCTTCCCAGTTAAATCTGGTCCTGCTGTTACAGGTCGCCACTTGAAGATCACACTTCGATGTGCTTCAGGAGCGGTCTTTGAACATGAAATCATCGCTGATGACAATTCTGGACTAAATCCAGCTAGTCACTTCTCGATTACCAGCCTCGGCTCATGACCAACTCGGCTAGAGCGGATGAGGGCTTCTCGTTAGTAGAGATGTTGATGGTTCTTGTTCTCATCGGCATTCT
>JBAXAO010000053.1:0-7399 GCA_037142435.1 Actinomycetes bacterium | reverse complement strand
GGCGGCGTCGGAAAGACATTTAAAATTACCTCTAACTCTTGGGAAGGTACCGGCGACGGTCACGCCCTAGCGTTGAAGGCCGGTGGCAATCTGGTTGATATGGAATTCTTGCAATTCCACCCAACTGGCATGGTCTGGCCACCATCGGTTCGTGGCTTGCTCGTTACCGAATCTGTTCGTGGTGATGGTGGCGTATTGACGAACACTGACGGTATTCGCTTCATGTTCAATTACATCCCAGATGTATTTAAGGACAAGTACGCTGACAATGAGGCTGAGGCCGATCGTTGGTACAACGATCAAGCCAACAACCGCCGCCCACCAGAACTCCTTCCACGCGATGAAGTTGCGCGTGCCATCAACTCTGAAGTTAAAGCTGGTCGAGGCACCGAGCACGGCGGCGTTTTCTTGGATGTTTCCAAGCGCTTGCCAGCCGATGTCATTAAAAAGAAGTTGCCTTCGATGTGGCACCAGTTCTATGAACTCGCTGGTGTGGATATCACCAAAGAGGCGATGGAAGTCGGTCCAACCTGTCACTACGTCATGGGAGGAGTCGAAGTAGATCCTGATTCTGCCGCCGCCGTCGGTGTACCTGGTCTTTTTGCTGCTGGTGAAGTTGCTGGTGGCATGCACGGTTCAAACCGTCTCGGCGGTAATTCACTTTCAGATCTGTTGGTATTCGGTCGTCGCGCAGGAATCGGCGCTGTCGAATATGTAAAGAGCAATGGCGCCAACCCAGTCAACGACGCCACTATCAAGAGTGCGGCTGAAAAGATTGAGAAGCCTTTTGCTCAAACAGGTGGCGAGAATCCTTACTCCTTGCATCAAGAGCTTCAGGAAGTTACTCACAATTTGGTGGGAATTATCCGTACCCGCACCGAAATCGAAAGTGCGATCGCCAAGATTGCCGATATCCGCAAGCGTGCGGCCAATGTGACTGTCACTGGCGATCGCCAATTCAACCCTGGCTTCCATTTGATCTTCGACCTCGACAATATGTTGTTGGTCGCCGAGAGCACAGCCAAGTCGGCACTTCTTCGAGAAGAATCTCGTGGTGGACACACTCGCGATGATTTCCCAGGCATGAACCCCAACTGGCGCCAGATCAACCACATCAGTTCCTTCGATGGCAACCAGGTCAATGTGAAATCCCAAAAGCTGCCCATGCTGCCCAAGGAACTCTTTGACCTCTTTGATGTTCACGAACTCGAGAAATACATGACACCGGAAGAAATTTCGAAGGGTGGTTCCAACTAATGGCCCGCAAACTTAATCTCCGCATCTGGCGCGGTAATTCCACCGATGGTGGATTGCAAAACGTCACTGTAGATGCCAATGAGGGCGAAGTTGTTCTCGATGTCATCCACCGCGTCCAAGCCGAACAGATGAATGACTTGGCTGTCCGCTGGAACTGTAAGGCTGGAAAATGTGGATCTTGTTCTATGGAGATCAACGGCAAGCCACGCCTTGCGTGTATGACGCAGGTTGCCAGCTTCGATGAAGAAGAGACCATCACCCTCACACCTTTGCGCGCATTCCCAGTTATTAAGGATCTCGTCACCGATGTCTCCTTTAACTACAAGAAGGCGATGGAGATCCCTGCCTACGAAGCACCGGCAAACCTAAAGCCGGGCGAAGCCCGTATGGCTCAGGTCGATGTGGAACGTAGCCAAGAGTTCCGTAAGTGCATCGAATGCTTCCTGTGTCAGGACACCTGCCACGTTATTCGCGATCACGAAGAGAATAAGAAGTCCTTTGCCGGACCGCGCTTCTTTATCCGCATCGCCGAACTCGATATGCACCCATTGGATATGTTGCGTAACCGTAAGCAGAAGGCTCAAGAAGAGCATGGCTTGGGAATGTGTAACATCACGAAATGCTGTACCGAAGTTTGCCCAGAGCACATTCGCATCACAGATAACGCCATCATTCCGATGAAAGAGCGCGTTGTAGACGTGAAATACGATCCTGCACGCTGGTTAGGCTCCAAAATCAGAAAGCGTGACGGTATCCTCTAAGGCATGAAACTACTCGCACGCTGGGGAATTCTTGCTCTATCGGTCTGGGTCGCAACTGCTCTTGTTCCTGGCATCACCGTTCATGGCGGTGCCTGGAAGTTTCTCTGGGTGGCCTTACTTCTAGGTCTCATCAATAGCTTCTTTGGTTCATTCCTGAAGTTGATGACTTTTCCATTTGTGCTTCTTACTTTCGGCCTCTTTAGCATTGTCATTAATGCGGCGATGTTGATGTTGACCGCTCGTTGGAGCACCGCGCTTGATGTAAAGAACTTCTGGTCAGCCTTCTTTGGCTCACTTGTTATTAGTTTGATTTCATCCATATTGAACCGCTCTTTTGTAAAGCGACCTTTGCGCTGAAAAAAGTTCTCGTTGTCTCACTCGGGGGAATCGTTGGTTCGCTAGCCCGATGGGCGCTATCTCTTGGAATACCAGATCACGGATTTCCGTGGGCGACACTTCTGGTTAATTACATCGGGTCAGTGTTGCTTGCCATTCTTCTTATCGTTATCAAATCCCATAAATCTCCACGATGGTGGTGGCGACCAGCGCTCGGTGCGGGCTTCTGTGGCGGCTTCACCACATACTCTGCTTTCGCAGTAAAAATGGATCAGTATTTCAACGATGGCAAAATTAATTCTGCAATTGCGTATGCACTCTCATCGCTGGTCGGTACATATCTTTTGATTTTCGCGGTCAATGAAATTTACCGAACTAAATTGGTTAAAAAATGAGGGCGTTATTTGTGGCTTTGGGTGCTGGCATTGGTGCGCCGGCGAGGTACTTAACAGATCAAGCGATCAAGAAAATGCACTCGCGGTTAATGCCACTGGAAACCTTGCTAATAAATGTCTTGGGATCATTCGTTCTGGGGTTGGTGATCAATTCTGGCAAGAACACGCTGTTAATCGTCGGGACCGGTTTTGCAGGAGCGTTTACTACCTGGTCCACTTTTGCAGTCGAAACCCACGAACTCTTTGAGAAGAAAGAGCGAACCCAAGCATGGGGTTACTTATTTCTTACCTTGGTTCTGGGCATCGCCGCAGCGGCGCTGGGAAATGCCCTCTAAGAATTAACTTCGTTGTAAGTTAGACATCCAGACTTCAACTTCATCTGGGTGGCTGGGAAGTGCTTGGCTTAATACTCGACAGCCGGTCTCGGTAACCAGGACATCATCTTCGATGCGCACACCAATCCCGCGATATTCAGCTGGGAAGAGCTCGTCATCAGGGTGAATATAGATTCCTGGTTCGACGGTCAGGATCATTCCGGCTTCCAAAATTCCTTCGGCATATTGCTCTTTTCGTGCGTGCGAGCAGTCGTGCACATCGATGCCCAACATGTGGCCGGTGCCGTGCACTGTCCAGCGACGGTGTAAACCGGCCTCGGGCTTTAGGGATTCTTCGGCAGAAATTGGCAAGACTCCCATTTCAGCAAGCCCTTCTGCCAAAACCTTTTGAGCCGCATTATGGAAATCGCGGAAGCTAGCACCAGGCTTAACTGCGGCGAAACCAGCCTTTTGCGCTTCGTAAACCAAGGTATAAATCTTGCGTTGTTCTGGGCTGAATTTTCCATTGATAGGCAAGGTGCGAGTGATATCGGCGGTGTAGAGAGATTCAACCTCGACACCGGCATCGATCAAAATTAAATCACCAGGCAGTACATCGCCATCGTTTCGGATCCAGTGCAAGATGCAAGCATGTGAACCGGAAGCGGCGATCGTGTCATAACCAATGTCATTACCTTCAAGGCGAGCGCGACCGAAAAATGCAGCCTCGATAACTCTTTCACCGCGAGCTACAGATGTTGCGGCGGGAAGAACTCGAACCATGTCAGCAAAGCCGCGATTAGTGGCATCGATTGCTTTTTGCATTTCGGCGATTTCAAATGCATCTTTTACGAGTCTCATGGCTGAAACGACGCTGGCGAAGTCTTCTTCCTTCTTCTTGCGCTTTTCTACCTTCTTGTCGACGGCGCGATCTTCGCCACGAATGACGAGAGCCTCTTTTTCATCGGCCAAAAATTCTCCGAGGGTTTCAATGTGGCGAACTGAAATTCCGTACTTGGTTTCAGTCTCATCAACCGTCATCCGCCGGCCAACCCAGAATTCGCCATGCTTGGCATTTTTATAGAACTCGTCGGTGTCCCGAGGTGAACGCGGATGAACGAAGAGCAAGGCTTCGTGACCAGCATCGTTTGGTTCGAGGACCAAGACTGAATCAGGCAGAGCATCAGATCCGGTGATGCCGGTGAAATATGAAAAAGCTGAATGTGCGCGGAATCGATAGTCGGTGTCATTGCTACGCACCTTGGCTGAGCCGGCAGGAAGAACCAATCGAATGCCTAGGTACTTAGCGGACAAGGCCGCCCTCCGTGTCGCGCAAAAAGGAACAACTCGGGAAGGAGATACGCCTTCCAAGGGAGATGGAGCCCAACCTTGCTTCATAAACTCGGTCAGGAGTTCAGCGGTGGGAATGTCGTGGGTTCGGGTGCCCTCTTCTTCATTCATGGGGCAACCCTACTTCTGGTCTATGACAGGTTTCGACAGACAAATGGGACGGAATGGGGTTGTGACCAGTCTCAGGCAGAGAGCGTGGATACCTTGTCCCGAACCTGAACGGCCGAGGGGTTGGTCAAAGTGCTGCCATCCGCGAAGACCAAGGTAGGAACTGTCTGATTTCCCCCGTTGGCAGCCTCGACTATGGCCGCTGCGCCTTCAACCTCTTCGATATTTATCTCGGAAAACGCAATCCCAATGTCATCCAACTGCCGCTTGAGCCGTTTGCAATAGCCGCACCACGAGGTGCTGTACAGGGTGATCGACGCTTTATCCACGGGCGAATTTTATATCAAGCGCGCTCTTCCCGCCCACTGGGGTGTTTTCCATATCTGTATTTAGACGCCTCTTCGTCACCGGAATTTCACCCAACTGTCGGTCTGCTTTTGCTTGCCCAAGTTAATTTTTGACCCAATCCGTAGTTCCATCATTCGATCAGTAAGAAAGGCTCACCATGTGCGATAGCCACTCACATGATCACTCACACGCCGAAACTCCTGCGTGGAGCGAAGATATTCCAACCAACGATCTTGAAATCTCACGTCGTGGTCTGATTGGCGCCCTTGGTGCCGTCGCCGGAGCCGCCGCGCTCGCGCCGTTGGGCGCAGCACCTGCTGGTGCAACAACGCGATATGAAGCTCACCAAAAAACCACAAACCCATGGAAAGAACATCGCCAACATCTAGCCGGCGATCACCATATCCATACTCAGTATTCACGCGATGCGATGCACACAGTTGATGATCAAGTTAAAAAAGGAACCGAGTACGGCCTAGATTGGATGGTTATCACCGATCATGGCGGAACTGCTCATCAAAAATTCTCCATCGATCAGATCACTCCTGAAATTTCTGCAGCGCGCAAGCACTATCCAACCGCCATCTTTCAAGGATTGGAATGGAACGTCCCCGGTGCCGAGCATGCAACCGTTATTTTGCCACCACACTCCACAACTCCTGGAGTCTTGAAGCAATTCGAATTGCTCTTTGATGGAACGGTTTTAGCTGATGCCAAGAAGATCACCAACGCGAACGCTTCTGACGGGGAGCCGTATGCAGTTGCTGGATTGAAGTGGCTTGCAGATCAAATTAAGTCCGGCGTTGTGCCAATGGCTTTGATGTTTGCCAATCACCCAACTCGCAAGGGCTTGGATTCTCCATCCGAAGTTCGTGCGTGGCGAGATGCTGCCCCAGGAATTGCGATGGGTTGGGAAGGTGCACCTGGTCATCAGGCTGCAGGTATTTCCACAAAGAGCGGCGGACCAGGTTCTGGTCGCGGTTACTACGACAACGCCTTTGATGAAAAATATTCCTACGAGGGCTATCGTCCAAATGCAACCGAAAATCCGCTCCGTACATACGGCGGTTTTGACTGGGCTACAGCTCGCGTTGGCGGGCTTTGGGATTCACTTCTTGCCGAAGGAAAGCCGTGGTGGATTACCGCAAACTCGGATTCACACCAAATGTGGAATGAAACTCTCGTGGGAGGAAATCTAACTTCCAGCGGCGCGCTGGACACAGCCGTTTACAATAAAACTGGAAAATATGCTGCACCGGTTGATTCCAAGATTGCTCAAACCACCTACGGCGATTTCTGGCCAGGTTTCTATACTCGGACTATCGTCAGTTCCATCAGCAAGTCCTACCTCACCTTGATGAAGGCGATGCAGGCTGGACTTATTCTCACCACTCATGGTGGAATCATTGATGGGGCAGATATTCGCGTCACTACTTCAGATGATCTTCAAGGTGTAACCACTGGTGGACGTACCTTCGTAAAGAAGGGTGGGTCCGTCACGGCCACCATAACAATTTCGTTGGCTTCAAACCCCAACTACGCTGGCTTCCTTCCAAAGCTGAAGAAGGTCGATCTCATCTCCGGTCCTATCACCGGCCCAGTAACTGACACTAAGACAATGTTTGCACCAAATACCAAGGTCGAGAAGACTTTCGAAGTTTCCGAAACTTCTGGTGATGTAGTGCTTACTTATACTTGGAAGAATGTTGGCAACTCAATGTACCTTCGCTATCGCGGTAGCGATGGAAAGGTGTTGGCAGCAAACGGAGTAGATCCAGCAATGGATGTAATCGGGGATGCCAATCCTTGGAACGACCTCTGGTTCTACACCAACCCTGTTTTCGTCGACGCCATCTAATAATCACCATGTCAACACTTCTTGTAGAAGCAGGTTCCTGGGTCACTTTTGACTCAGGAACCACTTCGTTTTCGCGCAAGCACCTTGAGGCACTCATTTCAAAGCGTGCTAACGATTTGGGTTTAAAACTGGATTGGTTGGTTTCCTATCAACTCAATACAGGGGTACGCCGGATTGCTTTTGTGATTGGCAGCAAAAATCGAGCGCTACTAAATGAACTAAAGGATCAACTCGGTGCCGAATTTCCATCATTTTCTGGCCAAGCAGAATTGGCTGCGCTTCAGACCGAATGCATCTCTCGCGACAGCGGTCGGTTAGTGATTTTTCCCTTCACCGCAGATATTTCCGGTCTTTTGCCGGCCAAAGATCTCTTAGAGCATTCCATCATTGAAGAGATTGTCGCCATTGGTGAGACGATGCCTTCGGAGGCAGTTTTAAAGATTGATAACTATCTCCGCCCTATTTTCGAGCAGGGCAAGGTCAAGCTGTTGGTTGAACGGGTGGCGGACGGATTCTTCGCGCCAGTCGAGCGAGAAGCACCCCATGAATGCTGCGGCGACCACGATGATTTTGAACTCTAGGGTCAAACGAACCTTTTAATACCTGTAAACTCTCGTCGTACTCGGAGACGTCGCATAGCCCGGTCGAGTGCGCCTCACTGCTAATGAGGTA
>JBAXAO010000052.1:0-7453 GCA_037142435.1 Actinomycetes bacterium | reverse complement strand
CGGCTAAGTTGTGGCGCGAGCCTACTCCAACGAGAATATACGGGTGAGTAGAGCTGGCTTAAATAAGGACCCCGAAGATGTATCGAAGATGTTCGATGGCGTCGCTAAAAGATATGACCTTCTCAATGATCTGCTGAGTCTGGGACGAACCAAGGCTTGGCGCCGAGTTGTGACTGCCACTATCGACCCCAAGCATGGGATGAAGATTCTCGATATCGCAGCCGGAACTGGCTCTTCCAGCCGGCCGTTGGCAGATCGCGGCGCCGAGGTGATTCCGCTGGATTTCTCCGAAGGAATGCTCGCCGCTGGCCGAAAAAGGCACCCAGATCTGCCCTTCACCCAAGGCGATGCCCTAAATCTCCCCTTCAAAGCGGACAATTTCGACATTTCGACCATTTCTTTTGGCCTGCGCAACACTTCCGACACCTTGGCCGCCCTCAAAGAGGCGCTGCGGGTAACCCGTCCTGGTGGCCGCATCGTCATCGCCGAATTCTCTCAACCGACCAATGCGATTTTTCGGATTATCTATCTGCGCTACCTGATGCGCGCCCTGCCAGCGATCGCAAAAAAGGTTTCTTCTAATCCCGATGCTTATGTCTATTTAGCTGAATCAATTAGAGCTTGGCCCAACCAAAAAGGTTTGGCAGCCCTTCTCCATGAGGCCGGTTGGGAAAGAGTTGGTTGGCAAAACCTGACATTTGGGATTGTCGCAGTTCACACTGGATATAAGCCCAAGAGCGAACCAACGCACTAGTAATCAACCCCTAGACTTCAGAACCGTGAACCCATATGTGCCGATTTTAGTAATTGGAGCAGTTGGTTTTGGCTTTGCCGCCATATCTGTGGTCGCTGCCGCCATTACTGGTCCAAAGCGTTATAACCGCGCCAAGTCCGATGCATATGAATGCGGCATCGAACCTTCGCCACAAGCAGCAGGCGGCGGACGCTTCCCGGTCAAATATTTTCTCACTGCGATGCTCTTCATCGTTTTTGATATCGAAATTGTCTTTCTCTATCCATGGGCAGTCACCTTCGACAAGCTCGGTCTCTTCGGTTTAGTCGAGATGGTTATTTTTATCGCGACTGTCTTCATTGCATATGCATATGTTTGGCGTCGCGGCGGATTGGAATGGGATTAACCATGGGTCTTGAAGAAAAATTACCTAGTGGGTTTGCGCTCACCACAGTAGAAAAACTTGCGGGATACATGCGCAAGAACTCCTTGTGGCCAGCAACCTTTGGCCTGGCATGTTGTGCGATCGAGATGATGGCAGCCGGTGCTGGTCGTTATGACTTGGCACGTTTTGGAATGGAAGTTTTCCGCGCATCCCCTCGCCAGGCAGATCTCATGATTGTCGCCGGTCGTGTGTCTAACAAAATGGCTCCCGTCCTACGTCAGATTTACGATCAAATGGCTGCACCAAAGTGGGTTATTTCCATGGGCGCCTGTGCTTCATCTGGCGGAATGTTCAATAACTACGCGATTGTCCAAGGTGTCGATCACGTTGTACCGGTAGATATTTACCTTCCAGGATGCCCGCCGCGTCCAGAAATGTTGATGGATGCAATTTTGAAATTGCACGAACAAATCAGCAATGAAAAATTAGGCGTAAATCGCCAACAAGTTATTCGCGAAGTTGAGGCAGCCGCTTTGGCCGCCAAACCAACTCATCAGTTGAATGGATTGCTACGTTGAGCACCGAAAATGGCATGTTTGGCGTCACCGGTTCAGGCGATACATCTGGCTTTAGTGGTCTCGTAAAGAGCCCAGCATCAACTGGTTCTAGCGAACGTCCTTATGGCGGTTACTTCGATGACGTCGCCGATGATCTCGAGCGTGCTTATCCTGCTTTCAGCGATTCCATCGAGCGAGTAGTCGTAGATCGAGGTGAACTCACGCTTTATGTAAAGCGCGAAAAGCTCGTTGAGGTTGCTCTGGTTTTGCGCGATGAACCTTCACTTCGTTTTGAAATTGGTTTGGGCGTCAACGGCGTGCACTATCCAGAAGAGGTCGGACGCGAACTTCATGCCGTCTATCCACTTCTTTCTATGACCCATAACCGCCGCATTCGCCTTGAAGTTGCCGCACCAGAATCAGATCCACACATTCCTTCATTGGTTGAAGTTTGGGCCTCGAGCAATTGGCACGAGCGCGAAACTTTCGACATGTTCGGAATTATTTTTGATGGCCACCCAGGACTGACTCGAATTTTGATGCCCGATGATTGGCCCGGCCACCCACAGCGTAAGGATTATCCGCTTGGTGGAATTCCAATCGAATACAAAGGCGCCACAGTTCCAGCACCAAGTGAGAGAAGGGCATATCGATGAGTACCACCGATGCTTATGCCTCATCTCGTGAAACCACCGAAGGCCGCGTTTACGCAGTTACCGGCGGCGATTGGGATTCACTCGTCACTGAAATCGGCGCAACCAAAGAAGAGCGCGTTGTCGTCAACATGGGTCCACAGCACCCTTCAACCCACGGAGTACTTCGGCTCATTCTCGAACTCGAAGGCGAAACCGTTACCGAAGCTCGATCCGGAATTGGTTACCTGCACACTGGTATCGAAAAGAATGCCGAATACCGCACCTGGACACAGGGCGTCACCTTTGTAACTCGTATGGATTATTTGGCTCCACTTTTCAACGAAGCTGCGTATTGTCTTGGCGTCGAAAAACTTCTCGGTATTACCGACGATGTCCCAGAAAAAGCCAGCGTTATTCGGGTCATGATGATGGAGTTCAATCGCATTTCCTCTCACATGGTGGCACTAGGCACTGGCGCCCTCGAACTCGGTGCGCTATCACCAATGATCTTTGCTTTCCGCGAACGCGAACTAGTTTTGGATATCTTCGAAATGATTTCGGGCCTGCGTATGAACATGGCGTATATCCGCCCAGGTGGAGTAGCTCAGGATTTGCCTGACAATGCTCTCTCCAAGATTCGAGAAACCGTAAAAGAACTGCGCCACAATTTCAAAGACAATGCCACGATGTTGATTGGTAACAGCATTTGGATGAAGCGCACACAAGGGATTGGCTATCTCGATCTCGCCGGCTGCGTAACTCTAGGTATAACTGGTCCGGTTCTTCGATCCACTGGAATGCCTTGGGATCTACGTAAGACTCAGCCTTACTCTGGTTACGAAAATTATGATTTTGATGTCATCACTACTGATACTTGTGACGTTTATGGCCGCTTCTTGATTCGTATGCTCGAACTTGAAGAATCTCTACGAATCATCGAACAAGCATGTGACAAGTTGGATGCACTCGAAGGCGCCCCTGTCATGGTGGCCGACAAGAAGATCGCCTGGCCTTCACAACTTTCAGTTGGCGCAGATGGCATGGGTAACTCCTTAAATCACATCCGCGAGATCATGGGCGAATCCATGGAATCACTTATTCACCACTTCAAGTTAGTGACTGAAGGTTTCCGCGTTCCAGCAGGCCAGGTTTACACAGCTGTTGAATCGCCTCGCGGTGAAACTGGAGTGCATTTGGTTTCCGATGGTGGCACACGTCCTTACCGACTCCACTTCCGCGAACCTTCCTTTAACAATCTCCAATCGCTCTCTGCCATGTGCGAAGGCAGTTTTATCGCCGACGTCGTTGCAGCAGTTGCTTCTATAGACCCTGTGATGGGTGGTGTTGATCGATAATGAAATCTGCCAATTCTTATTCGCCCGAACAACTAGCAATTATGGATTCCATCATTGCTCGGTATCCACGGTCGCGTTCAGCCATCATGCCGTTGCTGCACTATGTGCAATCTATTTCGGGGTACGTAACTCCTGAAGGCATTGAAGCCATTTCGGGAAAGCTAGATATCGAAACCGCTGAAGTAACCGCCGTTTCTACCTTTTATACCCAGTACAAGAGCGAGCCGGTCGGCGAATACCATGTAGGCGTCTGCATCAATACCTTGTGCGCAGTTATGGGTGGAGATGCAATTTACGAAGCGGCCAAGGAACATGCTGGCGTTAGCAAAGATGAAGTAACTTCCGATGGCAAGGTTTCGTTGGAGCGCATTGAATGCAACGCCGCTTGCGATTATGCGCCGGTTGTAATGGTCAACTGGGAGTTCTACGACAATCAGACCCCGCAGAGCGTTCGCCACCTCATTGATGGCGCCCGTAACGGAAATCCACCTGCTCCAACTCGTGGACCAAAATCTTTGCGCACCTGGAAAGAAAATTCTGAAGTTCTGGCTGGCTTGTCCGATGGACTTGCTGGCGAAGGTGTCCAAGCCGGAGATCCTTCGCTTCTCGGTTTGAAAATTGCACGGGGGAATTCATGACTCAATTAACTCCAGTCCTTTCTGCGCACTGGGATGAAAAAGATTCCTTCACCATCGAAGGTTACAAACGTCATGGCGGTTATGACGCCGTTGGTAAAGCCTTGGCGATGGAACCCGATGCCGTTATCCAACTCATCAAAGATTCCGGACTTCGTGGTCGCGGTGGAGCAGGTTTTCCTACCGGCATGAAGTGGGGATTTATTCCTCAAGGCGATAACAAAGAGCACTATCTCGTGGTTAATGCCGATGAGTCCGAGCCAGGCACTTGCAAGGACATGCCGCTCTTGATGGCTAATCCACATGTATTGGTCGAAGGCATCATCGTTGCTTCCTATGCCATTCGCGCCAACTATGCCTTTATTTATATTCGTGGCGAAGTCGCTCACGTCGTCCGTCGTTTACAACAGGCCATAGCTGACGCTTACGCGGCCGGCCATCTCGGCAAGAATATTCATGGCAAGGGTTTCGATCTCGAACTCGTTCTCCACGTTGGCGCTGGCGCCTACATCTGCGGCGAAGAAACAGCACTTTTGGATTCACTGGAAGGCTTCCGCGGACAACCACGTTTGCGTCCACCATTTCCAGCGATTGCCGGTCTTTATGCGCGCCCAACGGTCGTCAATAACGTCGAATCAATCGCGAGCGTGCCCTCGATTATTAATAACGGTGCCGAATGGTTCTCTGCGATGGGTACTGAAAAGAGCAAGGGCTTCACGCTCTATTCGCTCTCGGGACACGTCGCCAATCCAGGACAATTTGAAGCACCTCTTGGTATCACCTTGCGTGAACTACTAGAACTTGCCGGCGGAATTCGCCCCGGACACCAATTGAAGTTTTGGACTCCTGGTGGATCTTCAACGCCAATGTTCACGGCTGAACATCTAGATGTTGCCCTAGATTACGAAGGCGTCTCGGCTGCAGGTTCGATGTTAGGAACCAAAGCCTTGCAAATCTTTGATGAAACAACGTGTGTACTTCGTGCGGTTTTAAGATGGACCGAGTTTTACAAGCACGAGTCCTGCGGAAAGTGCACCCCTTGCCGTGAAGGCACTTGGTGGTTAGTTCAGATTCTTCGTGACCTGGAAGCAGGCAAGGGAACTGAAGCAGACCTCGATAAGTTATTGGATGTCGTAGACAACATTGCTGGTCGTTCCTTCTGCGCTTTAGCTGATGGTGCGGCTAGCCCGATCATCTCTTCACTCAAATATTTCCGCGAGGAATACATGCAGCATCTCAATAATGGCGGTTGTCCTTTCGACCCAATCGCCTCCACCAAGTTTGAAGCGGCGGGTTCACGATGACTCCAGAGGCGTTAACCGAAGTCGAAATGATTACTGTCGTCATTGACGGCTTTGAAGTCACAGTTCCAAAAGGCACGCTGGTCATTCGCGCTGCTGAAAAACTTGGAATTCAAATTCCTCGGTTCTGCGATCACCCATTGCTTTCACCGGCAGGTGCCTGTCGCCAGTGTTTGGTTGATATCGAAATCAATGGTCGCGCTTTTCCAAAGCCACAAGCTTCCTGCACCATTCCGGTCGAAAACGGAATGATTGTGAAAACCCAACTAACGTCGCCGGTTGCTGAAAAAGCCCAAAAAGGCATCATGGAATTACTTCTTATTAATCACCCATTGGATTGCCCAGTTTGTGACAAAGGTGGCGAATGTCCCCTTCAAAATCAGGCGATGAGTACTGGCCGCAGCGAATCTCGTTACGAAGGAGTCAAGCGCACCTTCGAAAAGCCCGTCGCCATTTCATCTCAAGTATTACTTGATCGCGAACGTTGCGTCTTGTGTGCACGTTGCACTCGATTCTCTGATCAAATCGCTGGCGACGCGTTTATCACTCTGAACGAACGCGGCGCACTTCAACAAGTTGGTATTTACGAGAAAGATCCATTCGAGTCCTACTTCTCCGGTAACACGGTTCAGATTTGCCCAGTCGGTGCGCTTACTGGTGCTTCTTATCGATTCCGCTCACGTCCCTTTGACTTGGTCTCGGCGCCTTCGGCTTGCGAACATTGTGCTTCCGGTTGCTCGTTGCGTACTGATATTCGCCGCGGAAAAACCTTGCGTCGATTGGCAGGCGAAGATGCTGCTGTTAACGAAGAATGGAACTGCGACAAAGGTCGTTGGGCATTTAAATACATTTCCAGCAAAGAGCGCATCTCTACGCCGTTAGTTCGTGGCGAAGATGGCGAACTTCACGACGCCTCGTGGCCAGAAGCGCTAGCCGCTGCCGCAGCCGGACTCAAAGGTAAGCGTGCAGGCGTACTTGTCGGCGGACGTGCCACCGTTGAAGATGCTTATGGCTACAGCAAATTTGCTCGAGTTGCTCTTGGTACCAATGACATCGACTTCCGAGCACGAGCTCACAGCGATGAAGAACGTGACTTCCTAGCTAGTGTTGTTACTGGCCTCAACACGACCTACGCCGACATCGATAAGGCAGACCAAGTTGTTCTTCTCGGTTTTGAACCTGAAGATGAGTCCCCGATTGTTTTCTTGCGTCTATTTAAGCAAGTGCGCAAGCGCGGATTACCAATCACCACGGTTGCAACCATTGCCAGCCGCGGCACCAAGAAATTAAAGGCGAAATTTATTCCAGTTGTTGTAGGGGGAGAATCAGCAGCTATTGCAGCGATCTCTGATCTCACCGAGAAGAGCATCATCCTTATTGGTGAGCGTCTCAGTGAAACTCATGGTGCGCTCTCCTCAGCGCTCGCTCTTGCAACTAAATACAACGCCAAGTTGGCATGGATTCCTCGTCGCTCCGGCGAGCGCGGATCTCTCGAAGCCGGCGCCATCGGCAACTTACTTCCAGGAGGGCGCCCAGTAACTGACGCTGCCGCACGTGTAGATGTTGCCGCCGCTTGGGGAGTAACTGCCCTTCCTTCCGAGATCGGTCGATCCACCTCAGAAATTCTTGTCGCTGCTAACCGCGGTGAACTTGATGCTCTCGTTATCGCTGGTGTAGATCCACTCGATATTTCGGCATCAGCGCTCACGGATCTGCTCAACACTTTTGTGGTTTCTTTGGAAATCGCACACAGCGCAGTAACGGCAGTGGCCGATGTGGTTCTTCCCGTTGCCGCTGTGACCGAGAAGAGTGGAACTTTCTTTGATTGGGAAGCTCGTCCTCGTTCTTTCGA
>JBAXAO010000051.1:0-7685 GCA_037142435.1 Actinomycetes bacterium | reverse complement strand
CCACGTCGCCCCCTTACTTAGAGATAGCTGCTGCCATCTCGGTAAAGGTTATCTCTAGAGGAGTCGGCTTCCAATCAAGGATTTCTACTGTTTCGTGATTGTCGTAAGCAATCTTTACCCCGAGGTTAGGAACCATCCCCTTGGCTTCACGATCAAAGATAGCCATGAGCTTGATGGCGAAGTTAGGTGCCTTGCGAGATGGCACCTTTTTGTAACCGGCTTTCTTGAGCGTTTCGGCCAAATATGCCATAGCAACTGGTTGTGAACTGGCAGCAATAAATCTCTTCCCAGCTGCTTTCGGGACCTCAAGTGCTGCAACATGCAGTCGAGCAATATCTCGCACGTCGACCATCCCCATAGCGATATCAGGAATTGCTGGCATTTTGCCGCCAATCATGTTTGCAATCATCGCTTCACTAGTTCCATCACCAGCGGCTCCTAAAGATGGCCCAAGTACAAAACCGGGATTTATAGCAACGAGTTCCATGGAACTTCCTTTTACGGTCTCCCATGCAGCCCTCTCCGCCAAGGTCTTACTCTTTGCGTAAGCACCGATGTTTTGATCCACATCCGACCATGAATCGGGACCGTATGTGCCACTTGGTCGACCTGAAGTCATTGACACAACAGACGATGTGAGTACGACTCTCTTAATGCCTGCTTTTATTGCAGCCTTAATCACTCGCTTTGTACCTTCAACAGCAGGAGTGATCATGACATTTTCGTCTTTGGGTTCAGCCAAGAGAAACGGGGAAGCTAAGTGAATGACAAAGTCGCATCCGTTCATTGCTTCAGCCCAACCAGAGTCTGAAAGTACGTCTGCTTGAACATATTTCACATTGGATGCACCGGGCAGCGAGGAGAGAGCAGACTTTGTACTCTCAGCTTTTGCTAGCGAGCGAACTGTTCCAACAACTTCATATTTCTGGCGAAGAAGTTCAGCTGCGACATGCTGTCCGATATATCCGGTGATTCCAGTAACCAAAACTCTTTTTGCCATGAGATAACTCCTTCGACCTGTGGGTAAGTGACGCTCAGGTTTTAAAGATACACCATCACTTGCAAAATGCAAGTTACTAGCCTAGTGTTTCAACGTCCTGCAATTCGCACAGATGGAGATACGGAAAATGAGTGAAGAGATAAAGCCTGCCTATGGCTTAGTTCAAATAAACATTACAAATCAAGCAGAGTTCATGGAGCGCTATGCCCAGCACGTCTTTCCGATCCTCGCAAAATGGGGCATCGAAATGATTGCAGGATCTGACACTCCAGTCACCAAAGAAGGAAACTTCAAAGGAAATTGGTCAGCGGTGCTGCGCTTCCCAAGCATGGCTTTGGCGGAGGAGTGGTACGACTCAGATGACTATGCTCCATACAGAGATATCAGAATGAACGAGCTCACCGATTCCGGCAGTCTTGTGTTTGTCCAGGGAATGTAAACAAGCATCCGGGTTATTGGGCGACTCTTATTTATTTAGTAAGGTTCATGCATGACAAAGCCGCTCATGATTCTTATTTCAGGTCCGTATATGTCTGGAACAAATGGTGATGAAGAGGCAATTGCACGGAATCTAAAAGCGATGGAAGGTTACGCACTTCCAATCTTTGAAAAGGGACACGTCGCTGTGGTTGGAGAATGGCTTGCATGGCCGGTGATTCGCCAATCTGGCGGAAACTCTCATTCATCAGCGCAATTTTCTGAATATCAATATCCAATTGCTCATCGGCTTCTAGAAAAATGTGATGCGGTGTTGCGTATTCCGGGTGAATCGCGAGGTGCGGATATAGAAATGGGCAAGGCGAGAGAAATGGGAAAAATGATTTTCACCAGCCTTGAGGAAATTCCTTCCTTAGTTTCCGGGTTAAAGGGTGACTCTTCTTCCTAAATTAATTTAGTCATGCAGGTATTGTCTTCGGTGAGGACGTATTCACCGAATGCTTCGCACTGCTGATACCCCAGAGACTTATAGAGATGACGCGCAGGTGTGAATGCTTCACTCGTACCCGTCTCCAAGCTGATGCGCCTAATTCCTTGGGACTTGGCGAATTCTTCAATGTGAGCAACCAGCGCCTTTCCAACCCCGTTTCCTCTGGATTTGGCCAAGGTGTGCATGGATTTAAGTTCGGCATGTTCTGTGTCTAGTTTCCTCAGTGCGCCTACGCCAACCAATTCTCCGCCTGATCGAGCTCCGAAGACGGTTATGCCTGGAGTAAATAACTGGGATGCATCAAGTGCGTAGACATGCTCAATCGGAGTAGTTGACGTGCAAAAAATCCAATGCGCCTGAAGAATTTGGGTTAATTCTTCTCCAAGAAATTCTTCGATCGCGATGACTAATTGCACGAGAAAATTCTAATGGCTGAAAGTCCGCCCCACGAGGCGACTCTTCTTTATGCTTGTCTTGTGGACAAATTGGTGGATGAGCTGGCAAAAGGTCGCCCAATGGAAAAGATCTTGCGTAGCGACTAATAAGGATTTTCTCTTTATCTCTGTAACACTCAAGAACCAGGGTAGGAAAGTAGAGCGCATGCAGATACACCTCGAAAGCGATTTAGTACTCCTGCGTCCGATTCAAGAAAATGATGCCGAGGATTTGTGGGCCAATACCGCTGGCGATGATGCACTTTGGAAATGGATCTGGGTCAGTGAACCAATCCCTAATTCATCCATGGAGCTGAGAAAACTTATCTCCGCGCGAATTTCGGGGGAAGCGTCTGGTGGTCGTAATACCTTTGCGGTGGTTCTTAAGGAAACCGGTCAGGTTGTTGGGTCAACCTCATATTTGGATCGCGATGACCAGCAAAGATCGTTGGAAATAGGTTCTACATTTTATGGTGCATCTGTCCGTCGAACAGGGGTCAATTCGCACTGCAAATATCTTCTCTTGCGTCATGCCTTTGAAGTGCTGGGATGCGAACGAGTTCTGATAAAAGCGGATAGCGCCAATGAAATTTCGCTGGCTGCAATCGCCCGAATCGGGGCAAAACGCGAAGGAATTATTCGCCACGATAAGAAGCGACGAGACGGAAGTTGGCGCGATGCGGTCTATTTTTCGGTGATTTCTCCCGATTGGCCGGAAACCAAGGCGCATTTGGAAAAGCTTTTATAAGGTCATTGTTCCGCACCTCTTTATACTCGTTCCATGATCAGCACAGATCGCTCACCGTTCCACCTTCCAACTTGAAGCAGCGGATACCGAAGCCTTCATTATTTATGTTTGTAAAATCTGAAAAAGAAAGCACCTACTATAAGCACGATCCCAATGTTGCCGACTAAGCGTTCTGCGAAATGGTGTCTAAAGAAAATTAGGTCCACGCTGGCTATGGATAGCATTACCACCGCGGCGAATACAACACCGGCTCC
Source organism: Actinomycetes bacterium (assembly GCA_037142435.1). Taxonomy (GTDB): domain Bacteria; phylum Actinomycetota; class Actinomycetes; order Nanopelagicales; family Nanopelagicaceae; genus CAIMZW01. The sequence continues at coordinate 4,321 of JBAXAO010000051.1, read as the reverse complement.
AAACTTTCCCATCTCCTATTTCTAACGCGATTATGCGGTTCTGGCAACCAGAGGGAGTGCCGGTTCACCAGAACCGCGATACCTAACAAGCAGTTTTTGCCTCAACTAGTTTGCATTTATGAATGCAGTGGGAGGTGTGACATTTGCAGCAGTGCTGGGGAAAGTTCCAATTCCAAATAAGTAATCATTCTTTGGTAGGGAAGGAGTGGCGATCGCAGTCGACCACTTGTAAGCACCAGAGGGCACCACGGTAAGATCACGTAATTGTACAAGCGCGCTCCTTTGATCCGAAGTCAAAGTCTTATTAACCGTCGCAAAACTACTTGCATACAGGGCAGATAACTTGCCATCCAAAACGCCATATCGCTGGATCAAGGAATATACCAGCGCCTTATTGACCACTCCGCCGGTCAGAGCTTTTCGCAATTCAGTAGATACCTTCATCCGGATATCGGCGATCTCTTTGAGGGCAGTACTTTGAGTTGGGATGATGTTGGTGATGATTGCACGCTGGGATTGGTTCAGAATGTCAAGAAATGCCTGACCCTTATCGCCTGTTGTGGCCGTGTCAATAAAGTAAGAAGGATTGTTCATGGCTGGGTAGTCCTTCATGTAAAACCCTCCAAAGTACGTGCCATGGCGCTCCGGACAGAAATAGACATCCGCCGTAAGGCTTCCCTTGTACCAAGAGAAAAGTTCGCTGGCATAGGTCATAACTGCGACATATTGGCTATTCGTTATTCCCTGTTTGATGGCCTGATTTTCAGAAACATTTGGCCAGCTGTTGTAATTATTGAAATCCATTTTTGCGAGATAGGCCTTTTGGCTATCTGAAAAGCTCTGAACGATGGCACCCACTGTTATAGCCCGGTTGTAACTGAGGTCAGCATCGATCTTGTACAAAGCGCCGGTATATTTTTCGACGGCGGCAGAATTCAATCCAGCGGACCCCGAAGGGATCGAACCGCTGAGATTCCGCCGGAATGCATTCATGAGCGGAAAGCGGTTATAAGCGATCTTGTCATAAAGCGGAGTTTGTACTTTTGCCAGAGCAAGGAGCTTGGCCTTTTGAGATGAGGTAAGGATGGATATTACGTTATTGGCAACTCGGGAAAGAAAATCTGTGTTATGACCGTAACCTGCAGTATCAATGTCGCGCATGTATTGGAAGCCAAAGAAATCGGCAACTTTTCCTGGTGGCATAAATGTGTCCGCGCCAGCGCTACCGGTAATGAAGGCAAGGCCACTAAACGCAATTGTTGATAATTGAGCATTATCGCTCATCGCCTGTTCAAGGGTGTAATTTGAACTTGGATCGGCCGCGTTCGTTACCGCATTTCCTGCGCATACGAGGCCCAGGGTAATGGAGGCGACTATGAGGGCTTTGGAATATTTGTTACGTCTGAAGTTCATGGCGATTCCTTTGGGAGAGCTTTCCTTAAGGTTAAACCCGCAAAATGGGCTTTAAAAGGAGATTAGGCAATTCACAAGATTTTGACAGAAAAATCCATTGAAAAGTAAAAATGAAATTCTTAGCCTTAAATCATGGGCGCATCACCTTCTGGTCTATTTTCACTTTTATTGGATTCTCAGTTTTCTCGTCGACGAATTTTGCAAAGTCTTACTCTCTCATTTGGTTACGCGATGTTAGGAGATACCGTTTTTGGGGCGCCACTTTCGCCGGTGAATGTAATTGTTGGTCGTCCTACTTCAAGTTCGGCGGCTGTGAGCCTACTTTCTGGAGTCCCAGTAAATGCATATGTGGAGTACGGATATAAATCGACAGCCCTCACTTTGAAGTCGGGAATAGTCTCTGTCTCGGCTTTTACTCCAGCAACTATTGAATTGGCGAAATTGAAGTCCAATTCGTTAATTTATTACCGAGTGAGAAGTAAACAAACAACCCAAAGTTCTTACTTTGCTGGAGAAGTGAATTCATTCAGTACCCAACGTAAGCTCGGATCCTCCTTTAGTTTTGTTGTGACTGGAGATTCGCACCCGGAGCGAGCTGGAAAGATGTTTAACGCAGAGCTCTATGCCCAAACTTTGACCAATATTGCAAAACAAAAACCAGATTTTATGGTGATGTTGGGAGATGATTTCAGCATCGATCCATTGATTGATAAAGGTCTAGCGAATCAAACGAATGTAGAAAATATCTATTTAACCCAACGCAGTTGGCTCAGCGCTGTAGCGAAATCGGCACCAATTTTTCTCGTAAATGGCAATCACGAGCAAGCCGCAGCCTATTTGTTGGACGGAACCGCAACTAACCCTGCCGTCTTGGCAGGAAATGCCCGCCTTAAATACTTTCCACTTCCAGATTCAAATGGGTTTTACAGTGCTGATTCCGAGACAATCCCGTTTGTTGGAAGGCCGCGCGATTATTTTTCCTGGACTTGGGGCGACGCGCTGTTTGTGACACTAGATCCCTATTGGCATTCTAAGAATCCAGTCGACAATGTCGCTGGGGTAAGTGCAGATGCGGCTCAACCTGGGGGTAAAGGTTCGGGCAAAGTCAGCGACCTGTGGAGTATCGGAATAGGCGATGCGCAGTACGCATGGCTGAAGAAAACGCTTGAGAGCAGCAAAGCTAAATATAAATTCGTATTTTCCCATCATGTCATGGGAACTGGCCGAGGTGGGGTAGAGGTATCAACTGGCTATGAATGGGGCGGGCAGGATCCCAAGGGGAAGAAGACATTTGCAGATATGCGTCCGGGTTGGGAGATGCCTATACATGACCTCATGGTTAAAAATGGCGTCACCATTTTCTTCCAAGGCCATGATCACATTTTCGTACACCAACAGCGCGATGGCTTGGTTTATCAATCTATGCCAAACCCTGCCGACGATACTTTTTCCATCTTCAATGATTCTGCCTATGTATCCGGGACAAAGGCCCCCAACTCGGGGCATGTGCGTGTAACGGTTGGTCCAACTCAAGGAGTAGTCGAATATTTCTTAAGCGCCAGACCACAGGACGAATCCGCAACAAGAAAAAATTTACAATTGGGTCACACTTACGCGATCAAGGCAAGAATCTCATGAGTAAATGGATAGTTTCTCGCCGTGCTTTCCTCCTTTCTGGAGTCATGTCCCTTTTTTCTGGGCTCCCCGTGTTTGCTGCATTAATTCCAACTTTAAAGTTTGGGAAGGTCATTGGCTCAAGTTCAGTTCAGTTGGTCGCCACTTCACCGACGATCGGAGCTGCATATATCGAATACGGTACAAAGCTGGGTACTTACACTTCGCGTACGGCACCGTTCTCATTAAGCAAGTCCACTCCCTTAACCACGACCGTTTTGGGACTGAAAAGTAGTACCAAGTACTTCTTCAGACTTAGATATTTAACAACCAGCAAGATGTACCTAGCCACGTCACCGATTTCAATATCCACCCTTAATCCGACCGGATCAACGCTTTTTGCCGTTCAGGCAGATCCGCACATGGATGAAAATTCAAGTGCGGATATCTACAACCAAACATTGGATTTAATTGCTAGTTCCGGTGCGGCTTTTCTCATCGACTTAGGTGACATTTTTATGGTGGATAAATTGGCAGATAAGAGTGAAGCCAATATACGAGCCCGTTTCGAACTAATGAAAGGTTTTTATGCTCGCCTCAAAGGTGTACCCCTAAAGATTGTCCTTGGAAATCATGACGGAGAGTTAGGTTACAGCTCCTTTAATACTAAGAACTATCGAGCGGAATATTTTCCAGAGCAAACTGGAAACTTGGCTTATTTTGCTCATTCGGAGTCGGGAGTTCTTCATATTGGCCTCGATCCTTTTACTTACACCACCACTAATCCAAAGGCTGATGGATGGCAATGGACGCTGGGAAAGGTTCAGTATGACTGGTTGGTAAAAACTCTACAGTCATCAAAAGAGCGGCATAAGTTCGTATACATCCATCACTTGCTTGTCGGGGACGCACAATCTCGCGGAGGTACTCATATCGCCTCCTATAACGAGTGGGGCGGAAAGAATATGGATGGCAGCGAGGGTTTCGCGCAAATGCGTCCTGGTTGGGGAAAGCCGATCCACCAATTGCTCAAAGAAAATGGCGTTTCCATAGTCTTCAAGGGGCATGATCATCTATATGTCAAAGAAGAGATGGATGGGATTATCTATCAAACGTTGCCTCAACCAAGCCATGCTGGCGATGGTACTAATTCCGCAGTTGAGTACGGGTATGGTGCAGGAAAAGTTGTTGGAGGTTCCGGGTATATACGCGTCAAAGCGGATTCAAGTAGAGCCACAGTAGATTTTGTGAAATACGACGGAACTATTGCCGATACTTATTCAGTTATTTGAGC
>JBAXAO010000050.1:0-8220 GCA_037142435.1 Actinomycetes bacterium | reverse complement strand
GCAAGATGAAGATCATGTCCTTGATCACGGTTGATACCAAGCCACTTTATGAAGGAATCACCAACAACACCTTCATCCTTCACGTCAACGCGAAGTCAAGCTCACGCGATCAAAATATCGCGCGTGCCTTCCTTTCCTTCCTAACAACCGCAGACATTGCCCAGGAGTACGCAGTTGGTACTTCACAGCATGTTTCGATCGTTAACGTTGATTACTCCGCAAATATTGACTTGTTGAATACCTCGGACATCATGGGTAAGAAGCTTCTTCTTGCACCACGTTTCCTCTTTAACAACGTCACTACCGTCAGAAACCCACTTGAAGATGCTTTGATCGCCATCGGCGGCGGAGCAGATATCACCAAGACTCTGACTGACACCTCAAAGACCATCAAACAAGGTCTAGGTGCCTAATTAGCACTGCCGTTGTAACCCAGAACAGCTCGTCCGCAAAACGCGGGCGGGCTGGCTCTGGCCTGTTCAAAAAGCGAGAGTCGAAAGTCCTTTTGTTCATGGCACTTCCGGCAGTAGCGATCTATAGCTTTCTCTATCTCTATCCCGCGATCTCGAACCTGCTTTATTCAACGCAGCGCTGGGATGGCGTAACCAAGGCACAATTTGTAGGGCTCCATAACTTTAAGTATTTGGCCACCAGCGATGATCTCTTTCACAAAATTGTTGCCAACAACTTCCGCTTCTCTTTTGTCGTTGTAATCCTGCAGACCTTGTTCTCATTGATGTTCGCAATTTTTCTTTTAAAGAACACTAAAGCCAATATTTTCTTGCGTACCTTGTTCTTCTTCCCAACCATTCTCTCTTCCGTATCAGTCGGTTTGATCTGGACCTTTCTTTACAATCCTAATTTTGGCTTTATCAACGCCTCGTTAAAAGCAATTGGGCTTAATAAATTGGCGCTCAACTGGCTTTCTGATGGCAGATATTCGCTTTACTCAATTGCGATCGCGCAGATCTGGTTTCACACCGGACAAATGATCGTCATCTATCTAGCGGGACTTCAACAGATTCCTGCTGAGCTTTATGAAGCGGCCGATGTAGATGGCGCCACCCGTTGGCAGCAATTTCGAAACATAACTTGGCCAATGGCCTTGCCTACAACGGCAGTAGTTGTCGCTTACACGACCATTCAAACTTTTAGAGCTTTTGATCTGGTTTACGCCATGACCCAAGGCGGACCTATGAACTCTTCGGATTTAATTGTTACCTCGATTTACAACATGGCCTTTGGTGCTTATAAATTCGGTTATGCCTCGGCGGAGTCGGTCGTCTTAGTTGTCGTTGTCTTGGTAATCACCTGGATTCAGCGCCGAACGCTACGAGTAGATTATGGGAGCAGATAATGTTCTATAACGTCTCGCGTCGCGTACTGCTTGCAATTTTCGCTATCGCGGTAATTGTCCCCAGCTCAATTGTTGTACTTGGCACCTTTAAAAAAGATATCGAGATTTACACCAAGCCGCTGGCCTTTCCAAAACACTGGAGTCTTACCAACTTTCACAATTTGATTCACCAGGGCAATGTCTTTGTCCCGTTCAAGAATAGTTTGATAGTCGCCTTCTTCTCAGTCTTCTTTACTTTGCTGATTGCCAGCATGGCAGCTTTTGCAATTTCCCGAATGATCACGGTAACCGGGAAGGTGCTCTTCTTGCTCTTCTCACTTGGGTTGGCAATCCCAGGCCAAGTTAACATCATTCCGATCTATCTACTTTTCGTAAAACTGCATCTGACGAACTCATTAGTTGGATTAATCCTGGTAAATATTGCGATCACCTTGCCGATCTCAATCTTCATTTTGACGACCTTCTTCCGCGATCTGCCGAAGGAGATGTTTGAAGTTGCAGGCATTGACGGCGCTGGTCTATTTCGCACTTATCGCTCCATCGCTTTGCCGCTATCACGACCAGCAATGGGAGCCACCGGCATCTTCCTCTTCGTCATCTGCTGGAACGATCTGCTTTACCCATTGATGCTCATTACGCAATCGGATAAAAAGACGCTCCCGTTAACTTTGATCGACTTCCGTGGCGAGTACGCGACCAGTTACAGCATGCTATTTACCGCTATCATGGTGGCGTCCGTCCCAATGGTGTTGATGTACATCTTCATGCAGAAATCATTTGTAGCCGGTTTAACGGCTGGAGCGGTCAAGGGTTAATAAAATGTCCACCAGCGCTATCCCACCAACGAGTCGCGCTTCCAGAATTGCCGCGCAGGTTATCGAAATCATTGAAACTCAGAATCTAGCGCCTGGTTCGGCGCTACCTCCGGAACGTCATTTGGCAGATTTACTGGAAGTCAGTCGCCCCAGTTTGCGCGAAGCACTTCACATTCTCCAAGCTCGAGGCGCAGTAAATATTAGACATGGCCAAGGAACTTATGTTGCTGAACCAGTAGTCGCTCAAGAACTTCGAGCGGCGATGATTTCAAATACCCATGACTTAAATGAATTATTTAATGCTCGCGAAGTCCTAGAGGTTCCAGCATCTAACTGGGCCGCCGAAAAGGCGACCAAAGAAGATATCCGCATGCTTCGGACCACTCTTAATCAAATTCAAGAAATTAGCTCCCAAGTTCCGGTTGATTTTGATCAACTCCAAATCTTAGATGCCAAATTTCATTTAACTATTGTTGGTATCGCTGGAAACCGATTTATCAATCAGACCCTTGGCGTTCTCCAAGATGTTATGAAGATGTCAATGGAGACGACCCTTCGAATGCCAGGGCGCATGGAAATATCTAGCAACCAACACCGCGAAATTTTGGCGGCGATCGAAAATGGCGATGGCGAGCTAGCTGCAAAATTGACTAAAGCTCATATCTCAGGCGCGCGAAAGACGGCGCTAGCGGAAGCAAAACGTAAGACCAGACCTTGAGCAATTCCTCTGTAATTTGCGTCGGCGTAATCACGATGGACACCATCGCATTGGTTGATAAATATCCCGCCGAAGATGAACGAGTTCGCGCCGGGCAAATTATGCGCGCCATCGGGGGACCGGCCGCGGTCTCTGCGATTGCATTGGCACGGCTAGGAATCTCCGTTGGAGTCGTCGGCACTATTGGCGAAGACACTGACGGCAAAGAAATCTTGGCGCACTTCAAGCGCGAAGGCGTTAATACCGAAGGAATCTCAGTTACCAGCGAGCCAACAGCGGGCTCGGTTATCGTCGCTTCCAAAGAACATAGCGCTCGAGCTATAAGTACTCGTCAGCCGCCGGTTCAGGCTGTGCCATCTGCAATTGCTAAAGCGCTCGTTGCTACCGCGCAGTGGGTCCATGTAGATCATGTCGGGATAAATCTGCTCCCGGCCCTAAATATCAAGCGTGGTGGCAATCCAAAGATCTCCTTCGACGCCGGCTATGAAGTAACTGGTTTCGATGTTTCGCAGGTTGATCTCTTTGCTCCCAACGACAAATCGTTGTTAAGTCGCAATCCCAACCTTGAAATAGCGGCCGCCCTAAAGAATGAATTCGAACTATCACAAGCTTTGATCGTGGCTACCGAAGGTGGCAACGGCAGCGCCGCTTACTCCGCCGAAACTGGCTTCATCTTCGCCCCAAGTTTCAAGGTAGATCTTGTCAGCACCCTTGGCGCCGGCGACGTTTTTCACGGCGCGCTCCTGGCTCAATTAATCGAAAAACGCCCGCTTGCGATCGCACTACTGCGCGCTAATGCCGTTGCTGCACTTTCTTGTCGTGGGCTCGATGGCTCATCGGCAATTCCAACCTCAACCGAGCTCAATTCGTTTATGTCAGGAGTGAAATGAAACGCGATCTTTCCAAACTTGCCCGCTCTTCCGGTGGTCTAGCAATGGTGGCAGTCGACCAACGCGAAGCCCTTCGCGGCATGTTCGCTAAATTTCAAGAGGCACCGGTACCTGATTCACAATTAACCCAATTTAAAGTTGATGTGGCGCGTGAACTTTCTCCTTATGCCTCGGCTCTCTTAGTGGATCAAGAATTTGGAATTGATGCCATCGTCGATCAAAAGGCACTTGCCCCCAATTGCGGTCTGATTGCCGCCGCTGATCTATTGCTCGGACCTGCTGGCGGCGCGGCAACTGACACTGGCGTTGATCCTGATGTGGATCCGATCCGAATGAAAGCGATCGGCGCGATCGGTCTGAAGTTCTTGGTCCTATGGCGAATCGATGAGTCACATGAAACCCGACAGAAGTTAGTAGATGAATTCAACGCGCTCTGTGATAAATCTGGTCTGCCATCAATAATTGAAGTAATCGTTAAACCGCCGCTGGATTCTTCAATCAATTTCGATCGCGAAGAACATTTAATTACCGCCGCCAAAGAAGCGCGCAACTGGAAGGCCGATCTCTATAAAGCCGAAGTTCCCTTCCATGGTGAAGGTGATTACGCCGCGATTACTCGCAACGCAGCACGAATCACCGATGCTATTCAAGGACCTTGGGTAGTTCTCTCAAATGGCGTTAAAGCTGAATTCTTTGCCGATGCGGTGATGGCATGTGCCCAAGGTGGCGCCAGTGGCTTCTTAGCAGGCCGAGCTGTCTGGGCAGATCTTGTTGGCAGCTCTGATATTCCAAAGGCGCTTCGCGAAGTAGCTATCCCAAGGCTGGAAAAACTGGGCGAGATCGTAGATAAATATGCCAGGCCTTGGAATAGGGCTTAACCCAAGATCTCTGAAAGTGCTACTGCGCGCCCACTTTCGATGCTCTTGTGGGCGGCTAGCCCCACGGCGACGCTGGTAACGCCATCTTCTAGAGTTACTTCTGCTGGCGTGCCATTAAGTATTGCGTCGCGGAACTTCACATGCTCGATGTAAGAGGCGCCGAAATGATGGCCCAGATATTTCACATTGAGATCGAGGACAGTTTTTACCTCGCTGCCGCCATGGCCGCCATCGCCCCATTTGCTCGCAACTCCCCAATCACTTCGCTTGCTGTAACGGACCTCATGAGAAGGTAGCGATGATTCCAATTTTCCTTTATCACCCACAACAGTAAATATCTCTTTTTCGAAGGAGCCTTCACCGAACATACAAAGATCCAACATTCCTCTAGCGCCTGATGCGTAATCCAAAACGACGAAGGCGTTATCCAACATATCGGCTTGGCGACCGTCGTAAACCTCATCGAGGAAATTCACATCTTGAGCACCGGAGGCATAGATCTTGGTTGGATGCTCGCCAAGAACTAAATCCATCAAGTTAAAATAATGACAACACTTCTCAACCAAGGTGCCACCAGTTCGCTCTGTAAACCGATTCCAGTTATCCACCTTTGGATAAAAAGGTTGACGGTGTTCTCGAATCGAGACGTGATGAATTTTTCCAACTTCACCGGCACTCGCTCTTTGTAGAACCTCGTTAATAGGTGGCATGAAGCGATACTCCAAGCCCATCCAAGTAATGGCCTTTCGAGCGTTGCCCCACTTCAAAATATCTTTGCAATCTTGGATAGTGGTGGCCAGTGGTTTTTCAACAAAGACGGCAATCTCCGTGGCTAGGCAGTCATGCAAGATTTCGGCATGGGTGTCATTTGGCGTGGCGATTACAACGACATCCACCAGGCCAGATGCCAAGAGCGCGTTGTGATTGGTGAAAGTTTGGGCATCGGGCGCTAACTGCAGTGCGGCGGCTCTGGAGGGCTCGTGGGGGTCGCTGATGGCAGAAACCACCACTCCGCCCATGACCTTCAGATTCTCAATGTGCTCCCGGCCCATGCTTCCAGCCCCAATAATCCCGTATCGCAATACTTTCGCAGCTGCCTTATCCATGGCGACAGGTTAGACCACAAACGGGGAAAGGGCTAGACATTTAGCGCAATTCACGCTTAGATTACCGCCAAGAGGTCAGACCACTGAGAAAAACTGACAGAGAAATCCGGGGAAAGGTTAACGCCATGACAACAACACCTCCGCAATTTCTGCTCCATCACGACGGCGACAGCGTCGCGGTCGCGGTTCAAGATCTAGAGCCAGGCACCCTCCAAGGTGCTTCGGTCCATGAGGGCACAATGCATACCGCAGTGCTTCTAGACAAAGTTCCGCTCGGGCATAAATTTGCGTTACGAGATCACGCCGAAGGCGATGCAATTATCAAATATGGAATTCAAGTCGGCCTTGCTTCCAAGGCAATCAAAAAAGGTGAGTACATCCACACCCACAACATGAGGAGCTATCGATGGGAAGCAAGCCGCGCTTAACAGGATTCCGTCGGCCAAATGGCACGATGGGTATTCGAAATCACGTAGTAATTCTGCCGCTGGATGATCTATCAAATGCCGCAGCGGAAGCGGTAGCAAAAGTAATCCCGGGAACTCTTGCGCTACCGCATGCTTTTGGTCGGTTGCAGTTCGGTGAAGATCTAGAACTTACCTTCAGAACATTGATTGGTACTGGTCTCAATCCAAACGTTGCCGCAGTAGTTGTTATCGGTATCGAACCAAAGTGGACCGAGCGCGTTGCCGCAGGTATTGCCGCATCTGGCAAGCCAGTCGCTGCATTCTCTATTGAAGGCAAGGGCGATCTGCAGGTCATCATGGATGCCTCCAGAGTTGCAGCCAGCTTCCTGATGGACGCTTCGGAAATTCAACGCGAACCTGCCGAGATCGGTGATCTCATGATGAGTATCAAGTGCGGTGAATCCGATACCACCAGTGGTTTAGGTTCCTGCCCTACTACATCAGAAGCAGTTGATCGTTGGGTTGATGGCGGCGGAACAGTTCTATTCGGTGAGACCTCTGAATTAACTGGTGGCGAGCACTTGATCGCCAACCGTTGCATCAATGATTTAGTTAAGAAGAAGTTTCAAACTACTTATGACAACTACATCAAGGTTATTGAATCGACCGGCGCCAATCTTTTGGGCTCACAACCAACCCAAGGAAATATCGCTGGTGGTCTCACAACCATTGAAGAGAAGGCACTTGGCAACATTGCCAAGACCGGTTCCGTTCCAGTCATGGGCGTTCTTGCTCCCGCTGAAGCGCCAGATCCAACCAAACCTGGTCTCTACTTCATGGATAGCTCCTCTGCCGCTGCTGAGTGCATCACTCTGATGGCTGCTGCTGGTGCTGTTATCCATCTCTTCCCAACCGGGCAGGGCAATGTAATTGGAAACCCAATTGAGCCAGTACTCAAACTGACCGCTAACCCAAAGACCGCCGCCAGCATGCGCGAGCATATTGACTTGGATGTCTCTGGTTTACTTCGCTTTGAATACAACTTGACTCAAGCGGGAGACAAAATGATGGATGTCATCGAACGCTGCGTGAATGGTCGCTTAGCCACTGCAGAAGCAATGGGTCACCGCGAATTCACCTTCACGAAGTTGTACATCAGCGCCTAAATGATCCTAATCTCCGAAGATGTCTGGGGCCCTGCCTTTGCTGAGTTAGAAAAAACTCATCGCATTGTGCAGGACCCTGACCTTTGGCAAAATCCCGAAGCGCTTAAAACACAGCTCGCAACTGCGACTGCTTTAGTCGTTCGAAATCGCACCCAAGTAACCGCCGAAATTTTGGCAGCGGCGCCCAACCTCAAAGTTATTGCGCGGGCGGGTGTAGGACTCGACAACATTGATTTAAAGTCCGCCAACGATTTAGGAATTGTTGTTGTTGCTGGCCTTGGTGCCAATGCGGTCAGCGTCGGCGAACTTACCGTTGGCCTAGCGCTCTCATTGCTTCGCAACATTCCAAACTCCGCTGCTGATACCAAAGCTGGTAACTGGAATCGCGCAGCTGGCCGCGAACTTTCGGGCCTGACCTGGTCGCTGCTTGGTTGCGGTGCAACTGGGTTGGCAACCGCGCGGTTATTAGCTGGCTTTAATATTAATTTTCTTGGCTTTGATCCCTTTGTTAAATCAGACGATGCTCGTCTCGTTGGTTTGAATATTCGCATGACCACGCTGGAAGAGGCGCTCAGCGCTGCCGACCTGGTCAGCATTCATATGCCTGCCACTCCTGAAACAACAAACCTTTTGAATTCTGCTCGGATCGCAACCATGAAACCTGGTGCGCTATTGGTAAATGTTGGCCGTGGTGAAGTTGTAAACGAAACCGATTTAATCACCGCGCTAAAGAGTGGCCAGATCGCGGCTGCCGCACTTGATGTCCGCGAAAGCGAGCCGCCAAAAACCGGCGAACTCGAAACTCTGCCCAATGTAATTTTGACCCCGCACATCGCCGGCATCACCAAAGAGAGCCAGGCAAAAATCACTGGCATCTTGGCCG
>JBAXAO010000049.1:0-8390 GCA_037142435.1 Actinomycetes bacterium | reverse complement strand
CACTCAACCTGGTCGGTTATGGCCTATCTGCAATCGGACCTGCAATTGCAACCGGCATGATCTTCGCTGCATACATCAGCGGCGTTGCACGTCAGCCAGAAGCACGTTCAGTCCTGCAACCAATCGCATTCCTTGGCTTCGCCTTGGCAGAAGCGCTTGCATTGTTCGGTCTCGTACTTGCATTCGTTCTCTAATCTGCACCTGATTTAACCGGTATTTAAACCAAGGTTTAGTCAAGAAAAGGTAGGGGAAAATGAGCTTTAAGAGCACAGCCGCGGAGGCAGCAGCCAATCCGCTAGTACCGCACACCGCTGAGTTGATCGTTGGCGCTATCGCCTTCACGCTCCTCTTCTTGGTGCTTCGCAGCAAAGTCGTGCCTATGTTTGAAAAAGCATTCGCGGCTCGCACCGAAGCTATCCAAGGTGGAATCGAGAAGGCCGAGCAAGCCCAGCGTGAAGCCGCAGTGGCGTTGACTCAGTACACCGCTCAACTTGCAGATGCACGTGGCGAGGCACAGAAGATCCGCGAAGAAGCACGCGTTCAAGGCGTGGCCATCATCGAAGACCTTCGTGCCAAGGCTCAAGAAGAAGCAGCTCGAATTACTGCTTCGGCTCATGCATCTATCGAAGCCGAACGTCAACAAGCGATCACTTCGCTTCGCAATGAAGTTGGCACGCTCGCAACCGAGCTTGCTTCCAAAATTGTCGGAGAAGCTTTAGATGACCAGGTCCGACAATCACGCATTGTCGATCGCTTCTTGGAAGATTTGGAGAAGAGCAAGTAATGATTATTTTGGGTGGAAGTAGTCGTCAATCGTTAGCGAGCCTTCGTGGTTCGTTAGATCAGAGCCTCAAGTCGGTCTCTGCGCTCGATTGCTCCACCGTTTCTGCAGATCTCTTCGTCGTTCTGGGTTCTTTGGGTACATCAATCGGGTTGCGTCGGGCATTAACCGATCCATCTCGCGATGTAGCTTCTAAGGTCGCACTTGTCGAAGATATTTTCGGAAAAGTAATCGGAAAAGTTGCTCTTTCACTTGTTGGTAACGCAGTTGCCCTGCGTTGGTCTTCACCTTCGGAATTCACTGATGGCATCGAGCAAATTGCCATCGAAGCCGAAGCTTCTGCTGCAAACGTCAATGACAAGTTAGATCTCGTTCAAGATGAACTCTTTGAGTTCGCACGTATCTTGATCGCCAATGGTGAACTTCGCCAAGCGCTGGCCTCTCGTACCGATGAGGCCGCTCACAAAGAAGCGTTGGTTCACGATATTTTCGCCTCAAAGTTCAATGATTCATCGGTTCGACTACTCGACGAGCTCGTCGATGGTCTCCGAGGTCGCAGCATCGAGCAAACCCTTGCCGCGTACACACATGGTGTTGCAGCCAGGCGAGATCGCGTCACGGCACATGTTCGTACCGCGATTGCACTTTCAGATGCCCAGCGCTCCAAGTTGGCCACGGCTCTTGCTGCTCAAATCGGCCAACCGGTTCACATCAATGTGGAGATTGATTCCGCCATTCTCGGTGGAATTTCCATTCGTTTTGCTGATGAAGTTATCGATGGCACCATCGTTAGTCGATTGGCAGAGGCGAGCCGAGCGCTCGTAGGTTAATAAGTAATAGGTTTTAGTTAGGTAGGTTTCAAGCGAAAGCTTGACTAGGTAGGTTTCAAGCGAAAGCTTGACTAGGTAGGTTTCAAGCGAAAGCTTGACTAGGTAGAAGGAGAAGATGATGGCGGAACTCACGATCCGACCCGAGGAGATTCGCGACGCGCTGGCAAAGCACGTTGCTTCCTATAACCCGGGTGCTGCGGCTCGCGATGAGATCGGCACTGTGACCGAAGCTGGCGATGGCATCGCACGTATTGAAGGCTTGCCTTCAACGATGACCAACGAGCTTCTTAAGTTCGAAAACGGAACTTTGGGTCTGGCGCTTAACCTCGACGTGCGCGAAATCGGTGTCGTTATCCTCGGCGAATTCACGGGTATTGAAGAAGGAACTTCAGTACGTCGTACTGGCGAGATCCTCTCCGTTCCAGTTGGAGATGGCTTCCTTGGTCGTGTAGTTGATCCACTGGGTCGTCCTATCGACGGCAAGGGCGAGATTGTCTCTGAAGGTCAGCGTGCTCTTGAACTCCAGGCACCATCGGTAGTCGAGCGCCAACCGGTGAAGGAACCACTTGCTACCGGTATCAAGGCGATCGATGCGATGACCGCTATTGGTCGCGGACAGCGTCAGTTGATCATTGGCGATCGTCAAACCGGTAAGACTGCCATTGCAATCGACACGATTATTAACCAGAAGGACAACTGGAAGACCGGCGACCCCAAGAAGCAGGTTAAGTGCATTTACGTAGCCATCGGCCAGAAGGGTTCCACCATTGCATCCGTTAAGGGCGCATTGGAAGAAGCCGGCGCCATGGAGTACACCACCATCGTTGCCTCGCCTGCATCAGACCCAGCTGGCTTCAAGTACTTGGCTCCATACACCGGTTCGGCTATCGGCCAGCACTGGATGTACAAGGGCGAGCACGTCCTCATTATTTTTGATGATCTCTCCAAGCAAGCCGAGGCTTACCGATCGGTCTCGCTACTTCTTCGCCGTCCACCAGGCCGCGAGGCTTACCCTGGCGACGTCTTCTACTTACACTCTCGTCTACTCGAGCGTTGCGCCAAGCTCTCCGATGAACTCGGCGGCGGATCGATGACTGGTTTGCCCATCATCGAGACCAAGGGAAATGACGTTTCCGCGTTTATTCCTACCAACGTTATTTCTATTACCGATGGTCAGTGCTTCTTGGAGACCGACCTGTTCAACGCGGGCGTTCGCCCAGCTATCAACGTAGGTATCTCGGTATCTCGCGTTGGTGGTTCGGCACAGACCAAGGCCATGAAGAAGATCGCCGGTCGCCTCCGTTTGGACTTGGCTCAGTATCGCGAACTCGAGGCATTCGCTGCTTTCGGTTCCGACCTTGATGCTGCATCAAAGGCACAACTCGAGCGCGGTTCGCGCATGGTTGAGCTCTTGAAGCAAGGTCAGTACTCACCTTATTCAGTTGCTCAAGAAGTCGCTTCTATCTGGGCTGGTACCACCGGCAAGATGGACTCCATTCCTTTGGCTGACATCCGTCGCTTTGAATCCGAATTCTTGGACTTCTTGGCACGTGAACGCACTGCGATCATCGATGTCATCTCCTCAACTCGCGAACTCAGTGATGACACGGTCGCTGCTTTGGAAGAAGCAATTGCTGCCTTCAAGTCACAGTTTGCAGTTACTGGTGCCGCTGCCGTCAATGAAGCTCCAGCTGAAGCCCTAGATGGCGAAGGCAATGAGCAAATCACACGTCAAGTACCGGCGGTGAAGAAGTAACTCATGGGTGCTCAACTACGTATTTATCGCCGACGGATGCGCTCCGTCAAAGCGACCAAGAAGATTACGAAAGCAATGGAGCTCATCTCCGCTTCTCGTATCGTCAAGGCGCAGCAACGAGTCGCAGCTTCATCGCCATATGCGAATGAGCTAACCCGTGCGGTAACTGCAGTTGCCTCTTTTTCGAACACCAATCACCCATTAACCACACCTCATCCAAATCCTCGTCGTGCAGCAGTGCTCATCATTACTGCCGACCGCGGTATGGCTGGTGCGTACTCAAACTCGGCAATTAAGGAAGGCGATCAACTGGTCGCTCTCCTCAAAGAGCGTGGTTTGTCAGTCGAGTCTTACTTGGTCGGTCGCAAAGCGGTTAACTTCTATCGCTTCCGCAACCGTGCCATAGCTAATTCTTGGACTGGTTTCTCAGATAACCCCACCTATGCGCATGCCAAAGAGATTTCAGATTCTCTGATCAACGCATTCTTGGCCGAATCTGGGTCCGAGAGTCATGGTGTGGATGAACTTCACATCGTTTATACCGAATTCAAATCAATGATTACCCAGATGCCACAAGCTAAGCGCATGTTGCCACTCGAGGTTGTCGAAACCACTGTCAAGACTGGGCTCTTGCCGATGTACGAATTTGAACCAAGCCCTGAAAATGTTTTGAATGCCTTGCTGCCACGTTACGTAGAAGCACGGGTATTTAACGCGATGTTGCAATCAGCTGCCTCCGAGCACGCTGCTCGTCGTCGCGCGATGAAGTCAGCAACAGATAATGCTGATGAGTTAATTAAGTCTTTGACCCGACTGGCAAACGCTGCTCGTCAGGCCGAAATTACGCAAGAGATCAGTGAAATCGTCGGCGGCGCAGATGCGCTTGCCTCAGCTAGCGCAGGGAGCGAATGATGTCAGGTACACAAACAGCTGCAGGAGTCGGTCGCGTTGCACGCGTCATCGGTCCGGTTGTGGATATTGAATTCCCTGCCGATGCGATGCCCGCAATCTTCAACGCTCTACATGTCGATGTCGCCCTTGCTGGCGAGGTTCGGATGTTGACCCTGGAAGTTGCCCAACACATTGGCGATAACTTGGTTCGCGCGATCTCGATGCAACCAACAGATGGCATGGTTCGTGGATCTGCCGTTTCTGACACCGGAGCCGCAATCAGCGTGCCCGTCGGTGATGTAACCAAGGGCCACGTATTCAATACTTTGGGCGAATCCCTAGACGTCCCAACTTCCTCTTTGGATATCAAAGAGCGTTGGCCAATTCACCGTACCGCACCTGCCTTCGATCAGCTCGAGTCCAAGACCGAGATGTTTGAAACTGGTATCAAGGTAATTGACCTTCTGACCCCATATGTTCGTGGTGGAAAGATCGGTCTCTTTGGTGGTGCCGGTGTCGGTAAGACCGTTTTGATTCAAGAGATGATCTATCGCGTAGCCGAAAACTTCGGTGGTGTTTCAGTATTCGCAGGCGTCGGCGAGCGTACCCGTGAAGGTAACGACTTGTTCCTAGAAATGACCGAAACCGGCGTTATCAACAAAACCGCATTGGTCTTCGGCCAGATGGATGAGCCACCAGGGACCCGTCTTCGTGTTGCCTTGTCAGCACTGACCATGGCTGAATATTTCCGCGATGTGCAGAAGCAGGACGTTCTGCTCTTCATCGATAACATCTTCCGTTTTACCCAGGCAGGTTCAGAAGTTTCAACCCTTCTCGGCCGTATGCCTTCTGCCGTTGGATATCAGCCAACACTTGCAGATGAAATGGGTCAGCTTCAGGAGCGCATTACTTCTACTCGTGGTCACTCGATTACATCAATGCAGGCAATTTATGTTCCTGCTGATGACATCACCGACCCAGCTCCTCACACCACCTTCGCTCACTTGGATGCAACCACAGTTCTTTCGCGTCCAATCTCCGAGCTTGGTATCTACCCTGCTGTAGATCCACTGGACTCCACATCACGTATTTTGGATCCACGCTATATCGGCGAACACCACTTCCGTGTTGCTAACCGCATCAAGCAAATCCTCCAGCGTTACAAAGATCTTCAAGACATCATCGCTATTTTGGGTATCGATGAACTCTCAGAAGATGACCGTATCTTGGTAGGCCGTGCTCGTCGTATTCAGCGCTTCTTGTCGCAGAACACCTTCGTAGCCAAGGTCTTCACAGGTATCGAAGGTTCCTTTGTGCCGCTATCAGAAACCATCGAAGCATTCGAAGCACTTGCAGATGGAAAGTACGACCACGTTCCAGAGCAGGCATTCTTTATGTGCGGTGGCTTGGAAGATGTAGAGCGCAAAGCTGCAGAATTGGCAAAGGCCTAATCCTTCATGGCAACCAATTTAACGGTTGAAGTAGTTTCACCGGAGAAGCGAGTTTGGTCGGGCGAGGCCACCATGGTCTCTGCCCGAACACTCGAAGGCGACTTGGGAATTCTTCCCGATCACGCCCCACTTCTTGGTGTGCTGGTTGATGGTTTGGTTTCAATCAAATCAGCAGATGGCGAAAAAGTAGAGTTTCAGATCAATGGTGGCTTTATTTCAGTTGCCCAAAATCGTGTTTCAATCTTGGGCGAGAGCGCTAGCTAAACTCTTACGACAGTTGCTCCAAGAGCTACCAAGGCCTCAGCAAAACCTGGATATCCGCGATCAATGTGGTACCCATCTTCGACGATGGTGCTGCCTTCACTGACTAATCCGGCAAGAACTAGTCCGGCCCCTGCCCTAATATCGGTTGCAACAACGGGAGCCCCAGATAGATGTGGCAAGCCAGCAATAGAGGCATGGTGGCCATCGACTTGGATTTGAGCACCAAGTCGTATTAATTCATTGACAAACATAAAGCGGCCTTCAAAGACATTTTCGGTCACGATGGAGTTGCCTTCGGCAACGGCGTTCATCAAAATTATTAAGGGCTGTAGATCGGTCGGAAATCCAGGGTAAGGAAGCGTTGCTACATCTACGGCGCTAGGCCGACGATCCATTCTTACGCGAACGCCATCGGCGGTTGTAGTCACAACGGCTCCGGCAGCAACTAATTTATCCAGCGGAATTTCCATATGTTCGGCTCGGGCTCCGTGAATGGTGATATCGCCCTGAGTTATAGCTGCAGCGAAGGCCCATGTACCGGCGACTATGCGATCGCACAAAGTCGAGTGAGTTGCAGGGTGGAGTTTTTCAACACCGGTGATGGTGATTGTCGGAGTTCCTAAACCCTCGATGCGCGCGCCCATTGCAATTAAGAGTTCGCCCAGGTCCACAACATCTGGCTCGCGGGCAGCGTTGTCGATCGTGGTAACACCGTTGGCCAATACGGCTGCGGTCATTAAGTTTTCCGTTGCGCCGACGCTGGGGAAATCTAGCGTGATACTGGCGCCTTTGAGGCCCTCTGGGGCGGTGGCAATGACATATCCATGTTCGGAATGTGCTTGTGCACCCAACTCCTTTAAACCTTTGATGTGATAATCCAAGCCGCGAGAGCCAATGGCATCTCCGCCAGGCAGCGCTACTTCGGCATGCCCAAGTCGGGTGACAAGCGGACCAAGCACGTTGATCGAAGCGCGCATCTTTCGGACCAAGTCATAGTCGGCACGCACTCCAGGAACCTTGGGAACATCGATGGTCAGGGTCAAGGTTGATGGTTCGTACACAACCGTGCATCCAAGCCGCTCGAGTAGTTCTGACATGATCGCGACATCGGCAATATCGGGAACATTCAAAATGGTGCTTTTGCCTTCGGCCAGCAAAGTTGCCGCCATCAATTTCAACGCTGAATTCTTGGCTCCGGAGACGTGAACTTCTCCCACCAATCGAGCTCCACCTTCAACTCGAAAGGAGTCGCCAGTCGGCGTGCTGGAGGACATTCGGATAACTCTTCTCTGCTGGAAAGGCGCCTTCAAAATGGAGTGGTCTCATCGTACTTGCTGGAATAGGCTCCGACCCATGGTAAATCTGACGCGCATTTATACAAAAACCGGAGATGACGGGACTACCTCTCTGGGGGATATGAGCCGGACTTCCAAGAATGACCCACGTTTAGAGGCTTATGCCACTGTCGATGAGGCTAATTCTTCGATTGGAGTTGTCCTCTCACTGGGCGATCTGCAAGATCCAGAAATTCGCAAGTTGCTGGTTCGGATTCAGAATGATCTCTTTGACGTAGGGGCCGATCTCTCCACGCCCGTCGTGGATGACCCGAAAATCGAACCTCTCCGTGTTCTTGAGACTCAAATTAACTATCTCGAAGGCCAAATCGATTATTACAACGAGCGGTTAGAACCGCTTCGTTCTTTCGTCCTTCCTTCTGGAACAGCCACCGCAGCGCTCTTGCACGTATCACGAACGATTGTGCGCCGGGCCGAGCGTCGAACCTGGAGCGCCATTCACTCTTTTGGCGGCGGCGTTAATTCCTTAACCGCTATGTATCTCAATCGCTTATCTGACCTGCTCTTTGTTTTGGCGCGCGTTGCCAATTTGGAAGCCGGGGATGAGTTGTGGGTTCCTGGGGCGAATCGTTAATTTAACGAGTCGCGTTTGGCAAATATGTATTGTTCGGAACTTTCTCTGGAGCAGGAGAGGTCCAACATTTGGCGGTAATGTTTTTCACGGTAACTGAGTTCGCCAAAGGTTCACTGCTGAGTAAAAGAATTGTGGAAATAACTTTGGCTTTGGTTCCGAGGGCTGTGGTGCGAAGGTTTCCGTACTCCACCAACTTTGTGGGATCTGCGCTACTAGGTCCGTAAATCGAAGAATCGATCTCCCACCATAAGCATCCGGTATCTGCAGCAACGAGCACAGCGCCACAAGCGGTTTTTTCACATTTTTGAATGGCAAGTGCCAGCTTTTTCTCTGCCGAAATAAGGCTCACAAGTTCGCCGCCCGATGGAACTTTGGCATAGATGCCATCGCTGTATTTGAATCCTTGTGGTGGCCACTTTGGTGAGGGCGAGGCCAGCGGAACGACTTTTCGCTTCACCGTTGCTCGGTGCACAACTTTCTTAGGTACA
>JBAXAO010000048.1:0-8689 GCA_037142435.1 Actinomycetes bacterium | reverse complement strand
CTGCTAATCACCGCCCTGACACAAACCTCAATCCAGAAGTAGTCGTCTCTGTTCGCGATATGAGCGATGGCGAGGTTTATTCGGATATTGACTTCGATGTTCATGCTGGCGAGGTTCTCTGCCTCTTTGGAAAAATTGGTTCAGGAACTTCAGAAATTTTGGAAAGTTTCTTCGGAATTCGCCCTTTCGCGGCCGGAAGCATTTCTATCAATGGCCAACCATTCCAACCTAAGTCACCTCAGGATTCTGTAGTTCGCAATATTGGCTTTCTTCCTGCAGATCGCCAGCGCCTGGGTTCATTTGCCAACCGTTCGGTTGCTGAAAACTTATCGGTCAGCTCTTGGATGCGTATGGCGTGGATGGGCTTTGTAAAGAAACTTGATGAAGAAAAGGCCTATGGCACATGGCAGGACGCCTTGCGCATTAGTTCCAAGCGCGGACCAAGCCAGGAGATCGCCACGCTTTCGGGTGGAAACCAGCAAAAAGTACTTCTGGGACGCTGGTTTGAAGCACGGGTCAATGTTCTCCTCTTGGTCGAACCCACACGAGGTGTCGATGTTGGTGCACGTCGAGATATTTACGAAATTATTCGAAAGCAAGCAAAAGAGAGCAATATGGCGGTGATTGTTGCAACTTCCGATTACGAAGAAGTTGTATTGCTGGCAGATCGCGCAATGGTTGTTTCGCGCGGACATATGGCAGCAGAATTCACCGGTGATTCCATTGAAGCTAATTCACTACTAGCGGCATCCAGTTAGGAGCACGAGAGATGACAAGTACTAATACTGGAGCCTCCGGTACCACGGCGGTTGACACAGTAAAACGGAAACGCAAGATTCCGGATTACGCGCCACTGCTTTCTGTTTTAATTTTGATGATCATTCTCTTTTCATTCTTGAGCGAGTACTTCCTTCAAGTCGATAACTTCCGAAATATTCTCTCTAATGCCGCAGTAACTGGCGTCGTCTGTATTCCGTCGACCTTCTTGATCATCAGTGGTCAGATTGATCTTTCTGTTGGTTCGGCTGCTGCGGTGTCGGGAATGATCCTTGCGCAAGTGGTCAACAAGCACGGTGTGGGCACCGGACTTGTTGCTGTATTTCTTTTTGGTTTAGCGCTTGGAATTTTCAATGGATTGATTGTTACTGTGTTAGGCGTTAATGCTCTGATCACCACCTTGGGTGGTTTGGGTTTCTTATATGGTGTTGCTTTGCTCATCGGCAATGGCCAGACCTTACAAATGAAGAACTTCGAATGGCTGGGAACGGCGCAACCGTTCACTATTCCGTTACCGGTGATTATCTTCTTTGGGTTGGCCGTTATTGGTTCTATTACCCTGCGCTACACCCGTTTCGGTCGGTCGATCTATGCAATTGGATCTAACCCCAACGCAGCACGTGTAGTCGGTATCCGATCCAATCGAATTATCTTCATGACCTTCATTCTCTCCAGTACCGCAGCCGCTCTTGCTGGCGCAATTTTGGCTTCGCAACTTTCCGCTGGTGATCCAAACTCAGGACTTGGACTTGAACTTCAAGTTGTTACGGCCATTGTTTTGGGTGGTGCCAGCTTGGCCGGTGGTCGTGGTTCGATTCTTGGAACTGTTCTGGGTCTACTCGTTGTTGGAATTCTCAACAACGGTTTGATCCTGATGGATGTTCCTACCTTCTGGCAGAGAATTGCCCAAGGCATGACGCTGATTGTTGCCGTTTCCTTTGACTCGGTACGCCAAAAGTTCAATAACACCAGGGCTTAGCGATGACATCTCCTTGGCGCAGTGACGACGGCTTGGCCGGCAAAAGCGTTGTCGTAACAGGTGCGGCAGGCGGTATCGGCAGCCAAGTTGCCATTGCATTTTCCCTAGCAGGCAGCAAAGTTCTAGCAGTAGATATCCCAGGTGCGCCTCTGGCTGCAGTTGCCGCCAAGTTTGCTGGCGATGGCCATGCCACCATGGAAATAGATCTTGCAGATATCTCAACTCACGATGCGATATTTGCGCGCGCACAATCGATGGCACCGTTAGCCGCGTTGGCACATTGCGCCGCGGTCCTTCGCCGTCGCGCCACGGTTGATGAAGTCACCGAAGAAGATTGGGATGTGCAGATTGATACCAATCTAAAAGCGGCCTTCTTCCTCAATCGCAGCGCATTTCATTCTTTCCGCGCCGCCAAAACCCCAGGTTCAATTATCAATTTCAGTTCGCAAGGTTGGTGGTCAGGTGGTTTCGGCGGGTCTGTCGTCTACTCGGCTAGCAAAGGTGGAATTGTCTCGATGACGCGCGGGCTTGCTCGCTCGTTTGCACCAGACAATGTCCGCGTCAATGCCGTAGCACCGGGGGGTGTAGACACAGCAATGATGCGAGGTGGTCAAGATGAAGCTGCGTTAAACAGCTTCATCTCGATGATCCCGTTAGGCAGACTCGCTGAACCAGGCGAAATGGCAGGAGCCGTTCTATTCCTGGCATCTCAAGCCTCTAGTTACATGACGGGAACTACCCTGAATGTTTCTGGTGGCCAATTGATGTACTAGTAATTAGTACATCAAAGCCAATACACAAATTCCAGCGCCAGCAACAACGGCGCTAATCATCACGCCGGCACTAGGTGATCTTCGATATGCAATGGTTTCGAGCCCTAAAGTAAGAATCGGAACCGTTGCCGTAACACTCTGCACCAATACTGGACTGCCATGAGTCAATGCGTACGAGGTAAATATCCAGGCACCACCCATAAATACCGATCTCCTGGAGAGCGATAAGTGATCTCGCAAGGTGAAACCCTTAGGACGATAAAAAATAAGAAACCATAAACCTGCGACTATTTGTTGAATCACGATGATTTGAACTAAGCCAAGATGGGCCTTCAGGTGTTGGGAAATAATCGCGGTGTTAACACCACCAGTGATTCCAATTAAACCGATTAGCAATACGGTGTTGAGCGAAGAGATTCCCTCGACCGCATTTCGTAGCGGATATAAAGCCGCAGCCACGATCAGAATGACCAGCAAGGTTTGGGCTAGGGTGGCACGGGAATGCAGGAAGTATGCGGAAATAACTAACATTGCAGCAGGGCTGAGAGATTGGCCAATAGCGGCCGCTGAGGCCAAACTGCGCGAAACAATCAGGAAGATTAGCCATGCACCGAGGGCTGTTGTCGTGCCCCCCACAAAAAGCCTCAAGCAGTCGACAATGCGCAGATGCGACCACGTGGGTTTGAGAATAAAAACTGGAGCAGCCACAACTGCGTTATAAATGAAAAGAACTCCTACAGTTTGAAAACCTGGAAGTCGTTGAGTAACTGACTTGGTCAAGAACATCCCCAACGCTGTCGACATCGCTGCCGCAAAAGCGAAGGAGAGAGCCATAGATATATCTTTTCAGTATCTTCTCAATTTAGGGGGAAATACTTAGACTTCATTCATGAATTTATTAGCGGCAGAAAACCATGCTGAAAGATTTCTGACCGCAGAATACTTTCAAGATCCATATCCAACACTCAAAGGTTTTGTCGAGGATGCCCCAGTCTTCTGGAGCAAGAAAGCTTCGGCTTGGATTGTTTCGAAATTCGATGCCGTGGAAAAAGGGCTGGCATCAGAAGATCTCAACGCCAGCCAACGGATGCTGGCAGCTTCTTCGCATCTGACTGAAGAAGAGCGCAACCGGTATTCAACAATCCTGGAAACTCTAAGCAACTGGATTGTCTTTCAAGATCCACCTGGCCACACTCGGTTGCGCAAATTAGTAAACAAATCATTTACCCCTCGCACTATCGCAGCTCTTGAACCTAGAATTGTAAAAATCGTTAATGACCTTTTGGATGAAGCTTTAACGGCAGATGTCGTCGATATCGCTAAGAACTTCACCTTTAAATTGCCAAGCGCGGTTATGTGCGAGCTCTTGGGGATACCGGTGGAACGTCAATGGGATCTCAAGCGTTGGTCCGATGGCGTTGCCGGATTTAGCGCGGCGGCTCGGGTAAATCACCAGCAAGCCGAATTTGCAAACAACATGGCGCTAGAGGCGAACGAATATCTCTTCGAATTGTTCGCGCATCTGCGGAAAGAGCCCGGCGATAATTTATTAAGTAGGTTGTTGCACCCAGAAGATCCCAGCAATGCATTAACCGAAATTGAACTCGCCGGTCTGGTTGTCCAACTATTCTTCGCCGGCTTTGAAACTACCGAAGGTTTGATGAGCAACACGATTATTGCTTTGGCGAATAACCCTGAACAAGAGGAACTCCTGCGCCAAAACCCTGCCTTGATGGAGGCGGCAATTGAGGAATCTTTACGCTTTGATTCCCCAATTTTGAAGCAATCACGCGTGGCTAGCCACGATCAGATGGTCGATGGCGTCGCTATAAAAGCAGGGGATTACGTGCATTTCATGATTGCCGGCGCCAATCGTGATCCTGAACGTTTTTCGAATCCGGATGAATTCGATATCCAGCGAACCGATCCGGGACATGTCAGTTTCGGCCACGGAATTCACTTTTGTATTGGTGCACCTTTAGCCCGCCTGGAAGCACGCATTGCACTGGATGCGCTTATGGCCAGAGTTCCGAAATTCGAAGTGTTAAAGCCACTCCCGGTTTATCCAGAACTTCTGGCCGTACGCAAGCCTTTGGAGCTATGGATTAGAAACGGTAAATCCGCTTAGCGTTGACGTTACAGACTTTCTTCTGCTCGTCGATTGATAGCGAACTAATATATTCACGCGTGTAATCCATGATGGTGGCGTAAGAGCAATACAAACGATCCACCGGCCAGTTTGAGCCCAAAACAGTTCGATCCGGACCAAATGCAGCCAAACTTTCTTCTGCCCATGGATGCAAAGATTCTTTGGTGAACAATGGATCTGTCATAGGTAGACCACTGATCTTCATCACGACATTTTCAGCCTGAGCCAATTCATTGATTGCTTTCTTCCATGAATTGAAATATTCGGCATCGCGACGACGTGGAAAACCAATATGTTGCAAAACAATTTGCAGGTTGGGATGACGTCTTGCCAAGGCGAGAGCCCCGCCCATATTTGGCCATTCGCAATCTAGGTCAAAGACCAATTTGTTTTCGGCCATGAACTTCAAAGAATTTTCGTATTCAGGTAACACGTCACCGCTAGCCAACATTGGTTCGGCGTTGAAGTCGCGCACACCCACAAACAGGGGCGACTGCATGTGATCTTCTAATTGCTTAATGGCGCCAGGCATTCCCAATGGGCTGTCGCCGATAATTGTCATAGGGACAGGTCCGTTCTTTGCCATCTCGGTTAACCAAACGGTTTCTGTAACCGGATTTGGTGAACCAATAGCTGCCTGAACGTGCACGAAACCTTCGATTCCAGAATGGCGCGCTTCGGCCCAGACGTTATCTAATAAAAACTGGACAGATTTAATGGCATCGATATTTCCGAGGATGGGATGGATTGCATCTCTATCCAACCAAACCCATTTAAGTTCCGGATGCTTTTGATCCCAGAGGTGAATGTGGGTATCGATAATCGGGATTAAATTAGTCATTTTTCCCTTTCGGAAACGTTTTTAGTAGTAACATCTGGATAATTTACTGCTTGCGACGAATCAAGAGAAGAGTTTTTAAGGGAGAAAAATGAAAATTGTTAAGGTCGAACCAATCCCCGTCGCATACCCAGAACCCAACGATTTCATGGCCGAGAGATATCTCTGCCTGGTCAAGATCACGACCGACGAAGGCATCGTCGGCTGGGGTGAATCGATTACTCAATTTAAAGAAGCCAACGGCGCTGTAGCCGCTCTCATTAATGGTTTATCTGAATTTGTCATTGGCAAAGACCCATTAGACAACGGCGCTATCTGGCGCGCAATCAAAGAACGTTACTGGTGGTACGGATATCGCGGCGGACTCGCCGCCTATGCCTTGTCTGCAATTGATATCGCGTTATGGGATATCAAAGGTAAAGCTTTAAACACCAGCGTGCTCCAACTGCTCGGCGGCGCTGTTCACGAAAAGTTACCCGTCATCGCTTCGGGCCATGCACACGATGAATCCATACCTAAAATGGCCGAACAGGCTCAAGGTTGGTTGAGCACCGGCATGAAGGGCATGAAGGTTGGTTTTGGAAAGCGCGGCAATGCCAATCTGGGTTACGAACATGATCGCGATGTTGAATATGTAAAACAAATGCGTGCGGCGATTGGCCCCGACAAGATGTTGATGATTGATAACGGCTATGCCGTCAAATGGGATGTTGCCACCGCAGTAAAGCGCGTTCAAGCATTTGATGATTACAACATCACCTGGATTGAAGAACCACTAGGCGCATGGGACCCCGAGGGATATCGAACCTTGCGCGACAAAACCAAATGCTTGATTGCCTACGGCGAACGCGAATGGAATGTAGACGGCTTTGACCAGATTTTGGCCACGGGCACTAACGATGTATTTGGAATTGATCCAGGTCGCGCCGAAGGTATTACTGGCTTTGTAAAGGCTGTTGCCCGAATTGAATCCCATCGTCGTCAGGCCAATGCGCACGCTTGGTCATCTGCGATCGTTTCAGCCGCCAGTTTGGCAGTTAGCTTTAGCAGCCTGGCTTTCAAACTCTTCGAGTTCAAGCCGTTGCGTAATCCCATGCAACATGACTTGGTGGTTGAACCGTTCGAGCACAAGGATGGCTGGATTTATCCGCCAAATAAGCCTGGTTTAGGCATCGAAATCATTGAAGATGTGGTCAACAAGTACCGACAGGCTCATTAATCCTTGCGGTGGGGTGCGGCTTTCCTAATGGGAAGTCGTTGGTGATCAAAGCGAATCGGTAACCCGGGTATCTGGTTAACCGCGCTGGTGTCATCGGGGTAAGCCATCAATATCTTGTTGGCTTCTGCTTGCGGGTCTTGAAATAGTTTTTCCGGCGGTACTACTACGTCAGCAGGAACCCCGTTTTTGGTCAGAAGCACGGTCCAATCAAAAGCGCTCTTTGCTTGCAGTGCATCATTTATCAAATGCGTTAGGGCCAGGGCATTTGCGACTCGATCTACGTTTAAGACAAACCTTGGATCTGTTACTAAATCTTGTCGACCAAGCAGCATCGCTAATTTGGCGAATATTGCGTCGTTACCAACACCAATGCAGATGTCGGCATCTTGCGCATGAAAAATTCCGTAAGGGCTGAATGTGGGATGGCCACTTCCGGATCGCACAGAAGGATTGCCGGTCAGCGAATATGCCGCCAAGTGATAGCTGACCCACACGACTCCAGTTTCATAAAGTGAGGTTTCAACCAAAGACCCCACGCCAGTTTTTTCACGTTTGATGATGGCGGCCAGAATTCCCATAGCCAGCCACATTCCCGAACCAATATCTAAAACGGAAACTCCGGTACGAACCGGGGCGCCATCACGTTCGCCGGTGATGTGCATGATTCCGGTACGGGCTTGCACAGTGGCGTCATAACCTGGCCAAGTGCTACTGAATCCTTCGACCCCGTACGAAGAGAGATTTCCGATGATTAACCGCGGCCATCTTTCTCTCATGGAATCTGAATCAAGACCCAACTTGGCTAGGCGATCGGGTAAAAAGTTAGTCATGAAGACATCGGCATCTGCCAAGTGCTCATCTAAACGAGCACGACCGTCCTCAGATTTCAGGTCGATAGTCTCGACAGTTTTATTGCGATTGACGATATGAAAATAAGCTGAACGATCGCCTTCGACCGGAGCCATGGACCTTGATGGATCCCCAGTTGGTGTCTCAATCTTTAAGACCTCGGCACCCAAGTCACCCAGAATGGACCCACCGTACGGGCCAGCAATATTGGAAGTGGCATCAACAACTTTCAACCCTGACAACGGCAAAATATCGTCCAAGGTGACCTATCTTTCAGGTGGCGTTGTTGACTCAGTGGCCATCACTTCAATACTCTAGCAAACGTTTCCAGTAGCAGTATTTCGCAGAATTCGGAGAATCGCCGTGGGTGCAATGCGTGTTCGCCAAGCAGTAGTTGCCGCTCTTACTGAAGAGATGAGGGCGGACCCAACCGTCGTTTTCTTTGGTGAAGATGTGGCCGAAGCTGAAGGCCCTTTCAAGACCTCTGAAGGTCTGCTGGCCGAATTCGGAGCCATGCGAGTTCGCGATACACCTATCTCGGAAATGGGCTTCACCGGTGCTGCTGTTGGCGCCGCGATGATGGGTCTCAAGCCCGTTGTTGAAATTATGTTTATCGAATTCCTGGGCGTTGCCTTGGATCAAGTCGTTACCGAAGCTGCCAAGACTCGCTACCTCAGTCACGGCGCACTATCTGTTCCCATGGTTGTTCGCGCATCCGCTGGATCAGGACTTGGTTTTGGATGCCAGCATTCCCAAACTTTGGAAAATTGGTTTGCAGCAACACCTGGTTTAAAACTTGTTATGCCTAGTGATGCTCAATCGGCCTACAGCCTTCTGCGCGCCGCCATTCAAGATCCAGATCCTGTTGTCGTTCTTGAACCACGATTACTTTATGCAGAGCGCGGCGAAGTCGATCTCAATGAGATTGCTGTTCTTGGAAAAGCAAAGGTCAAGGCGACTGGTTCTGATGTAACCATCGTTGCCAGTGGCTCCATGGTCACAGTTGCTGCAAAAGCAATTGCGCAATCCGGGGTTAGTGCAGATTTGGTTGATCTGCAAACCATCATTCCTTGGGATCGCGAAACTATTTTGGAATCAGTTCGCA
>JBAXAO010000047.1:0-8927 GCA_037142435.1 Actinomycetes bacterium | reverse complement strand
GCCCAGAGGAGAAGGCATCGCGCATCTCGTCATATTCGGCGCGCTTTTTATCATCTGACAACGTTTCATACGCTTCAGATACTTCTTTGAAGCGATCTTCTAGCTTCTTATCACCTTTGGTTTTATCAGGATGAAGTTCGCGCGCCAGTTTTCGATACTGCTTCTTGATCGCCGCAGCATCATCGCTTTTTTTGACGCCAAGGACCTTATAGAGATCCTTCTCGTAGAGATCTTTGGCCGCCATATTTAGTTCTCGGGATCCGTGACCGCAACGCGAGCCGGCCGAATAACACGCTCTTTGAACTTGTAACCAGGTTGCAAAATTTGGGTTGCCAAAGTTTCAGAAACATCGGGAGAAGTTGAATGCATCAGCGCTTCGTGAATCATAGGATCGAAGGGAACATTGACATCTGCAAACTTGGTCAAACCCAATTTGGTGGTGATCGCAGTTAAGCGATCAGCTACGGCTTTGAAGCCACCAGTGAGTTCGCCATGTTGTTCGGCGCGATCAAAGTCATCCAGGATGGGAAGAAGTTCAGCAACCACAAGTGATGTCGTGATTTCGTGCGCGGCAATCCGATCACGTTCCACTCGCTTGCGATAGTTTGAATAATCAGCCTGTAGTCGTTGCAAATCTGAAGTCAGAACCGAAACTTCATCGACAACAGTTTCGACATCTTGCAACGCCTCTTCAACGGCAGCAGAGAGTTCAGCATCTGAACTCTCTGCACCATTGTTATTTACATCGGTCATTATTCTTCGACGATCTCTGCATCTTCAACGCCATCTTCTGCCTTTGGGGCAGATTCAGCGGAGGCAGCATTGGCTGCGTAGAGTGCGGCGCCTAGTTGTTGGCTCAGTTCGCCAACCTTCTCGGTAGCTGTTTTCATGGCTGCGTAGTTAGCGCCTTCGAGTTCTTTTTTGAGTTCAACAAGAGCGGCCTCAACTTCAGCCTTCTTCTCTGCGTTTTCACCTTCGGTGAACTTGTCGCCATTGTCCTTCAAGAACTTTTCGGTCTGGTAGACCAAGGACTCACCAGTGTTGCGAGTATCGGCCTCTTCCTTGCGCTGCTTATCTTCTTCAGCGTGGGCTTCGGCATCCTTCATCATTCGATCGATCTCTTCTTTCGAGAGCGCCGAACCGCCTGTAATAGTCATAGATTGCTGCTTTCCGGTCCCCAGATCCTTGGCGGATACATGCACAATTCCGTTGGCATCGATGTCGAAGGTGACTTCGATCTGAGGAATCCCGCGTGGTGCTGGTGGCAATCCGGTGAGTTCGAACATGCCGAGCTTCTTGTTATAGGCAGCCATTTCGCGTTCGCCTTGATAGGCCTGGATCTGTACGGCTGGTTGATTGTCATCAGCAGTCGTGAAGATTTCAGAACGCTTGGTAGGAATCGTGGTGTTGCGCTCGATGAGTTTGGTCATCACGCCACCCTTGGTTTCGATACCAAGAGACAAAGGTGTGACATCGAGAAGCAATACATCTTTAACTTCACCGCGAAGTACACCGGCTTGTAATGATGCACCGACTGCAACAACCTCGTCAGGGTTTACGCCCTTGTTAGGTTCTTTTCCGCCAGTGAGTTCGCGGACGAGATCAACGACTGCTGGCATACGAGTAGATCCGCCAACGAGTACAACGTGATCGATATCCGCGATAGGAATTCCTGCATCTTTCAAAACTGCTTGGAACGGCTTCTTGCAACGGTCTAGAAGATCGGCAGTCATCCCTTGGAATTGTGCGCGGGTTACAGTCTCGTCCAAGAACAATGGGTTCTTTTCGGCATCAACAGTGATGTAAGGCAGGTTGATGGAAGTAGAAGCAGAAGAAGAAAGTTCGATCTTCGCTTTTTCTGCGGCTTCGCGTACGCGTTGCATTGCCATCTTGTCTTTGGTGAGATCGATGCCATTCTTGGCCGCGAAATCCTTGACGAGGAAATCTACGAGCGCTTGATCCCAGTCATCGCCACCGAGGTGGTTATCGCCATTGGTTGCTTTAACTTCGACAACGCCATCACCAATTTCGAGAAGTGATACGTCGAAGGTTCCGCCACCGAGGTCGAAAACCAAAATTGTTTGTTCGGCATCGCCCTTATCCAAACCGTAAGCAAGTGCCGCAGCAGTTGGCTCGTTGACGATACGCAAAACATTGAGGCCGGCGATCTCGCCAGCTTCTTTAGTTGCTTGACGTTGGGCGTCGTTGAAGTAAGCCGGAACGGTGATAACCGCATCGGTCACTGTGTCGCCCAAGAAGGCTTCGGCATCGCGCTTGAGCTTCATGAGGATGCGAGCGCTGATCTCCTGTGGGGTGTACTTCTTGCCATCAATATCTTGGGTCCACGAGGTACCCATGTGGCGCTTTACTGAGCGAATGGTCCGTTCGACGTTGGTCACGGATTGACGCTTGGCTACCTCGCCAACCAGCACCTCCCCATTTTTTGCAAAGGCCACGATCGACGGGGTGGTTCGGGCGCCTTCAGCGTTCGCGATAACGGATGGCTCGCCACCCTCGAGAACGGAGACGCAACTATTCGTGGTTCCTAGGTCAATTCCAACTGCTCTGGACATGTATTACTCCTCTTTCTCTCCGCCTTTTTCCGTGTGGAGGGGCGGTTTTCAGCCTGTTTAATGCCGGGCTAGGGTCTTATTCTCATCCTTGAGTAGGTTCATGTCAAAATCTTGAGTCCGAACGGCTCAACTCTGAGTAATCAAGGTAACAGAGCAAGGTCACGATTTATTCCGAAATGAGTGGCCCATCCCCCGAAAGCGGAGCAAGTTCTCTGCTTTCAGCGTGGGCTGCCCATACCCTTCACTCATGCTCACAGCGCTTCTCGTTGGAATCTCCTACGCCATCTCGGCCCTGGCCATCGTCTTGGTCGCCTACCGCGGCCACCAGCTCTATACGATCTTCGCCGCCGGCCAGCCTGACCCCACGCGCTTCAATAACTACAAGCGCAGGGCGCTCTGGGCGACCCACGAAATTCTCTCCCACACCAAGATGCTGCGCTTCACCGGTTCAGCGATTGCGCACTGGTTTGTGATGGTGGGTTTCGTAGCGCTGCTCGGCACTTTGATTACCGCTTTTGGCCAAGTCATCTCTCCGACTTTCGTACTGCCCATAATTGGAGATTGGGCGCCTTACAACTTCTTTGTTGAAATCATTGCTGCGCTAACCGGTATCGGAATTGTCACCCTGATCGGAATTCGTCAAGTAACGCGAATTGTTCGTCCGGAAAAGAAATCGCGTTTCTTCGGTTCGCGAAGCGGACGTGCCTATTACGTTGAAGCCACAATCCTTGCGATTGTCTTTTGTGTCGTTGCACTTCGTGGTCTTGAAGGAGCGCTTGCTGGAATCGCTGGTTGGAATCTGCACTACCCGGTTTCCTATGTGGCGGTCTTAGTATTTAAGGGTGTCTCAATCGCACATCTGAAAGTTGCGATTCAAATTGTTGCCACATCAAAAATAGTTATTTCGATGCTCTGGTTCATCGTCATTGCGATGAACCTCACAATGGGCGTCGCCTGGCACAGATTCTTGGCACCATTCAATATCTTCTTTCAGCGCAATACCAACAAACAACCTTCTCTCGGTGCACTTCCAGAAATGCTCTCCCACGGAAAGCCCATCGATTTTGAAGATCCTTCTGAAGATGATGTTTTTGGAATTGGAAAATCGGCGGACATCTCGTGGAAAGGCCTGTTGGATATGGCCAGCTGTACCGAATGCGGTCGCTGCCAATCCCAATGTCCTGCTTGGCACACTGACAAACCGCTTTCACCCAAACTTCTTATTATGGCGATGCGCGATCACGCACTTGCTAAGGTCCCTAGCGATGCTCCGATCGTTGGTGGCGCTATCGAGAACGCGATTACTCAAGATATTTTGTGGTCCTGCACAACCTGCGGTGCCTGCGTCAATGAATGTCCAGTCGATATCGAACACGTCGATCACATCGTCAATATGCGACGCTTCCAAGTATTGGTTGAATCCGAATTTCCATCCGAACTCGGCGGCACCTTTAGAAACCTTGAAAAGGCCGGAAATCCGTGGGGAGCCAATCGCGCCGATCGCGATGGTTGGATCGCTGAAGTCGACTTCCCAGTGCGTGTTATTGAAGATGTCATCCCGGACGATGTCGAATACCTCTTCTGGGTGGGCTGTGCCGGCGCCTACGAAGAGCGCGCAAAGCGCACCACTAAGGCAGTGGCCGAACTACTGTGGATGTCGGGCACAACTTTTGCAGTTCTGGGAAAGAAAGAAACCTGCACAGGAGATCCTGCGCGCCGTGCTGGCAATGAATTTCTCTTTCAAATTCTCTCCCGTGAAAATATCGAGACTCTTGAACACGCCTTTGGCTCTCGCGGTGTAAAGAAGGTTGTCGTTACCTGTCCGCATTGCTTCACAACAATTGGACGCGATTATCGCCAACAAGGCTTTGAACTAGAGATGGTCCATCACACCCAACTCTTGAATCAACTCATTAAAGATGGAAAATTGAAACCAGTTGCACATTCAGCGAAGGCGATCACTTATCACGACCCTTGTTACCTAGGGCGGCACAATCAGATCTTTATGCCACCGCGCGAGCTCTTGCAATCAACCGGTGCCACGATCTC
The DNA here is from genome assembly GCA_037142435.1 of Actinomycetes bacterium. GTDB lineage: Bacteria > Actinomycetota > Actinomycetes > Nanopelagicales > Nanopelagicaceae > CAIMZW01. The sequence goes on along the minus strand of JBAXAO010000047.1, from coordinate 4,305 downwards.
TGAAATGCCACGAAACCAAGATCGTTCCTTCTGTTGCGGAGCAGGTGGCGGAAGAATGTGGATGGAAGAGAAGATCGGCACCCGCATCAATCTCAATCGCGTTGACGAAGCAATCGCCACTGGGGTCGAGGAAGTCGCAGTCGCCTGCCCATTCTGCCGAGTCATGGTTGGCGACGGCATGACCGCACGCGAGTCCGATATCGAGGTTTTGGATGTGGCGCAGATGGTGCTGCGTTCGGTGAAGGGATAACAAATGACGACATCAACCATGAAATGGCAACACGGCGAAACTTGGTATCGCATTGTCGGTGATCTCTCCAACGGTAAGACACCTGTGATGGTTTTACATGGGGGTCCCGGTGCCGGGCATAACTACACGATCGCTATCGCCGACCTCATTGCGCAATCTGGTCGCGCCGCAATTTTGTACGATCAACTGGGCTGCGGAAATTCCACTCACGTTCCAGACGCACCAAAAGAGTTCTGGACACCGGAGTTATTTATGGAAGAACTCACTCTGTTGACCCAGCATTTGGGCATTTCAGATAACTACTCCATCATCGGACAATCGTGGGGTGGAATGCTGGGCATGCAATTCGCTACTCATCGCCCCGCTGGTCTAAAAGCGCTGATTGTCGCTGATTCGCCAGCGGGTATGAAGATTTGGGTTAGCGAAGCTAACAAGTTACGCGCTCAATTGCCGCCTGAGGTCGAAGCAACGCTCAAGAAGCACGAGGCCGCGGAAACAACTGAGGATCCTGAATATGTTGCCGCGGTTGATGTCTTCTACGAACGCCACCTGTGCCGCGTGCCTATGCCACCAGATGTAGTTGAATCATTCGCACAAATGGCGGCCGATCCCACGGTTTATCACACGATGAATGGACCTTCTGAATTCCATGTCGTCGGTTCTCTCAAGAACTGGGATATTCATGACCAACTCCACAAGATCAATGTGCCGACTCTTCTGGTCAGCGGTGCCTATGACGAAGCCACGCCCACCATGGTTGCCGAAATTCAATATCGAATTCCGGATGTGGTCTGGGAACTCTTTCCTGAGTCATCACATATGCCACATATTGAAGAACCAGCTCGCTTCAAGAGGATCGTCAATGCCTTCTTGGATGCCAAGCTCGGGTAAAACCCAACAAAACTTCAGGTTGAAACTCGGCTGGTTCTCAGGAAACCCCCAGCGAATGGGAGAATTCTCTGGGACGAGGTGATGAGAGATGACCGCTCTAAAAGAAAAGATCCAAGCCGCCGACAACTCGGAGGCAACTACCCAACGCATCCTTGTAGTTGATGATGAAAGCAGCATCAGCGAATTAATCTCCACCAGCCTGCGCTTCGTCGGTTTCGACGTCCGCACCGCTGCCAGTGGCGCCGAGGCGCTGCGCGTGGCTGAAGAATTCAAGCCACATGCACTGATTCTCGATGTGATGCTCCCCGATCAAAATGGTTTCGATGTCTGTCGCCAATTGCGACAAGACGGCCATAGCGTCGGCGTGCTCTTCCTTACCGCAAAGGACACGGTCGAAGACAAGATTGCCGGCCTAACCATTGGCGGCGATGACTATGTCACCAAGCCTTTCAGCCTTGAAGAGCTCGTAGCTCGATTGCGTGCGCTGCTTCGCCGCATCGGTGTTATTCAAGTTGAAGTCGATGACGAGAAGGTGCGCTTTGCCGATCTCGAACTCGACGAGGCCACCCACGAAGTTCGCCGAGCCGGCCATATGGTTGACCTCTCGCCTACTGAATTCCTCTTGCTCCGTTATTTGATGATCAACGCCGACCGCGTCGTCAGCAAATCGCAGATTCTCGACCATGTCTGGCAATACGACTTCCGCGGTGATGCCGGCATCGTTGAAACCTACATTTCCTACCTACGTAAGAAGATTGATATCTACGAACCCGCTCTCATTCATACCGTTCGCGGAGTCGGATATCGCATGCGCCTTCCTGCAAAAAAGTAACCTAGACAAGAACTACCATTAATAAATGAATTCCCCGCTGCGCGTGAAGAATCCACTCTCAATGTGGAGTCTGCGAAATCGTCTGATTCTCGCGACACTTTCACTTGCAGCGGTGGCAATTCTTGCCTCTGACTTTGCCGCCAATACTGCGCTGCGCTCCTTCCTTGTTACTCAGGTCGATGGCCAACTTAATTCCATCGCAGGCGGATCACTTCTTCGTCTCGATCGTGCCGGCATTGATGACATCACCGCCGAGACCACCGCAGATGCTTCTGCCTCTGGTAGTCCGTACACGGTCCTAAAGCCTTTGCGTGGAGTACCTACGGCGACATCTGTAACTCTTTTGGATACCAACGGAAAGATTCTGGGCCAACTAGGCGGCGATCTCGCAAACTCCACTGTTAGCAGCGCTTTTGCAGGCTTTTTGCCGGCCGATGTGTACAAGCACAATGGCAAACCTTTTACCTTCATGAGCAAGAAAGACCAACCCGAAATTCGCGCAATTGCGAAACTATTACCTTCGGGTCTTGGGGTTGTTGTTGTTTCAGTATCACTAGATACCGTTGATAAAACCACTCACGAACTAGGGATTCTCTTCCTCTTTATTAGCTTATTGATTTTGATTTTGATCGGCATTGTTTCGCGTTGGATTATTGACCTCAGTTTGAAACCGTTAAGCCAAGTCGAAGCTACCGCCGAAGCAATTGCTGACGGCGATCTCTCTGCTCGTCTGCCAGTCGTCAATCCCGATACTGAAGTCGGACGGTTAACCGCATCTCTTAACCAGATGCTTAGCCGCATTGAAGAATCTTTTGCTATTCGCGTTGCTTCCGAATCTAAATTGCGTCGATTTGTTGCCGACGCCAGCCACGAACTTCGGACCCCGCTTACCGCCATTCGTGGTTTCGCCGAATTGCATCGTCAAGGAGCAGTGCAAGGAGAAGAGAAGACTAAAGAACTTGTGCAACGAATTGAGAAAGAATCAATTCGTATGAGCTCCCTCGTTGAAGATCTATTGTTACTTGCCCGCTTGGATCAATCCCGCGAACTTGCTAAAGATCCAGTAGATATGAACCAACTTATCTCCGAAGTCGTAGCCTCCGCCGAAGCGGCAGGACCTGGACATCCCGTGCAAGTATCGATGCCGGGTGAAGAGGTCTACGTACTGGGCGACAATCTCCGTATTCATCAAGCCATCGCCAACTTGCTGGCCAACGCTCGTACCCACACTCCGATCGGCACGAAGATTTTGGTTCAACTAGACCAAACAGAAACAGAAACCACCGTCAAAGTCAGCGATACCGGACCAGGATTATCCGAAGAAGATCAGGCCAAAATTTTTGAGCGTTTTTATCGCGCCGATCCTTCCCGAGTTCGCACCAGCGGCGAAGGTAGTGGATTGGGTCTAGCGATCGTTACTGCGGTTATGACCGCTCATGATGGTTCTGTGACGGTGGAATCCAAGCTGGGTGAAGGCGCTGCTTTTACCTTGCATTTTCCTATTCAGGATTAGCTTCCATTGCCCGTAGCGTGGCTATGCGCTCTTGAATGGGTGGGTGGGTCGAAAACAATTTGCTGACAGAGGTTCCATCTAAAGGTGACTCAATCCAAATGTGTGCAACCGCTGTCGATTTTTGATGCACAACGGTTGAGTCTGCAGCCAAAACTTCTAGAGCTTGACGTAAACCAGCTGGATTACGAGTAAAGGCAACGGCAGTTGCATCTGCCAAAGCTTCACGTCGGCGTGAAATCGCCGAACGTAACAACAAGGCCGCAATGGGTGCCAAGATCAAAACAATTAGCGAGACAACTAAGGCGATGGGGTTCTGTTGATTGTTATTGTCATCGCGGCTGCGGGATCCACCAAACCACATCATTCGAGTGAGGAAGTCGCTGAGCAAAGCGATGGCACCGGCAGTAGTAGCCGCAATTGCCGAGACCAAAGTATCGCGATTGGCAACATGGGCCATTTCATGAGCGATGACACCCTGCAACTCTTCCCGATTCATAACTTCTAAAATTCCGGTAGTGAAAGCAATAACTGCATGCTTCTCATTTCGACCAGTAGCGAATGCATTAGGGGCGCTGTCTTGAACAATTGCAACCTTAGGCATAGTCAATCCACTTGCCAGACAAACTTCTTGGATGAGATTGAAAAGCTTGGGATTATCAGATTCTTGAATAATTTTGGCACCGGTCATCGTCATTACCAACGTGTCAGAGGAGAAGTAAGAGCCCCATACCGAGAAAATGGCTATCCCCACCGCTATTGGAAACACCGCTGTTCCAGTTTTTCCGAAGTACGTTAACGCGGCATAGACGACGAAAAGCA
>JBAXAO010000046.1:0-9021 GCA_037142435.1 Actinomycetes bacterium | reverse complement strand
TGATCTTCATGAACTTCTTGTCGCGAAGTTCGCGAGCAACTGGTCCGAAGATACGGGTTCCACGAGGTTCGCCATCAGCCTTAAGAATGACTGCTGCGTTCTCATCAAATTTGATGTATGAACCATCTGGACGACGGTTCTCTTTGACGGTACGAACGATGACGGCCTTGACGACCTCACCCTTCTTTACCTGTCCGCCAGGAATTGCATCCTTGACGGAACACACGATGATGTCACCGATGCCGGCGTAGCGACGTGAGGATCCACCGAGTACGCGGATGCAAAGAAGTTCCTTTGCTCCGGTGTTGTCGGCGACGCGAAGTCGCGATTCTTGTTGAATCATTTCAAAGTTCCCTCTGCGTTCCCTCTACTTAGCCTTCTCGATGATCTCGACTACACGCCAACGCTTGGTTGCCGAAAGTGGACGAGTTTCCATCAAGAGGACGCGATCGCCGATACCAGCGCTGTTGTTCTCATCATGTGCCTTGAGCTTGCGAGTGCGAGACAAGACCTTGCCGTAAAGACCATGCTTAACTCGATCCTGGATCGCTACGACGACGGTCTTATCCATCTTGTCGCTGGTAACGATGCCTTCACGAGTCTTGCGGAATCCACGATCTAGCTCATTGCTTGTGGTCATGCCGCGCCTCCAATTCCCAATTCACGTTCACGCACGATGGTGTAAATGCGCGCAATCTCTTTACGAACCGCAGTCAAACGACCGTGATTTTCTAGTTGGCCGGTCGCAGCTTGGAAACGAAGGTTGAAAAGTTCTTCCTTTGCTTCAGCCAGCTTGAGACCTAGCTCTTCTGTGCTCAGGGCGCGAAGCTCCTCAACAGTGACGATATTTGCCATTAGAACTCCTCACGTCGTACTACGCGGCACTTCATTGGCAGCTTGTGAATCGCACGAGTCATAGCCTCGGTAGCGATATCTTCGGCAACACCAGAGATTTCAAACATCACGCGGCCAGGCTTTACGTTGGCGATCCACCATTCCGGTGAACCCTTACCGGAACCCATACGGGTTTCAGCTGGCTTCTTGGTCAGTGGACGATCTGGATAAATATTGATCCAAACCTTTCCACCACGCTTGATGTGACGAGTCATAGCAATACGAGCTGCTTCGATCTGTCGGTTAGTGACGTAAGCAGGCTCAAGAGCTTGGATACCGAAGTCGCCGAATGCAACTGTGGTACCGCCCTTGGACTTTCCACCACGCTTTGGGTGGTGCTGCTTTCGGTGCTTGACCTTACGAGGAATCAACATTTAGGCATCGCTCCCTTCAGGGGCGCCAGCGGCAGGAGTTTCAACAACTGCAACTGGAGCACTTGCGACTGCAGTAGCTGCAGCGCGGGATTCAACAGTGGAAGAAGTTACTTCGCCACGAGGTGCACGTGGATTACGTGGACCGCGTGATGGCTTTGGCGCACGAGCTGCAGCAAGTGCAGATGCAGCGCGCTCAGCGCGAGACTCGATAACTTCACCCTTGTAGATCCAAACCTTTACACCCAAACGACCGAATGTGGTTGCGGCCTCATAGAAACCGTAATCGATATCGGCGCGGAGGGTATGTAGTGGAACTCGGCCTTCGCGGTAGAACTCGGAGCGGGACATTTCTGCGCCACCCAAACGTCCACCACACTGAACACGAATACCTTGAGCACCGGACTTAAGTGCGGTCTGCATTGCCTTACGCATTGCGCGACGGAAAGAAACACGAGCAGTCAACTGCTCGGCAATTCCTTGAGCAACGAGCTGAGCATCAATTTCAGGATTCTTGACTTCGAGGATATTGAGCTGAACCTGCTTGCCGGTTAGCTTCTCGAGATCGAGGCGGATGCGATCGGCTTCAGTTCCACGGCGTCCGATAACAATTCCTGGACGAGCGGTGTAAAGGTCGATGCGAACGCGCTCACGAGTACGCTCGATCTCAATGCGAGATACGCCAGCGCGCTCCATGCCCTTGGTCATCATGCGACGGATTTCAATATCTTCCTTCACATAATCCTTGTAGAGCTTGTCGGCATACCAACGTGACTTAAATTCAGTGGTGATACCTAGGCGGAAGCCATGTGGATTTACTTTTTGACCCATTTACTTGGCCTTCCCTTCGGTCTTTACTGGGCGGCCAGCATTTGCCTTCTTGTGAGCGGCAACTTTGCGTGGACCGTTTGAGCGGTAGTTGACGTCATCAGAAACTACGAAGGTGATGGTGCTGGTGCGCTTGTTGATGCGGAAACCGCGACCTTGGGCACGTGGACGGAAGCGCTTCAAAGTGAAGCCTTCATCGACTGTTGCTTCGGCAACGAAAAGCTCGGAAGCATCACGAAGTGATGGGTTCTTCTGCTTTGCGTTAGCGACAGCTGATGCCAACAAGGTGTAGAGATCTGCACCAATTGCTTGGTTAGCAAACTTCAAGGTGGAGAGAGCAACATCTGCGCGTTGTCCGCGAACGATGTTGACTACACGCCGAGCCTTTTGAGGAGTACAACGGATGTCGCGCAAAATTGCGCGGGCAACCAATGCCTCGTCAACATTTGGGTTACGTGAATTAGCCACGTGATGACCTCCGATCGTCGCCCTTGACGTGACCTCGGAAGGTACGTGTTGGGGAGAATTCACCGAGCTTGTGACCAATCATGTTCTCGGTGATAAATACAGGAACGTGCTTGCGACCATCATGTACTGCGATGGTGTGACCGATCATCGACGGAATAATCATTGAACGGCGTGACCAAGTCTTAATGACATTCTTGGTGTTCTTGTCATTTTGGTCGTCGACCTTCTTTACGAGGTGACCGTCCACGAATGGACCCTTCTTCAAACTACGTGGCATTTGTAGTGGGCTCCTTATCGTTTCTTATTCGACTTGCGACGACGGACAATGAGGGCATCGCTCGCCTTTTTCTTGCGAGTACGGCCTTCAGGCTTACCCCAAGGTGATACTGGGTGACGACCACCAGAGGTCTTACCTTCACCACCACCGTGTGGGTGATCAACTGGGTTCATGACAACACCGCGGACGGTTGGGCGCTTGCCCTTCCAACGCATACGGCCTGCTTTTCCGTAGTTGATATTTGATTGTTCTGCGTTTCCGACTTCACCAACGGTGGCGCGGCAACGAACATCTACATTTCGGATTTCACCTGATGGCATACGCAGTTGTGCGTAAGGACCATCTTTAGCAACCAACTGAACGCCGGCGCCAGCTGAACGAGCAATCTTCGCTCCTCCACCTGGGCGTAGTTCAATCGCGTGGATCATGGTTCCAACTGGGATATTGCGCAGTGGCAAGCAATTGCCAGGCTTGATATCCGCTGATGGACCGTTCTCGACCTTGTCGCCTTGGTTCAATTTGTTAGGCGCAATGATGTAGCGCTTTTCGCCATCGGCGTAGTGCAGAAGTGCAATACGTGATGTGCGGTTTGGGTCGTATTCGATATGGGCAACCTTTGCTGGGATGCCATCTTTATCGTTACGGGTGAAGTCGATCAAACGATAAGCACGCTTGTGACCGCCGCCTTGGTGACGAGTAGTGATGCGACCAGTCGCGTTACGACCGCCCTTTGAGTGGATTGGACGAACCAATGACTTCTCAGGGGTGGTGCGTGTGATTTCCGCGAAATCTGGAACGCTGGCGCCGCGCTGACCTGGTGTGGTCGGCTTGAGTTTACGTAATGCCATTTGTTATCTACCTATTCCTCTTCTAGTCCTGGCTCCTTAGGAGACAGGGCCTCCGAAGATGTCGATCCGGTCACCGGCTGCAACAGACACGATTGCGCGCTTGGTATCGCTGCGTCGCCCAAAACCAACCTTGGTGCGCTTGCGCTTACCTTGGCGGTTCAGGGTGTTAACGCTGAGAACCTTGACGCCAAATACTTTCTCGACTGCAATCTTGATTTCAGTCTTGTTGGCATCTGGAGCAACAATGAATGTGTACTTGTTCTCATCGAGAAGTCCGTAGGACTTTTCGGAGACAACAGGTGCTAATAAAACGTCGCGATAATCTTTCATGCTGATACCTCTACTTCACTCTCACGAGCAATTGCAACAACTGGACCCGTGATGAATTCGCGGATGGCGCTCTCAGAGAAAACCACATCATCGCTGACGAGAACGTCATAGGCATTGAGTTGATCGTTAACAATCAAGTGCATGTTGTCTGCGTTACGAAGTGAACGCCAAGCGATATCTTCAGAACGAGAGAGAACAACAAGGACATTCTTGCGATCAGAGAACTGACGAACAGCGGCGATTGCGCCCTTTGTCGTTGGGGCGGTAGCGACCGTCTCAATAACATGGATGCGATCTTCGCGTTGGCGGTCTGAAAGAACACCACGAAGAGCTGCTGCGATCATTTTCTTAGGAGTGCGTTGATCGTATTTACGTGGAACAGGTCCATGTGAAACACCACCGTGACGCTGCAAAGGTGAACGGGAAGAACCCTGACGAGCGCGACCTGTTCCCTTCTGCTTGAAAGGCTTCTTACCCGTACCACTTACCTCAGCGCGGGTCTTTGCCTTAGCAGTTCCGGCGCGAGCAGCAGCAAGTTGGGCAACGACGACCTGGTGGATCAAAGGAACATTGGTCTGAGCATCAAAAACTGATGCTGGAAGATCAATGCTGCCTGTGGTCTTACCCTCGGCGTTTTTGATATCTACGGTTAATGCCATGAGTTATGCACCTCTGCTTTCAGAAGTTGTCTCAGATACAGCCTTCTTCGCAGCAGAGCGCACGAAGACGATTGAACCGGTTGGGCCAGGAATTGCACCCTTGATGAGAATTAGTGAGTTCTCAACATCAACAGAGTGAACAAGGAGATTTTGGGTAGTAACTCGATCTACACCCATGCGACCAGCCATGCGCTTGCCTTTGAAGACGCGACCTGGAGTCGTGCGGTTACCGATCGAACCTGGCATACGGTGCTTACGGTCAACACCGTGGGATGCACCTAAACCATGGAAGCCGTGACGCTTCATAACACCAGCGGTGCCCTTACCGGTTGAAGTACCAGTGGCATCGACGATTTCGCCTGCTGCAAATACATCAGCGCGAAGTTCTTGACCGACGCTGTAAGCGGCGGCATTGGTGGTACGAAGTTCGGCAACATCGCGGCGAGGTGTAACCCCTGCCTTGGCGAAGTGGCCAGTTTCAGGCTTGGAAACTTTACGTGGATCAATTGCTCCGAAGGCGAGCTGTACAGCAGAGTAGCCATCCTTTTCAGGGGTGCGGATCTGAGTTACAACGCAAGGACCGGCAGCAACAACAGTTACTGGAACGATCTTGTTATTAGCATCGAAGACCTGAGTCATGCCGAGCTTCTTGCCAAGGATTCCCTTGATGGCAGAGCCCTGTGATTGTGTAGTAGTCATTTGTCAGATCCCCTAGAGCTTGATCTCAATGTCAACGCCAGCGGGTAAATCGAGGCGCATCAAGGAATCAACTGTCTTAGGAGTTGGGTCGATGATGTCGATCAAGCGCTTATGTGTGCGCATCTCGAAGTGTTCGCGGCTGTCCTTGTACTTGTGTGGAGAGCGGATAACACAGAAAGTGTTCTTCTCTGTAGGCAACGGAACGGGACCTGCGACGGTTGCACCAGTGCGCTCAACAGTCTCGACAATCTTCTTCGCCGAGTTATCGATCACTTCGTGGTCGTAAGCCTTAAGCCGTATGCGGATCTTTTGTCCCGCCATGTGCTTCTCCTTTTTTCTTTACTGCGTCTAAAAAACTATTTATAAAAATTAATTTGAATCTTTTCCCAGAGTCGGTGGCTGGCTTTCACCAGCCACCGATAACAGGAGTTATTGCAGGTACTACTTGATGATCTTGGTTACGCGACCAGCACCAACAGTGCGGCCACCTTCGCGGATAGCGAAGCGAAGTCCATCTTCCATTGCGATTGGTTGGATCAAAGCAACAACCATTTCGGTGTTGTCGCCAGGCATAACCATTTCGGTGCCAGCTGGAAGAGTCACGATGCCGGTGACGTCAGTGGTACGGAAGTAGAACTGTGGGCGGTAGTTATTGAAGAACGGAGTGTGACGTCCGCCTTCATCCTTGGAAAGGATGTAAGCGTTAGCTTCGAAGTCGGTGTGTGGAGTAATGGAGCCTGGCTTGCAGACAACCTGTCCACGCTCTACATCTTCACGCTTTGTACCGCGAAGAAGGAGACCGACGTTCTCGCCTGCTTGACCTTCATCAAGAAGCTTGCGGAACATTTCAACACCAGTAACGGTGGTCTTGGTTGATCCTGGACGGATACCAACGATTTCAACTTCTTCGTTGACCTTGACGATACCGCGCTCGATACGACCGGTAACAACGGTTCCACGACCTGTGATGGTGAAAACGTCTTCTACTGGCATCAAGAATGGCTTATCAACTTCACGTGCAGGCTGTGGAATGAATGAGTCAACAGCTGCCATGAGATCCATGATTGTTGCAACCCACTTTGGATCTCCTTCGAGAGCCTTAAGAGCGGAGATGCGCACGATTGGTGTGTCATCGCCAGGGAATTCGTACTTGGAGAGAAGTTCACGAACTTCCATCTCAACGAGTTCAAGAATTTCTTCATCATCGACCATGTCGGACTTGTTCAGTGCGACAACGATGGAAGGAACGCCAACTTGGCGAGCAAGGAGAACGTGCTCCTTGGTCTGTGGCATTGGGCCATCAGTTGCTGCTACTACGAGGATCGCGCCGTCCATTTGGGCAGCACCAGTGATCATGTTCTTGATGTAGTCAGCGTGACCTGGGCAGTCAACGTGTGCATAGTGACGTGACTCGGTCTGGTATTCAATGTGTGCGATAGAGATGGTGATACCGCGTTGACGCTCTTCTGGCGCCTTATCGATCTGATCGAATGGGGTAAATGGGTTCACATCTGGGTACTTGTCGTGCAGTACCTTGGAAATAGCAGCAGTAAGAGTGGTCTTACCGTGATCGATGTGACCAATTGTGCCAATGTTGACGTGCGGTTTAGTCCGCTCGAACTTCGCCTTTGCCACTTTGTCCTCCTGTTTTTTCTCTGTTGTTAATTGGGTCTGTTTAAAGGGGTTTAGTTATTCGCCGCGAACCTTGGCAATGATTTCCTTCGCAACGTTGCCTGGAACTTCGGCATACGAATCGAAAGTCATGCTGTAGCTTGCACGGCCTTGTGTTCTGCTTCGAAGATCTCCGACATAGCCGAACATCTCTGAGAGCGGAACGATTGCCTTAACGATGCGGGCACCTGAACGCTCGTCCATAGACTGAATCTGTCCACGACGGCTATTCAAATCGCCGATGACATCACCCATGAAGTCTTCAGGGGTAATAACTTCGACTGACATAACTGGTTCGAGAATGACTGGACCGGCAAGCCGGGCAGCTTCACGGAACGCAGCGATACCTGCAATCTTGAAGGCGAGTTCGGACGAGTCAACGTCGTGATAAGCACCATCAAGAAGAGTGACGCGAACATCAACGAGTGGGTAACCAGCAAGTGGTCCGCTCTGCATTGACTCTTTGCAACCGGCATCAACTGATGGGATGTATTCACGTGGAATACGACCGCCGGTGATCTTATTTACGAATTCGTATCCGCCTTCGGTGCCTGCTGGAAGCGGCTCGAGAGCGATCTGAACCTTTGCGAACTGACCAGAACCACCAGATTGCTTCTTGTGGGTGTAGTCGTAGCGCTCAACTGGCTTGCGCAAGGTTTCGCGGTAGGCAACTTGTGGCTTACCGACGTTGGCCTCGACCTTGAATTCGCGGCGCATACGGTCAACCAAAATTTCAAGGTGAAGTTCGCCCATACCAGAGATGATGGTCTGGCCGGTCTCTTCATCGGACTTGACGTGGAAGGTTGGGTCTTCTTCAGCCAAACGCTGAATAGCAACGCCGAGCTTCTCTTGGTCAGCCTTGGTCTTAGGCTCAATGGCAACGGAGATAACTGGATCTGGGAAGTCCATAGATTCCAAAATAACTGGCTTGGCTGGATCGCAGAGAGTGTCACCGGTTGTGGTGTCTTTAAGACCCATAACAGCGATGATCATTCCCGCGCCAGCGAAATCTTTTTCTTCACGCTTGTTGGCGTGCATCTGGTAAATCTTACCGATACGTTCTTTCTTATCCTTGGTGGAGTTGAGAATCTGTGAACCAGTTTCCAATTTTCCGGAATAGATACGAACGAAGGTCAATTTTCCGAGGTGTGGATCAGACATGATCTTGAATGCAAGAGCAGAGAAAGGCTCTGATTCGGATGGTTGACGATCGATTTCAACTTCTGGATCGCCCATCTTGTGACCAACGATTGCCTTGATATCCAAAGGACTTGGAAGGTAACGGTTAACTGCATCGAGCATAGGTTGAACGCCCTTGTTCTTGAAGGCAGAGCCGGTAAGAACTGGGGTTAGCTTGTCGCCGATGGTGGCACGACGAATAGCTTCGATGATCTCTTCATTAGAAAGTTCAATATCTTCTAGGTACTTCTCCATGATTGCATCGTCTGCATTGGCCAAGGTCTCAACCATTTCGTGGCGAGCAGCTTTGGCAGCATCAACCAAGTTGGCAGGGATTTCTTCGATGAGGTAATCCTCACCCTTCTTGGTCTCGCCTGGCCATACAAGTGCCTTCATGGCGATCAAATCAACAACTCCCATGAAATCGCCTTCGAGGCCGATGGGAATTTGCAGAACAAGTGGGATGGCATTCAAGCGAGTGCGAATCATGTCAACGCAACGGTCAAAGTTTGCACCGGTACGGTCCAACTTATTGATGAAGCAGATACGTGGAACGTTGTACCGGTCTGCTTGACGCCAAACGGTCTCAGATTGTGGCTCTACGCCGGCAACGCCGTCGAATACGCAAACAGCGCCATCGAGTACGCGCAATGAGCGCTCTACTTCAACGGTGAAGTCAACGTGACCAGGTGTATCAATGATGTTGATGAGGTGGTCGTGCCAGACGCAAGTGGTAGCAGCAGAGGTAATGGTGATACCGCGCTCTTGCTCTTGCTCCATCCAGTCCATGGTGGCGC
>JBAXAO010000045.1:0-9636 GCA_037142435.1 Actinomycetes bacterium | reverse complement strand
GCAAAGATTCCGAGAGGTTTGCCCGCCAGTCTGGCTCCAATCATGACCAAAAGTAATCCGCCTGCAAATGCTGTCGAAGAAAGTTCAAATTTTCGAAAAAGAATAACGAAGAGGAAAAGTGGGATCACTAAATAAGCCGATATCGGCTCCAGAATCCTTAAAAGTCGCTTCTCAATTGTAGATTCGGTTTTGCTCTTACCTATTGTGAATATTCCAAGGAGCACAGCCGACAGCGAGACTGGGATTCCTGCCGCGTCACCGAGAATTATCCCGACAACAAAGAAAAGTAAAAGCAAGGTAACCGATTGGATTTTCCTACTTATTTGGGTGTAGCCAATAAATAGGAGAATAAACAAGAGGATATAGAGCCAATGCGCTGTGCTCTGTTGGATAAAGGAGAGAACAATAATTGAACCGATATCGTCCAAAGTTGCTAGGGCCAAAATGAAAGGACGAAGTTTGCCTTTCCTTAATACGGCTACCAATGCCAACACCAGCGGCAAATCTGTAGCCATAATGACGCCCCACCCTTGGTGAGATATGTGAAGCATCGAAGTCAGCACCAAAAAGATGCCAACCGGCACGATCATTCCTAGTCCAGCGCTGAGGGCACTGATGGCCATAAATTTTCTTTCGCGCAAAACTCCCTGCATCAATTCGAACCGCAGCTCGAGACCGATCTTAAAGAAGAAGATTGCCAACAGGTATTCAATAACGAAACGGTAAATACTGGTATGAAAGCCCAGGAGATTGCGTTCAGAATTTAGGAGATCTCCGCTTTGAAAGTGACCAAGTCCAATGGCGAGAAAAGCTACGGGAAGCAAAAGATAAGCCGAAAATGTCTCGGTCATCATGATGGAAAATGCTCGCTTCACTCTTCTCCTTTCGAACTAGATATAAATGTCGAAATACCCTGCACTGGGGTAATTCTCGCATTCTGCGACAACTTCAGGGTGTTTTTCAGTCAAAACCCAGTTTGTCTACCTACCTTGATTACTACAAGCAGAACCAGAGGAGGCCTGACCAAAATAAACAAAGTACCCCTAGTTGATTGAGGGCAACAAGGATTTCAGGTCATCGCGCCGTTCTTAAACGGCAACGATCCACGAATTCGAATCAATTGGGAGTTTTAAATGAAACACAAGCGTTTGATTTCTATCTCGACAGCTACTTTTCTAGCCGCGACCACTATTGGCTTTGTGACTTCTCTTCCAAGCCAAGCAGCAACTTCGCCAACTCTTGGCGCCTCCGCCAACTATGCGCTCCTGTCCTCCAATGGCCTGGCCAATGCCGGCGCAACCACAATTCAGGGCGATGTTGGAATGTCCCCCACAATTTCGTACACCGATACTGGCTCTCTAACGTTGTCCAGCGGAATCCGCTTTAACGATGCCAACACAGCAGCAGCCATTGCTGCAGCCAATTCCGCTTATGCAAGTGCTGCCGCGGCGGCTCCAGCCACAGCAATCACCACCGATTTAGGAGCACTCACTCTCGTCCCTGGAACTTACGCTGCTTCTGCAGGATTGAACTTGAACGGGACTCTGACTTTGGATGGCCAGAACAACTCAAGTTCGGTCTTTATTCTCCAAACACCGGCAACTCTCACCACCGGAGCAGCCAGCCGCGTGACGCTTATAAATGGTGCCCAGGCTTGCAACGTTTTCTGGCAAAGCGGATCAAATGCCGCACTCGGTGCTAATTCTGACTTCAAGGGAACGATTCTGAGCAACGCCAATATTTCACTTGGCAGCGCAACAACGGTCTCGGGCAGGCTTATTGCTCTTCACGGAACCATTTCTCTAAATGCAAACAAGATTGCTAAACCAAATTGTTCTGCACCAATACCGGTACCCAGTAAACAAAGTTCAATTTCTGGCGGTGGCACCTACATGGCGCCATCTGGTCGGGCAACTTTTTCACTCTCAATAAAGAGTTCTACCCAAGCTGGGGTTGTGAATCCGGTTGTAAGCGGCAAAATCGCTTGGCAAGTAAAGAAGGGTTGGAAATTCCAAGGTTCCCTCACGACTCTTTCAACCACAAATGCCATCAGCACTTCAACAGGGTCAGGATCACTTTGGTACTGGAGCAGCACTAATAAAGGTCATGACGGTCGATGGGTTCTTGCAACCACTGGAAATGCCTTGACCAGCGTTCAGTTCACGATGCCCACAGCATCTACAAAAGGTCACTCACGTCCGATTAGCTCCTTCGCAATAGGTTTTAGCGGAGTTCTCGCCACTGGTTCACCCTCGTTACCAGTAATCGGAAACTTGCTCCCAGTGAGTGGTGGAAACGATGACTGATATTTCATAGTCATCAAAAGCGTGCCTTGGTGGGGAAGCCAGGGCACGCTTGCATTTTCGCTGCAGTATAAGTGGTACCACCACCATTTCGTGAGGTTATGTTGATATGCTCGATAAGATTCTGTGACTTTTTCTTAGAGAGGATCGGGTTTTATGCCAGATTTCACATTTTCCGATAAGCCCACGAAAGATCATCTTTTGAAAGTCGTAATGCACTTATTGGAAAACATCTCTTTAGAAGAAGTTACCAGCGATCTTGTACTACGCGAGTCTCATGTGAGCAAAGGCTCTCTGTACCATCATTTTGAAGACTTTCAAGATTTGGTCGAAGATGCGCAAATACTTTTATACAGCCAACATGTGGAAACAACTCTCGAAAACCTGATTGGTTTTGTTAGAAACAATCCAGATCCAGAAAAAGTAAGAAATGCCTTCAAGGACTTGATTCGCGCGCCAAACACTATCCGTTCTACCTTTTTTCGAGAACAAAAGTTGGCCATCTCCTTTGCAGGTTCGCGAAGTCCTCGTATGCGCAGAAAATTGGCACCTGTCCAAGAAGTTTTGACACAAAAATGGATCCAAATCGCGGAGATTTGCCATGAACGTCAGTGGGTCAACCCGGAACTAGATTCTCGAGCCATTTCGATTCTTTTGCAGTCAACTATCATGGGCAAAATTTTGGACGATAACTCGTTGGAGCATGTAGATCTAGATGAATGGATGAAAGCCCTCGATTACATATTTGATGTGGTTTTCTTTGGAAATCTAGAGCAACCTGAATCGTCCCCATTGGCAGCCGTGTCACCAAAAAGTGAAAACGAAATAAAAGAATATTCTCTTGAAATTAATAAAGAGGTAGATACATCTTCCTACGTAAAGAATTTCATCGATTCGATTTACAAGATGTACAAAATTGAAACAATTACATCTGATCATGCCGACGAGGCATTACAGCTCTATTTGAAAAATTCCGACAACCCTAATTTTGCAGACGTTATTGAGAAGGATATTCCCTTTTCTTCCGTACCCAACATTTGGGAAAGTAATCAAACCGTCTATGGGGCTTTTTACAATAATAAATTAATAGGTTTTGTAAACTGCAGAACAAGAGCAACTGAAGCAGAAGTTGATAAATGTATAGTGGACCGAAACCACCGCGGAAATGGAATTGCGACCGCTCTTGTCTCATTCTTAATATTGAGCAAACTCAATAAGGGAGTCTCCAGATTTGTATCCCATGAAGATCAATTGGTCCCTGCACGCCTTAAGATCATGACTCAATTGGGATTTAAGCCCACTAACTAGGTCCATTCCGATGCAGAGACAGCCATTTGTCTTGCTTATTAAGAGGTAGCCTCGCACAATGAAAGTGGCGATCCTCTATGTGTCACTTCGTTTGGCCAACTTCTTAGCTTTCTTTACTTATATGCAAGTTCAGCACCGCAGTTGGTCCCACGTCTTCTACCGATGGGATTCGCAGTGGTACGAGTCGGTGGCCTCCCACGGCTACCACTATGTAGTGCAAGACCAGGGCCGAACGCTCAGTAATGAAGCTTTTTTCCCACTCTTCCCCTTTTTGGAAAGATTGATTTCGCAGCTCACGACCTTGAGTTACATTGACAGCGGAATTGCGATCTCTCTTGTTGCCGGAGTTGTTGCCGCTTTGATGATCTACAAAACCATTTCACTCTTTGCAAGTGAAAAGGTTGCTTTAGTCACTGTGGCGCTATGGGCTCTGCTGCCTATGTCATTCATTCAAATTCTCTCCTACAGCGAAACACTCTTTACGGCTCTTTGTGCAAGTTCGCTTTATTTCACGGCGAAGAAGAAATTTGTACTTGCAGCTGTCCTAAGCGCATTTGCCGGACTAACCCGGCCTAGTGGACTAGCCATAGCTTCTGCAGTCATGATCGTAATATTCCTCGATTTGCGTAAATCGCGCGAAGCCCCCGACTGGAAGAGAATTGTTGCGATTGTTTTAGCTCCGCTGGGCTGGATGGCCTTCCTCTCATACCTCGCCTTCAAGCACCACAACCCATTGGCTTACTTTGTCATTCAACGCGATTGGAACAACGGCTTTGATGGAGGAAGTAATTTTCTGAGTTGGATTTGGCAGATTGCCCAGAACAACATTTTTGAAGGTGGAGCCATAACTTTAGGTGCGCTAGCGGTCATTGGCTTGCTCTGGAGTTTGATCAGGTCTAAACCCCCAATCGAGTTTGTTATCTACACGGCTGCCATCGTTTTCGTCTCGTTCACAACTTCTGGATATTTTGGTTCAAAACCCCGTTACCTCATGCCGGCCTACCCGTTATTAATTCCAATTAGCCTGTGGTTGGCTGGGCAGAGTTCCTTTAGGAAGCAGTTGTTTCTCTCAATATTTGGAGCATTTGGAATAGTGGTCAGCGTTTTGACACTTGCCGGTAATGGTCCGCCGTAATTTTTAAGGGGTCGAGTCGGTAACGAGAATTCGTCCACCGACTTCAGTCACCCTATAACTCTTCAAGGGTTCAGAAGCCGGTCCCGATTCTGGATTACCGGTTATTCGATTGAAGTAAGAAATATGGCAATTGCAGAGCAAAGTCTTCTCACTTAGTTCCACGGCGCATGATTCATGAGTGCAGTTGTTGTCGAAGGCAATCAGCGCATTGTTCTCGCGGGTGATGATAAAAGCTTTTGCATAGGCTCGAGAATCAACAGAGTAAATGATTCTGGTCTGTCCATTAGGAACATCTACCGACGCTGCAAGATCGATTTGAAATGTGCCAGAGAATTGAGGCGTTGGTGTTGGCGAAGCAGTTGGGGTTGGGGTTGCACTTGGAGTTGGAGACTTTGAAGGAGCTGGCAGCGCCACGCCTTTGTTCCATACTAACTTTTTGCCCGATTTTATCGCTGTGTATTTCTTTCCTCGCCAGACAATGATTTGGCCTAACTTTGTCGGCTTAAGAGTCGGTCCACTTGCTGCCGTTGCAAGTGGAATACCGAATTGCAGAAGAATTAGAGTCCCGGCTGCCAGGAAGTTCTTCCTACTAATGCTCGCCATACATTAAGGCTAAAGAGCCGTGAAGGTCACGAACAGAGAAAGTAAGCCACCTCACCAACGAAGCAGAGGTGGCACTACCTGTGCGAAATGCCTGAATCCGACCTAATCTTGATTGGATTGCTCACCAATCGACCCATAAGTCCCCACTAAGAGACCTAGCCTTTTGCTTCTCACTTTGGAGGAGTTATGGCGCAGTTATTGATTTCGCAAGTGATTAATGCACCTGTAGAAAAGGTTTGGCCGTTGATTTCCGATCTCACCCAACATTCATTGTGGTCGCCAAAGCCACATTCAATCGAACTTGTTTCCGGTGCTGCTGGTGCAGTTGGCAGTCGCTATCAATCGGTTGGTGAGGTCCCACCGGCAGATAAACATCATAAGAATGAAGTTGAGATCACCGAAGTAATCCCTAACTCGAAATTTGTTTTCGAGGCATATGATGAAAACGGAACGTTTATTAATACATTTACTTTGACCCCAGTTGGCTCTGGAACCAAAGTTACCTTCCAGCATGATTTCCCTCGCATGGTTGGAATGGGACGAATTCTTCTACCTCTACTTCTACCGATAGTCGGCAAGCGTGACGGCATGGTTCGGTTGGGTCTGCTGAAATCCATAGCCGAAAAGTCTTAAATACTAAAGACAGTCGACGGCTTTCTTTTCGAAAGGATTTTCAGCAGCGCCAATTCCATACCCAATACACGCCGGCAAAATTGCTCCAGAATTCAAGTAGCTTGCATCCAAATACTTCGACGAGAAAGCCTTTACGACTTCTGGAGTGAAGACCGACGGAGTCATTTGTTGATTGTCTGATACTAAATTGAAGTGAACATGCGTCCCGCCTGTAGAAGTTGGTGGGATGTACAGGTAAGCGATGATGTCACCTTTTTTAACCTTCTGCCCCTGATGAACTTTGATGAATGATTCATAGAAATGAGGCGAAGGTTCATTTATCAGCGGCTCTAAACTGTAGTCGGCCATAACCGGGCGTCCGCTGGCAGTTCGAGCGAAAGCAAGAATCACTCCATACCTTTGATGCCCTTGTCCGTTAGTTGTCTGCATCGTGTAGAGATTGGTAACCAGATCAATGAAACCGTCTTCAAAGGCACGCACCGCCGGGTAGTTAGTTACATGATCCTTACCTCCAGCATCAGTCCATACGCCAGAAGCATTGGTCCAGTGAACATGCAAGCCAGCATGAGGTGCTTTGGAATTGACTCCCAGGTAAGGGATGGTCAAGAGAGCTTTGCTGAAATCAACCGGGAATGCTGAGGAGAGATTTTTCTCAAATGTTGAGAGCAACGGCAAATCTGCATACGGATCCGTTGGACCTTGCTGATTTGGCTGTTGGCTTTGGTTATTTTGCGTCGGTTGGTTTTGTGGGTAGGTACTTTTCTGGCTTGTAGGTGTTGGTTGCGTACTGGGAGATGCCGGCTTATTAGAAGTGGTTGGTTGCGGAGCATTTACCCAAATTAGTTTTTTGTTTTTGAGTGTGCAGATCAGCATCTTGGTGCCTGATCGGTACTTGTTTCCGACCGGACTACATTTGCCGCCTGCTACTGGGGTGGCGGCTAGGGCGGTATTTATTGCCGGAACGGTCAAAGCCAAAACCACTGCAATCGCAGTCACTTTTCTCACGGGCTACTTCTTTCACCAGATTATGTAAAAGGTATACCTGTGAAGCAGAAGTGCATGAAGTGCCAGTACTCAAATGGCAAAAGGGGCGGAGAGTCTTTATCCAAATGTGAAGGTATATGCCTGAGTTCCGGAATTTTTGAATGTGAAAGTTAGTGTCCCACGGCTTGGTTGACCTGAGTTGTACACCTCATACAGCCGATCGCTGTCGACTAACAATTCGCCGGCTTTGACGTCCGAGCCTGCATAAGGGCCGATAAGTGGTTTGCCATTGAGCGAAACGAGAACTCGGTCTTGGGCCCCAACTTTTGATGGCTTAAGAATGAAGTAGACATGTGTCGCTGCAAAACTTTCTGTGATTGTGGAGCCAGCCGTAGCTTCCGCATATTCATCCGCTATCTTCCATTTCCCACCAAAGGAGAATTGGTTTACCGGGACCACCTTTGGAGTAGCGAAAGCGAAGGTACCGTTCACATTAATCGGTTGTGGATATCCGTACTCACTACGTGCGCTGCCAAAGTAGGTCTCTGGAGTGTTTTGAATTTTGGGAGTTGTGTCTTTTACACCGGTTAATGAGCTTGGAATTTTGGCGCCAGCATCGGCCAAAAGCGCTTGAATTGCCTGCTCCATCTGATCGTATTGGCCTTCACCAAAATCAACTCTGCGAATATTACCTTTGGCATCAATCAGGTATTCGGCTGGCCAATATTGATTGTTATAGGCGTTCCATATATCAAGCTTGTTATCTTGAACGACTGGATATTTAATGTTGAAACGCTTGATAGCCGATAGAACATTATTAGTATCTTTTTCAAAGGCGAATTCTGGAGAATGTACCCCAATTACTTGCAAACCATAAGGTTGATACTTGTTGTACCAAGCGGTGACGTGCGGCAAAGTGCGAATGCAATTAATGCAGGTATACGTCCAGAAATCCACCAATACGACTTTTCCTTTTAATCCCGCCAGAGTTAATGGCTAAGATGGATTCAGCCATTTCGTACCGCCTGAAAAATCTGCCGCAGGAGTGTTTGTATTGAAGAGCCCGGAAGTGTTTCTAGAGCCCAGAACTCCGCTGGATTTAACTTTCAAACTATTGAGCGCTTTCGTGACCCCGCTGCCGCTCTCAATCTTTGTGAGTGCGCTGCTGTAAGACGGAATTGCATTGAGGAGTTTCGCTTCAAGGGTCTTGTCATAATTAGTTTGAATTGCAATGGCCGTCAAAATCAAGACGACACCAGAGGCGATTTGAATCTTGCCGGTGTATTTGGAGAGCCGGCGCGAATTCACTAAAAGTCTCTGACCGCCAACGGCAAACCCGAAGAGCGGAATTGAAACACCTGCTACATAAAATAAGGTAACGAGTACAACCTGAGCTGAAACTTTATTAGTGGCCGCTAAAGTTGCGATCGAGGCCAAAATAGGTCCGCTGCAGGGTGCCCAGACAATTCCGAGAGCCAGGCCAGTAATGAAGCCACCACGAAAGTCGGTTCGACTATTGCGCCCGACCTGTCCAAATCTGCCTGATAGTCGACTGATTCGGCTTTCTAGAAATTGAGAAGCTTTCGGAATCACCATTGTTATACCGAGGACAACCAAAACAACGACGGCGATTTTTCGCAGCACATTGGGATTCAAGCCAATTGAACTTTCTAGCCCTGATACAGAAAGCGTCAATACAGTGAAAGAGATGGCCACACCTACAGTGATTCCAAGCGGCCGCTTCTTATCTTTAGTTTGGGTTACATCTGCCAGCACTATCGGCAGTAACGGCCAAATGCACGGAGCCAGAATGGTGAGCAAGCCAGATATAAAGGCGACTCCGTAAAGAATGAACATTGCGAAAGGCTACGGTGAAGCACCTTTGGGCGCGATATATCGGGATCGGCTACTTCTCAGCGAAAGGCTCTCCCGAAGCGCTGCCCCTGCCGATAATCTTCGCCAATGGCAAATTTAAAGCGTAGGACCGCAATCTCCGTAATCTCCTTGCTTTTAGGGTCGGCACTACCGGCTATCTGGCTGGCTCCGGTTCGAGCCGCGCTGCCCGACACTGTGCACCTAACAGTTCATTACCAACGATCCAACGCGGATTACAAAGATTGGAATGTCTACCTCTGGAAAGACTTGCCGGGAAGTTCCAACGACAAAGAGGTTTCATCATCGGGCGTAGCCTTCACTGGCCAAGATGATTTCGGGGTTATAGCCAAAACCGATGTCACGTCACTGTCAACATTCGATCAATTAGGAATAATCGTTCGACGCGGGGCTTGGCTGGAAAAAGAGGGATCGATCGATCGATTCATTACTACTTTTGATTCAAATGGAAATGCTGAGGTGTGGATTCGTCAGGGAGATAAGACGATCTATACCGCCCTTCCTACTTCCGCGATTCCAACTAATCCGGCGCTGCTGCAAGCAAAACTCTTTGATTCTCCTGAATTTGCCGCCAAGTACACATATTCTGGAAACGACTTAGGAAATTCATATTCGAAGAGTGAGACTAAGTTTCGAGTTTGGGCACCGACGGCAACAAAAGTATCTCTTTTAACTTTCCCAACCCTAGATTCCGCGGCGTCTGCGGCAAAGGAAATCCCTATGTCAGCTGATGTAAATGGCACTTGGGTTTCCACCATCAGTGGCGATCAAAATGGG